>NZ_CP040735.1:1377500-1680632 GCF_030323845.1 Methanobacterium sp. CWC-01
ACTCTGCCCTCTTTATGATGTGATAATAGGATATGGGAGTTTTGGTCTAGCTGAAGCCGATAAGGCAAATAAAACCTTTATCAGTGTGGTAATCGATCCCACCATGGCAGAGAAGAAATTTTCCAAAAATATGAGACTAAATATGGGATTAATGGTGGAAAAAATAGCCCTATATTTCTTAATAGGGAAAAAATATGAGCAATTCAGGAAAGAAATAGGTGCTCCCCCTTCCAGTAAATCAAACAATCCTCAATTGATACTTTTACCAATGAGTCAGCATGTAGTTAAGCCAAGTGATAACTGGACATCTAAGAATGTAATTTCAGGTTATTGGTATTTGGAGGTTCCTTCAAGTTATTTTCCTCCCGAAGATCTTCAAAAGTTTATAGAAAACGGCGAAAAACCAATATTCATTAGTTTTGGGTCTGCAGGTTGGAGTGAAGAAGATAATATTTCGCTCTTGAAGATTCTTTTTGAAGCAGTCCGGATAACAGGTTCCAGGGCGATTATCCTAAATACAAAAAAGTATGCGGGTAAAATTCCAGATCACATTTATTTGGTTCATGAGATTCCCTTCGATTGGTTGTTTGGTTATTGTTCTTGTGTTGTTCATCACTGTGGTCTGGGCACGACTGCTGAAGTACTAAAAGCAGGGTTGCCTTCTATTCCCGTGCCATATATGATTGACCAGTTTGCCTGGGCCGAGCGTATTCATTCTCTTGGAGTTGCAACGCGCCCCATACCTAGAAAGGAGCTTACCGCGGATAAATTGTCTAAGGCAATTGTAGAAGCTCTGGATAATCATCTAATTAGGGAAAATGCTGTGAAATTAGGTCATAAAACACGCGAAGAAGATGGTTTGAAGAGTGCAGTAAGGGCAATCGAATCTGCAACAAATACAAATGGAAAATAGCTATCAATTAGGTATATTCAATGGGGGATGATTTTATTCGTGTAACCAAGAGTCCAGAAGAAAGACACAAAGAGCTCAGCGATATTGCTGAACAACTATTTCTCGAGAAGGGCTATGAACAGACCATGGTCAGTGACATCGTAAAAATAGCAGGAGTTGCTCAGGGCACTTTTTACTATTATTTTAAATCCAAAGAAGCAGTTTTAGACGAAATAACTGACAAATATATCAGTATTATCGTCGAAAGCATGGAAAAAATCTCTAAAGACGAAAATCTAAATCCTATAGAAAAACTGGTAAAAATTTTCCATTTTTCATTGTCATTTAGTGGTGATACAATAGGTATCATGCAGTACGTCCATGATGAAAAGAACCTTCACCTGCAACGTAAATTCCAACAAAGAATACCTCTTCAAACAGTAGCACCATTAGCCCACATATTTAAAGAAGGTGTTGAGGAAGGGATTTTCAACACTTCATATCCGGAAGACGCTGCCAAAGCATTTAATGGGATCTCAGGCATGGTTTTACAGGGAATAGATAGTGCTGATCATAACCCTGATGAAATTAAAAGGAAATTCATGGTAATTTTCGATTTTGTTGAAAGAATTTTAGGGACAGAAAGTGGTACTATTAGTAATGCATTCAGGGAAATGGTCGTTTAATAAGCTTTTTTTGGTAAAAAGAAAAAAAATTAAAAAGATTTAACTTATTGATCTTCGTTTTTACCATCAGGCCAAATCGAACCGGTCCAGCATCATAACCTTATCCCAAGCCATTATAAAGTCGTGGACGAACTTCTCCTGGGAGTCCTCACAGGCATAGACTTCCGCCAAGGCCCGAAGTTCGGAGTTTGAACCGAAGATGAGGTCCACCCGAGTAGCGGTCCACTTGAGTTCACCTGTAGATCGATCCCGCCCTTCGAACACATTATCGTCATCCGGGGATGCAGTCCATTCTGTTCTCATATCCAACAAATTCACGAAGAAATCATTGGTGAGCGTCTCGGGCTGATTAGTGAAGACACCATGCTGGGACCCTTCAAAGTTGGCATTCAGGACACGCATGCCTCCAATGAGAACCGTCATCTCAGGAGGGGTCAAAGTCAAAAGTTGCGCTTTGTCCACCAGCAACTCTTCGGGCCTAACAGCGTACTGAGTCTTCTGATAATTGCGGAAGCCGTCTGCGACCGGTTCAAGAACGGCAAAAGAATCCACATCGGTCTGTTCCTCCAGGGCGTCCATACGTCCCGGTGTGAAGGGCACCGTTACATCGAGGCCAGCATTTCGAGCAGCCTCTTCCACACCCGCACAACCAGCTAAAACGATGAGATCGGCCAGCGACACCTTCTTATCGCCTGACTGGGCTTCGTTAAATTCGCTCTGGATGCCCTCCAGTACCTCGAGTACTTTGGCTAGCTGGTCTGATTGGTTTACTTCCCAGTCCTTCTGTGGTGCCAGGCGAATGCGGGCACCATTGGCACCGCCACGCTTATCGGAGCCACGGAAGGTGGATGCTGAGGCCCAGGCGGTGGAGACCAGCTCTGAAACTGACAGTTCAGAAGCCAGTATCCTGCCCTTAAGGGTGGTGATATCTTCTTCATCGATCAGTTCGTGATTAACGGTAGGGATGGGGTCCTGCCAGATGAGCTCCTCATCCGGTACCTCCGGGCCGAGATAGCGGGTCCGTGGCCCCATGTCACGGTGGATCAGCTTAAACCAGGCACGGGCGAAGGCGTCTGCAAGCTGGTCCGGGTTCTCGTAGAATCGCCGTGAGATCTTTTCATAGATGGGGTCGAACCGCAAGGAGAGGTCGGTGGTCAGCATGCCTGGGGTGCGACGCTTTGACGGGTCATGGGGATCAGGAACGGTATCGACGCCTGCATCACCCTTCGGCTTCCACTGGTAGGCACCGGCTGGGCTCTTCGTCAGCTCCCATTCGAATTCAAATAAGATCCGGAAGAAGTTGTTATCCCACGTGGTGGGCGTGTTGGTCCAGATAACTTCCGGGCCGCCGGTAATGGTGTCGTTGCCTTTACCGGTGCCGAAGCTGCTCTTCCAGCCCAAGCCCTGCTCCTGGATGGGAGCGGCTTCTGGCTCCGGGCCCACACACTCTGGATCGCCTGCACCGTGAGTCTTCCCAAAGGCGTGGCCACCCGCAATGAGGGCCACTGTCTCCTCGTCGTTCATGGCCATGCGACTAAAGCTCTCTCGGATGTCATGCGCCGCCGCAATGGGGTCTGGTTCGCCGTTGGGGCCTTCCGGGTTTACATAAATCAGGCCCATCTCCAGTGCTGCGAGGGGATTCTCGAGTTCCCGGTCACCGGTATGGCGCTCGTCTGTAAGCCACTCTTTCTCGGAACCCCAGTATATATCCTTCTCCGGTTCCCAGATGTCCTCACGCCCGCCACCGAAACCGAAGGTCTGAAAACCCATGGATTCCAGGGCGACATTACCGACGAGAATCAAGAGGTCGGCCCAGGAAATTTTACGGCCGTACTTCTGTTTGATGGGCCAGAGCAGTCGGCGTGCCTTGTCGAGGTTGGTGTTGTCAGGCCAGCTGCTTAGAGGTGGAAAGCGCTGATTACCATTGCCCCCTCCTCCACGACCATCGCTGACACGGTAGGTACCGGCGCTGTGCCACGCCATGCGGATGAATAAAGGTCCATAGTGGCCAAAGTCCGCCGGCCACCAGTCCTGTGAATCCGTCATAAGTTCATGCAGGTCCTTCTTCAAGGCTCCGAAGTCGAGACTCTTGAATTCTTCAGCGTAGTTGAAATCTTCGCCCATCGGATTTGACTTCGAGGAATGCTGGCGCAGTATGTCGAGATTCAACTGGTTAGGCCACCAGTCAAGGTTCGTTGCACCATGGCTAGCAGTTTGTTTGCTATTTTCATCCATAATTATTCACCCACTTCTTTCTCATTCTAAATCATCGATTTAAATTACAAACTGGGAATTCTTGGTTTTTTAGATCTTAATTACTATATAAATCTCCTTTAGAATTATTTTTATGGTTTTAAAAATCTATTTCTATATAGAACTTAGTTCTATAAAATTTTTTCTTCGACATGCTTATAAGATAAATATAAAACTGGAAGAGAGTTTCGGAATATGGAATAAAGATCACTCCTCCAAGGAGGGAATGAATTAAAAGTTAAAAGATTTTAGAAAGAATACCCATCCTCATTTAATGATTTCTAGAAGAATTGCGCAATCCTTCTCAGGAAGAATAATGGTGCCTTCCTGCGGGTCACCTAATTCCATGTAACAATCCTCTAGGTATGAAAGACCGGTTAAGGCTGCCAGAAAACCGTCTAACTCATGTGCACTGGGCTTAACATCAAGCTCAAAACGATCTTTAACATACTGGATTAAATCGGTAATTCCCAGCATCTTCTGAACGGTACGGGGATGGGTCTCCAGTAAGGTGTAACCCTCCAGTTTCTCCTTGAGGGAGATGCCCCGCATGGTCAACATCTTCATACCCCGAAAGTTAAGGGGTAGAACCGGGCCATAACGCCGTATTTCTACTTCACACTGCCGAAAATGTCCCCCCGATGCACATACACATTCCTTTTCCAGGCAGCATCGGCCCCGAGGAAGGGATAATGGGGCGTCAATTACAATCAATTCAGGAAGAGACGTCTGCACTGTTTCAATGATTTCTTTATCTGTATAACTAGTTTTAAGGAGGATATTATCCCCTTCAATGATACAGATACCACTGGGGTTCTTTTCCATGCCGGCAAGGTCTATTCCCATTATACACATTTTTACTTACCCTTTTTAGAACTGGTCGGTAAACATAAATTTAATATCAGATTTATAAAGGTATGTAACTATACAATTATGATCTAGTTAAGGTGAAAAGAGAATGAGTAAATCTTGCGCCATGCCCCCTGATTTTGGCGAAATAAGGCCCTGGAAGCAATACCTAAAATGGTTCCTGCGCATTATACTAATTATTGGTGCAGTGGCCGCGATACTCGTTGGCGAGGTATTTTTTGGTGTGCTGGCTTTTATAGCCCTGGCCATTATCACCTGGCCACAATATGTCACCGCCAACCGCGTATGCCATATTCCAGTGGAGATAGAGATTCTTTTTTTATTGGTAGTATTTTTAGAGCTGATCCTGGCTGATGCCAATAGTTTCTATACCCGTTTCGATTATTATGATAAGTTCATGCACATCCTGGTACCGGCTGTTCTGGGTCTTATTGGGATGATGATCATCTACACCTTTTACGCCCTGGGCCGTCTGCAGGCCAGTCTGGGAGTCATGTTTGCCATCATTGTCATGGTGGTCATGGGCACGGGTGCGGCCCTGGAGATGTCAGAATATTTTTATGACCAGATTTTGTATCCTGTGGTAGGAGAATGGCTCCCAACTGGCTTTACCCAGGGTTCTAATCTTGCCCCTCCCCTAAATGATACTATGCAGGACCTATGGTATGATCTTTTCGGCGCCCTTCTGGGGGCCCTGTTAGGAGTGTGGCTCATTAAGAGGGCGGAGAGGGAGGGAAAGGAACCCACCATAGTTGAAGAACTGGAAGCCGAAATAGAATTTGCAGCCGCCAATTCAGATGAAGAAACTTGAGTATCGATTGACAATAGAAACTTTAGGAAGCGATAACTTTATATCCTAATCGAAATTAACAAATCTTTAATTAAAAATCATATTAAAATGCATATTCTTCAAATAGATTATCAACACGTTTACCGGTATTTATCATGATAAAAATCTTAGCAAGTCTGCTTCTAGTTTTGATGTTCGCCCTTATACAGGCACCCACCGCTGTGGCCTGGACCACTGTTACCCATGATGACATAGTGGATGTAGTATATTATTCCCTACCGACGGATGCTCAACAAAATCTGAGTTTGGAGATAATGAGAAGCGGCTCGGATGATCCTGACTTCAAATTCTTCGACTTCAGTTATCACCACTATCCGGCCAGCTATACTAAGGTAGATTACTGGCTAGACCGTGGAGAGTTAGCCTATAAAAATGGAGACTATGAACAGGCCAGTTACTCCTTTGGGGTGGCTTCCCATTATGTATCCGACAGCTTCTGCGCCCCTCACTGTGTAAGTGCCACAACGGGATATCACACTTTATATGAAGTCCAAGCTACTTTACTAACTCCCCAACTAACTTATAAATCCGGGAATCTAAAAACTCTCATGGCCAATGGTCATCTAAAGGGACAATACAGTTGGAACAGCTGGATGACCA
Organism: Methanobacterium sp. CWC-01; assembly: GCF_030323845.1. Lineage (NCBI taxonomy): Archaea > Methanobacteriati > Methanobacteriota > Methanobacteria > Methanobacteriales > Methanobacteriaceae > Methanobacterium > Methanobacterium aridiramus. The sequence continues at coordinate 1,383,652 of NZ_CP040735.1, forward strand.
ACAGAGATCCTTCTTACGTACAAGCTGATCTTAATCGGGCGGCCAGTGCATGTTATGTGGCCATCAATAATCGAATTTAATAAATATTATTTTTTTGATCTAGAGTCATAGGTTATATGGTGAATTGGATCTGTATGGAGGTAGATTAGGATGAAAGCAACAGAGTTTATAGGAACTGTGGTAATTGACAAGCAAGCCCGGGAAGTTGGAAAGGTGGTGGATATTTCGGTGACCATAAAAAAATGTCTGGTGGATAAGGTCATTGTGGGAACAGGCTCCGCCCTTAAAAAGAACTACTTTGCCGTGGTTAGTGATGAGATCGCTGAAATAGGGGATTACATGCAGCTTACCCTGGATGAGGTGGGTATCGAAGCCAAGGGCAAAGTGGATAAAATAGAACAACTGCCCCTGGAGGGTGACCTGTTGAAAACCTTCCTAGGGAAGGAGGTACTGTCCGAGGATGCCATGATCATTGGTAAGGTGGAGGATATGCTCATCGACCCCAAGGGCTGCCTGATTCATAATGTCGTAATCTCCACTGGTTCTGCGTTCCGTAAAAAGAATTTAATGATCTCTGATGAGGATATTAAGCACATAGGCGATTATGTTATACTGGAAATGAAAAAGGATAGGGTAGAAGAGCTTTTAGGAGATTAACTAGATTATTATCTTCTCCTATTTTTTTAGAATTGAATTTTTTTTACTTATCTTCCTGGGATTCAAAAAGTTCCAGCATCTTCCCATAGATATCTTTTACTTTTCCGTCTGACTTCTCATAAACCCTCCGGAGGATGAGTTCAGGCGTGCTGCGGGCCAGATAATTCATCCTTGGGGTTCGGTCCACCACCAGGTTATATTCTTCGTCCAGTCCACTGGCCTCGATGCCGTCCACACGCACCTGGGTATATTTAAGTATCTCCCGGGCCAGGTGGGTGACGATCACAGCATGACTTCCCGAATCCCGGATGAGGTCCATGAAACTGGATATGATCTTCACCGCTGCCTCCAACTCGGTTATGGCTTCCAGCTCATCCAGTAGGACCAATTTATCTGTATCATGGGTGGCTATTGGTATAAAGTTCCGAAGAAAGGATTCAAAGGCACCGGCATCTAGGGCACGCTTCTTGGAAAAGAAATATAATTCATCAATCAACCTCACCCGGGCCATCGTCGCCGGAACCGGCAGTCCCATCTGGGTTAGTATGGATATCTGGGCCAGGGTCTCCAGTAAGGTGGTTTTTCCTCCGCTGTTGGCCCCGGTTAACAGCACCACGTTATCTGGATGTTGGAGTTGGTAACTTATTCGTTGTGATTTCTCGTAAAGGGCCAGATCCAGATTTATAGCTTCTTCAAAGCCGAAACCATCGGTGATGACCGGTTCCTGCAGATTGTATTTATGGGCAAAGCTCCCCAGGGTGAACTGGTAGTCAAACTCCAGGACTTCTTTAACCTCCCTTTCAACCTTTTCCTGTAACAAAGAAAGTTCTTTAGCCGCCGTCACCCTGTGTTCGAAGGCTTTTAATTGTTGTCGTCCAATCTCCTGTTTCCGGACCCGATCCATCTCTTCATCATCAACTTCCAGGGGATACTTGGCCAGAAAGGGGTTAAAACTACGGCCAGTTTTGGTGTAGATTTCCTGTTGGGCCTCTTCCAGAACCTCATCTAGGATATCCTTGATCTTCTCTGGCATCCCACTGTTTAGAAGATCTAAGACCTCCTGGCCGGATAACTCCACCCTTTTAATGGCGTCCTTCATCTTCTGGTCGGCGGTGGCCTTAGCCTCATCCACGGCCTGGTTGAAGCTGGCCTCATCCACTTGACTGCACTTTGTAGAATTCAGGATGCCCATCACATCCGGCAGGATAGAACTCCAGCCTAGCATATCCCTTAGCTTAGCTGCGTTTTCAATGATGTCCTGGTTGAGCTGGTAGTAGGAGAGCACCTTACCCGGCACCAGTTCCCCATCTGCAGCATCTAGGGGCACCATAGCCATATTAGGGGCATCATCCATTTCTAAAAAACCGTCGTTATAAGCGTAAACCACCAGTTCGTACTCATGAATGCTTTCTAATTCATCCAGGGTCATAATGGAGATGTAACGGTGGAGTTCTCGTTCTAAAAGAGTTTCGTAATCCTTTTTACTCTCAACTAAAAGGGCCTGTCCTGGTTCAACCCGGGGGCTTGGATTTTTCAGGTGGTTTATCCTTTTCAAAAGCTTTTGGATATCCTTCTGCGGCAGTTTTCCCACAATCTCTTTGGCTTCCATTACCCTATCCAGTCTTTCCCGGATTTTTTTGAGATCCTTGGTTGGACTTAGAAGTAGAACCCGATTCTGGGCATAGTCGGAACTGGCCTGTTCAAGAATCTTTTTAATGATGTCTTCATAGAGCTGAATGGCTCGTTCCGTTTTTAGAAATTTCTGGGTAGGATTACCGAGAACTTCGTTGATTATCTCTACAGCCCGACGTTGACTGATCCCCTCAATGCGAGCCAGCCGATCCACCTCGTAGTTAAGAGCTGCCTCCAGGAATGCATCTTCACCCCCGAATTCCCTCTCTATACGTTGGGCCATCCGCTCCCCAATACCCTTGATATTACGCAATTCCAAATCTTACACCTTTAGATATCCTTGATCTTCCACCTATTAATGATTTTATCGTGTTAGAGTTTGCTTCCATCGAAATCTCAGGAACATTTTTAAAGATTACCAAATTAATTAATCCTCTAAATTAGTCTATCGCAAGCGTTTAATCAATTTTCACCCACGGTAGACAATTAATAGATTATTAATAGAAAGTTAAAGATAAAGTAAGCTAAGTAATCAACTAAATTCTAATCCTGGCTGATAAAAGGGGAGATCTTTAAAAGATGGATTTAACAGTTTACCTTCTGATTTTAGCATTGACCGGAGTCTTGGTGGGATTCACCTCGGGCTTGCTGGGTGTGGGGGGTGGTTTCATAATGGGGCCAGTACAGTTCTTCCTCTTGATGGCTTTAGGTGTGGATCCAAACATAGCCATCCGGGTGGCCTTTGGCACAAGCCTGGCGGTCATCCTTCCCACGACCATCAGCGGTGCTTGGGGTCATAAACGTAAAGGTGCGGTACTTATCCGACCCGCTTTAATTATGGGGATAACCGGGTTTATAGGGGGATTATTAGGGGCTCTTTTGGCGACCAATATGCCGGTTGAAGTTTTAAGAATAATATCCGGAATGGTGATCTTCGTCAGTGCCCTGTGGATGCTCCGGACCCATTTACCTCAAAAAAAAGATGAAAAAACCCATAAAGACTCTTCATATTTATTCTGGGGATTTCTAGTTGGCCTCATCGCCGGGTTGCTGGGTATTGGTGGTGGGGTGATAATGGTGCCCATATTGACCCTTCTATTAAGATTCGATATTCACAAGGCCATTGGGACCTCCACGGTTGTCATCATAATATCCTCCATGGGTGGAATTATCATATACATTTTACAGGGTCTTTCTGTCCAGGGATTACCCCCATATTCTGTGGGATACGTGAACCTGGTACAATTTATGGCCCTGGCTTTGACCAGCATCCCCATGGCTCAGTTAGGGGTTATTACTTCGCATAGGCTCCCTGGAAAACATCTAAGGTACATATTCATCGTGGTCCTGGTTTACATTTCCCTAAAAATGATGGGGATCTTTGAATGGCTTAACCTTCCCCTCTAATCCACCACTCCCCTTAAGATGTTACCACTGGTAATTCCTCCAGTTGATCTCATTTTTACCTCCTTTTTCAGGTTTCTAAGACTATTATATAGATTTGAAGGTTTCCTCAGGCATATCTTCAGAGCTTCCTGGTATAAACCGGTCATCTCTTCGGTGTAAAGAGCTGGCTTTCCCCGGGCATCAATAACCAGTCCATCAAAGCCCATCTTCAGGAGGCGGGGCAGATGATCAATTAAACAGAGTTCCACTGAGTTAAATATGTGGGTACGACCTTCTGGGCCCCATCTTACTGGAAATATGTGGTCCTTATTATCCTTGATCCCCCAGAAAATGTTATCATCATACTTAGTCTTTTCTTCAGCTGGGCCCAGGGTGTCCTGGCTGATCAGTACCTCCTGGTTGCCCTGGACTAGGATCTCCATTTTTGTAGCCAACCTTCTGGAATGTTTTAAACGGGTAAGACTCTTCAGATCGTCAATGGAGAGTTCAGGAGAAATAGTTAGGCCCTGGAAAGTTTCTACCAACTCCTTTATGGTCCGATGGTTCCAGATATTAAGTCCAGTAGAACCATATAACTTCAAGGATCTTTCACGAGTATTAACCACTTCAGCTGCCCCCAATCCATCCACCATAACTCCTGTCAGGCCCAGATCAACTAATTCATTTAGAATGGGGTCTAACTTTTTTAAAAGACTGTGGGGGGTGATTAAAGGCCACTTCCAGATCAGTTCGGTCTCGGAATCATCAACTATATTAATGGCTTTTTTTATTGACTTTAGGAGCTTTCGAGCCTCCTTATTGGACTTTAGATTTATGGGAACCTGAAGGTAGGCTAGTTTACAATTCCCCTCCACAGCTTTAGATAGCGATTCCAGATCCGAGATCCAGGCCACCATGTTTGGAGTTGAGGGGAGGGCCGGCACCTGTAAATCCTGTGTTAACTCTTTTTTCATTCTCTTAAGATTATACTGGATAGGTTTCAGTTCCACACTATCCGGCTGGTGGCGGTCAATCAACATCTCCTCCACCTCTTCCAGGAAATCTCTTCTTAAACGGTTTAAACTGGATAACGGAGAGAATAAACCGCCAGGATAATCAATTTGCAAAGATCGGATGTTGAAGATGGTGCCTCCTGTTTTTAGCAACTGTTCACGGATCTGTGTCTCACTCAGGGGACGTTTTTTGGCTGATTCCATGGCAAACTTAGCCCTGTACGTTATATGAATTTTATCACCTTCAACAGTGATTATCTGTCCTTTTATAACTGGTATAATCTCATCATCCCATGTCAGTTGTAGATCCAGACTAATGATGGGCTGTACCGATTTTTTTATTAAACCGGCAGCCCACCTCTGAAGAGCATCTTTACGGGTCATGAACACTTTATACCCGGGCTGAACCCTCCGAGGAGGCTTTATAAGCGCCCTGCCCTGCTTCAGGGGTGGTGTATTGTCAAGCCTCATTCCCACCATCTTCTCCCCGGTACTGGTGGTGAAAACCAGGCCATCCCCCTGTTCAGGAAGGTTGGAACTTTCCAGCTTCAGGGTGGCCATCTGAGAAACCGGATCCCAGTGGGTCACCTGACCCAGATACAGCCCCCTATTTCCAGGACTTCTCCTTTCCATGGTACTTCCCACATTTGCTTCCAGGATATGGCCCCTGGTGAATCCTCGATTGAAGGCCAGCTTTAAATTTTCAATATCACTCTTTTGGGGCTTCCAAACCCCTTTGTTAATTGATTCCAGGGCTTTACGGTAGGTACTTACTACCAGGGCCACGTATTCCGGTGAACGCATTCGGCCTTCAATCTTCAGGGAAGAAATAGGGGAATTGACCACTTCCTCCAGGTAGGGGTACACGGAAAGATCCCGGGTAGAGAGCAGATAATCCCCCTCCAGGGGTACTTCAGTAAGTTCTATTGGCTTTCCGTACTGGTCTCTCTGGCCAGTGACTAATTGGTAAATTTTACGGCAGGGCTGGGCGCACATACCACGGTTGCCGCTTCTACCCCCAATCAGGGACGAGAAAAGACACTGGCCCGAGTAGGAATAGCACAGTGCTCCGTGTATGAACACTTCCATCTCCACCCGTTTCTGAAGTTCACGGGGCATCCTTTTTATTTCACCCAGATCCATTTCTCTGGCCAGGATAACTCTTTTAAACCCAAAATCAGCCGCCCATTTTACCCCTTCCTGGTTGTGGATGGTCATCTGTGTAGAGGCGTGGAGGGGGAGTTTGGGAACCAGATCCCGGGCTAAACCAGCCACCCCTAAGTCCTGGACAATCACTCCATCGGCCCCCTTTTCATAGAGCCAGCACAGATAATCCGCTACTTCAACTAGTTCATCATCCTTCTGGAGGGTGTTTACCGTTACATAAACCTTCAAACCCCTAAGGTGGGCGTATTTGAATGCATCTTCCAGTTCTGTGGTGCTAAAATTATCAGCATAATGTCTAGCCCCAAATTTTTGACTGGATAGGTACACTGCATCTGCACCGACCGAAGCTGCTGCTTTAAGGGCGGGCATGGAACCGGCTGGTGCTAAAAGTTCGTGTATAAACCTTTTGGACATGATCCTCCCCCTGGAAGACATAACTTCCTGGATTGCTAGTCATTGTTATCTGCCTTCGGGTTCATATACTATAGATAGAGGCTGGATTTTATGATTCACAGGACAGTTAAACTATTCTCTGGCGCGAAAATTGTGGGTGAAGTTAAAATTGGTCAAAACTCTTCGGTATGGTACAACGCTGTTATAAGGGGGGATATGGGGAGTATTACCATTGGTGAGTCTTCAAATATCCAGGATAACAGTGTAGTTCATTCTCCTGCCAAAATAGGTGATTTTGTTACAGTAGGCCACTCGGCAGTGGTGCATGCTTGCACCGTCGAGGAAAACTGTATCATCGGCATTAACTCCACCATCCTGGACGGAGCAGTCATTAGAAAAAACAGCATCGTGGGGGCCAGCGCCCTGGTAACTGCAGGTAAAGAATTTCCAGAGGGCAGTTTGATACTGGGAGTTCCTGCTCGGGCAGTGAGGCAATTGGGGCAAGAGGAGATCAGCAGGATCAAGGATAACGCTCTAAGGTACGTGGAACTTTCCAGAGAAAAAAATTTAACTTCTAAGCAGGGGGATAGCAGATAGTTTTATAATTAACCGAACTCCTAATTTTTATAAAGCTCCTGATCTACTTTAGATTAGTCATTAAAGATTGTGATCCCATGAATGCTTACCTAGAGATTTTAAGGCCATTTAATGCTCTTATGGCAGTGGTGGCCATCTTATTAATGGCCATTATAAGTGGCCAGTTCACCATGGACGTATTCCTAGCGGGTGCAGTGGTGTTCATCGTAACCGGGGCGGGGAACTCCATCAATGACTATTTTGATCATAAAATTGATGCCATTAACAAACCTGAAAGGCCTATACCCTCCGGACGGATTCCACTCCGAACTGCGGGAATATACTCTTCTGCCCTGTTTATGGTGGGAATAATACTGGCCTTCCTCATCAACACCATCCTAGGAGCTATTGCTCTTTTAAGTTCACTTATGATGATGTGGTACGCATATTGCCTTAAAAGAATGCTAATCGTTGGTAATCTGGCCATATCATTCCTAACTGGTCTATGTTTCGTATTTGGGGGCATTGTAGTTGATCAGATCATGGTATCAATTTATCTGGGCTTTTTTGCCTTCCTGATGACCATGGCCCGGGAGATTGTGAAGGATATGGAGGATGTGAAGGGGGATCAGGCAGAGGGAGCCTCCACCTTACCCATAGTGTATGGAAATGTTGTTTCTTCGAAGTTAGCGGCGTTTTTCATGATCATCGCCAGCTTAGCCAGCCCCTTACTATATATTAGGGGGGTCTTCACCTGGTTCTACCTGATAATTCTCATTCCTGCCATTCTGATCTTTCTCTATGGAGCGGTGAGGGTATTGAAGGATCAGTCGGTTAAAAACACTAGAAATGTCTCAAAAAAGATTAAGATGGGGATGGGCGTAACATTCCTGGCATTCGCAGCCGGATCCCCCTACTTATGGTCATTATTATGGTGAATGATATGTACGTATGTCTGGAAGGAATTGATGGGTCTGGAAAGTCCACCCAGCTAGCTATGCTGGGAGAATGGCTGGAGACATGTGGATTAGAGGTTTTTAGGGTTTTTGAGCCCACAGAATCTCCTCCCGGACTGCTCATCCGTGAAATGTTAACCGACTCCAAGGCCACCACTCCCCACATTCAGAGGATACTGGGTCTGTTGTTCGCTGCAGACCGGATGATTCTAATGGATAAAATTAGAAATGCGGAGAAGCAGGGTCAAATAGTAATCAGTGATCGTTCCTTTTATTCCAGCTTGGCTTATCAGGATGATCCGGAGTGGATACTGGAGATCAACAGATATATTAAAAAACCGGACCTGGTCATACTACTGGATGTGGATGCAAAAAAGGCTCTTTCTCGTTTTGAGGGAAAGGACCACTTTGAGAACCCCAAATTCTTAAAGAAGGTAAGAGAAAATTATCTGGAATTGGCCCAGAAAAACAACTTTTTGGTGGTCAACGCCAACAATGGGGTTAGGAAGGTTCATGAGGATATTAAAATCATCTTATCTCCCCGAATAGGAAGGTGTGTATGAGAATATCTAAATTAATTTTGTAGGAGTGGGTAGTATGGCTGATAAAAAGGGATATAAGATTAAAATAGTAAAAGACGGCCCCTACTTGGTTAAGGGAGGGGTACCGCTTCATGAACAGAAACTGGTCACCGATGAAGGAGGCCACACCAAGGAGCTTACTGAAGTGAAAGAACACCCCCGCCGGGAGGTCTACAGTCTGTGTCGTTGTGGAGCATCAATGGATAAGCCCTTCTGTGATGGCACCCATAGTGAAGTTGGTTTTGATGGCACCGAAACTGCGGATCGTAAGTCCTACCTGGAGAAGGCGGAAGTATTTGAAGGACCCCAGTTAAAACTAACCGATGCCCATGAATTCTGCGATCATTCCCGGTTTTGCCTGAGATCAGGAGGTATACGGGAACTTATAAAGAAATCCGATGATCCTGAGGCCAGAGAAATGGCCATTGAAGAGGCCACCATCTGCCCCTCGGGTAGACTGGTGCTGTGGGATAAGGAAACTGGCGAAGCATTTGAAAAGGAGTTCGAACCATCCCTAGTTCTCATTCATGATCCCCAGAAAAATTGTGAAGGCCCCATCTGGGTCCGGGGAAGCATCCCGGTGGAATCCTCCGACGGAAAGGTATACGAGGTTCGTAATCGTATGACCCTGTGTCGTTGTGGTAAATCAGAGAACAAGCCCTACTGTGATGGCAGTCACTGGATGAACGCCGAACAGAAGCTTAAGTTCCGCAAGAAGTGGGGGCTGGATGAAAAGTAGTTGTTTCTAATCTTTTAGGGCTGGTAGCTCAGTCGGTAGAGCGTTGCCTTCGCAAGGCAGAGGCCGCGGGTTCAAATCCCGCCCAGTCCACTCCTAATATATTTTTTAATTTCTTGAATTCAGTTCTTCCAATATTAAATCAATCCTCTGCTGCACATCCTCAATACTTCCCTCGGTGTTGATGATGTGCCATCCTTTAACCAGTTGCAGGGCTTTATCCCTTACCTCGGTAAGATCTTCCAGGTTCTCAAACATCTCCTCTTCGTCCCGTTCCGACAACCTTTTAAGAGCCTCTTCAGGTTTTAGATCCAGAAAAAACATGTAATCAGAGGTGGGAAGCACTGCTGTGAAGATGCGGTACAGCAATTTCGCCAGGGGCAGGGGTAGATAGGTCACTCCCATCAGGTAGCGCACCATGATGAGGGTTTCCCCCTCCTGATGGTACAATCTCACGGAACGAATAACATCCAGGGCATAATAAAATGCTGCTTTTATCTTGTTAATCTTTCCCCGACCTAAAAGGGCCTCCTTGGCCTGCATTCCGTAGTGATTGTCATTAGAGGGATGTTCCCGGAGGATTACATTCTCACCCCTCTCCAGATACTTTTGATGAATCATCTGGGCGTGGGTACTCTTACCCGACCCATCCAGTCCGTCCACGACTATAAAACGCAATTTATCACATTTCAGTTTTTTAAGATTCAATTTATAGGAACAGATTTATCATTTTCCGCTAAACTAATGTTTTTTAGCCTCATCATCCTGTCATCAGCAGATAAGTGGCCACGGCACCTATGCTGGCTGAAAGGTTGTCCAGCCCTTTAGGAGTTATTCCTTCTAAGATGGTAGCCACCATGGCCACGGCCACAATAACCAGGGGGGTGGCTGTTACTCCGTAGTAGATTAACACCATCCACAGAGTTCCCAACAGTACCAGAAACATGGTTAAAGACCCCTCTACGCTCTTAACATCCCCGGTTATATTGTATTTCTTTTTACCATATTTCATTCCAATTAAAGATGCCATACCATCCCCGTAGGACATGGCAGCTATGCCTACCGCTATGATCCAGGGCTGGTTAAAGAAGATGAGGGCCAGGACGGTCCAGGAGATGGCATAATAAACTAAGCCCAGACCATGCCCCGATTCGGACATCCTATTTCTGATGCTCTTAACGGGGGAGTAGGGGCTCATTAAAAAGGTTAAAACAATAAAAGGGGCGGCAGCCAGGAAAGTCATCACCCACCAGGTGTCGAAGAGGGGTAGAATGAAGAGAATATTTCCCACCATGATATGCAGAAATTTACGACTGAAATTTACATATTTTCCCAGAAACTTTCCTGATATCAGTAGTAAAATGATAACGTACCCATAGACGAATACGAGTCCGAGAATATCATTTGGTGTCATAAAATTTTATCAAGTTGTTTTGGTATATATTATAAGTGGATTTGAATTTAAAAAAAATACTGCACAAGTTAAGGGCTCATATCATAGTTTCAAGATGGTGTTAGTATGATAACCAAGAATGAACTGGCTGAAAGGATAACCGAGACCGAACTGGAAAAAATACCTGAAAAAGAAGAGGTTTATGAGAAACACATCTTCCTGGATGATAACAAGGTCCTTATTGTTGGTTACGATCGGGAAGAAAGTTTTTGTGAGGAAGACCCTCAGGAAGAATGTGGAATAACCTATTTCTGGTACTGGGAGCTCCGTGACTCTGAGAACTGGGAAATAATTGGAGAGAATAAGGAAAAAGACTATACTTTCTGTATCGATTCTGAAAAGGATGTTTGGACCGATGATAGCGATTACAGTGGTGAAGGCAGCTTATCTTTGACCCAGATGTGCACCTGGAGTGACCAGAGCCATATCGAAGACATTGCCGAGGACATTGCCTCGGAAGTCATGGAATGGCTGGAATGAAATAAACTATCTTTTATGGCCTTCTTCCAGTTCGCGGAGTCGCTCGTTAAGGGCCTTTATGATGTAATCCTGAGCTTTTTCAAGGTTCTCTTTTTTCCCGTAGAGTAGAGGGCCTGTTTCGGTGTGTTTTATTTCAAGTTCAAAATCTGTAATTACCTGGGCAACCATTTTCTGTGTAACCCCCGGGGGGAGGCGCATTTCGTACATCATTTCTTCTTCCATAAAATTCACCAGTTATTAATTCTAAAATATCCATATTCCATTAATTTATATTCTGATTAGTCCACTGAACTCAGATGCCTGCGCACTGGCTCTAAAATCTTAACCAGATGATCCGCCACGGCGTTCTTCAGATCAAGGGGGTGTAAATCTCCTGAACCGTACATCTGGAGTAGTTCTGGCTGATTAAGATTGAGATCTCCCCCAAACTTTTCAGGCCTCTGGATGAGTATGGTTTCTCTATCGCTGAATATGAAATGTTCGGCCATTTCCAGAACGGGATTCCCTTCTAATTCACCAGCTGGACAGTAACATTTTTTAACCTTCTTCCGTATGACTTCCGGCTCGTCATCAATGGCGATGAAGTTCTCCTTACTGGAGGACATCTTTTCGGAGCCATCAGTACCATGCAGAAGCGGAGTGTGAATGCACACCGGTGCAGGGTAGCCCAGGCGGGGAAGGTTGTCCCGGGCTAGCATATGAATTTTACGTTGTTCCATACCCCCTACGGCCAGGTCCACCTCCAGAAACAGCATGTCCACCACCTGCATCAGGGGATAGATGACCTCCGCCACCTGATGGTCCTCTGCATCCCGGGTGATCTGGGCCATACTACGCTTGGCCCGGGTTAAAGTGGTGGAAAGGGCTAACTGATAAACCAGAATGGTGTAATCTGGATTGGTCTGAAAAGAACTACCCATAACAAATTCAGTTTCTTCCGAGAGTCCTAAAGCTAAAAAACAGTTTTTATTGTATTCTGAAACCTTTTTAATATCCTCAAGGCTTCCTTTACCATTCAAATAGGCATGAAGATCAGCTAGAAGAATTTTAACCTTAACACCTGCCTTCTGCAGGGCCATCATCTTCTTAACAGTTATGGCATGGCCGAGATGAACCTTTCCTGAAGGTTCGTATCCAATGTAGGCTGTAACCGTTTCCTGGTTAAGCTTCTCCCTGAGTTCATCAGGAGTCACGACCTCCAGGGCCCCTTCCTTTATTACATTAACTTTAGACTCCAGGTCCATTTTTTCACCTTCCAATATAAGCTTAACTAGTTAGTAAAAATTCAGTTACGTACATCCTTTTTTAAGGACGTAAATTCGGTGGTCAATCTCTACCACCTCCACCTCTCCACCTATCTTGAAATCATCCATATACGGCTTTAAATCTAGGTCCAGTGGTTCATATGTATCTGGATGTAGTATTTGTATTTTATGGGGGGTTAAACTGGTTACTGTAGTTTTTTTAACCATATCCGAGTCAGCAACCTTCACCAACTGAGGATAATCCTTCCATGGAATGGCATGCAGTTTTAAAGATTCAAGATCCTCTAAAAGTATGCCTCTACCATCGAGATTTATCACCCGACCCACTGAGTCGCTATGGTCCAGGAAATCTCCCTTCTGGAAGCTGGGAAGCCGTAGCGATATCCAGATCCGGTACAGATCTTTCCCTGCGGATTTGTCTCTACCCATGAGGCGGGGTGACTCCCCTACTACACCTCCCAGGCTATCTTTCAGCCCGTTAACTAGGCTCCGTGCGGCTTTGTAGGATCCGATGTAGTAGTCCACACCTTCTTTAATCTCCACCCGGTCCACCAGGTAGGCCATCCGGTTCTTTTCCACCAGTTTTTGTAGCTGACTTTTCAGGATTGAATCAGCTATTTTCTTTTCAGCAGGGTCTAAATGACGTTTATCTGCCCGTAATTGTATCACTGCTTCATAATAGCCGGAAGCATATTTACTGCAATCCGGACACACCGATCTTTTTATTTTAACCAATACCTGGCACTCCTGGTCCGTCTCTTCCCCCAGAAGGCGTCCCTGAGCACGAACCAGCACATCCCACTTAGATCCTCGCTGGTTAATTATCTTAAAAGAAAGGTCCACGTATTCGGCTCCCTCAGCTGGCTCAACGGATTCAGTTAGGATTTCCACCATCAGCTCTTCAGGATCCAAATCCGAATCGGTCCACCTACCAGCCTGGAAGGTGGAATTACAGTGAGCGCAGATAGTGGCTTCCACCTCGTCGGGGCAGCTTATTAGCGGGGTTTCCTTAATGAAACAATGGCGGCAAAGCCCCTGGTAGAGTTCTTCATCCTCTCTGCCGCATTGGGGACAAAACATGTTAGAATCTTTAAAAAAATAGTTTAAAGTGTTTTCAAAGGCGCTTTAGCCCCACAGGCCTCACATTTTAAGAGGAAAACCCGGTCTTCCCTGACGATACGGGTATCTGGCCGGTTACATTCATGACACATAATGAAACGTTTCACGTAGTCATCTATACGTTCATTTATGAGGTAATGGGTGAATTTTCCCTGGAGTATGGCACGAGTACCTTCCAGGTTTCCAGCAGTACCCAGTTCCCGCAGTAAAAACTTCAAGAGGTGCTGAGGGTCCCGGTTCATGGCATCGGCAATCTCTGAGAAGTTCTGGATCATGGTCCGGTTTCCCTGTATCATGGAATAGGCCTTGGGCACCTGGAAACGTTTGGTCTCCAGCACCTTCTGGGGCAACTGTTCCACGGCACGGTCTAATAATTCTTCATAATCAGTCATTAAATACCTCCTCTGATTTAAAATCATCTAAAAATCGCATAAGTTAACTGTATTTAGTGAAGGGAGAATAAAATTCAGGCTACCTTGTAGTAGCCGGTGCTTGGTTCGAAGATCAGTCCTTGGCGTTTCAGGACCCGGACAATCTCTTCAGTTTTCTCCTTATTCATGTTGTATCTATCTTCCATTTCCTTAATAAGCATGTTGTTGGGAGCGTGTCCACCATAGTCGTCAGTAAGCTCCTTGATGATTTCCATGACTATGCGGAATTTATCCCGCTCGGATTGGGGGGTACGTCCTTCAACCTTGTCAATATCGACTTTACCTGTTTCTGGATCATATCCTACTTGTTTAAGGGAGTCTTGCTGTAATTTAATGGCCCGCTTAGCGTCGTAGGCGGTTACATCGGGACTGAGTCTTATACGGGCACTGGCCTCGGATAAACGTACCAGAGCCTCCAATTGTCGGGCCGTAATTGGTACAGGAGAAGCTTCGTCTTCATCATCACTGGAACCTCCCCTCATACCTACGTAGAACTCCTGGATGACCTCCACTGCTTCGTCGGTTAGTTTAGGATGGACTTCCTTACGGGCGTAGGCAATGTACTTGCGCAGCAGCTCCGGCTCAATCTCGAATGGTATCGTATTTTCCTGGTGTATGCGCAGGATGTGGCTAGCCAGTTTTCTATCCCTCTCCATGTCTGGTTTATCCTCCACCACAAACAACAGGTCAAAACGGGAAAGAATGGTGGGTGGCAGGTTTATTTGAATGGCCACAGACTTGAAACGATCAAAACGTCCGAATTTAGGGTTTGCGGCGGCTAAAACCGAGCAACGGCTGTTTAAGGTGGCCATGATCCCTGCCTTGGCAATGGAGATCGTCTGCTGCTCCAGGGCCTCGTGAATGGCCGACCGATCTTCAGGGCGCATCTTGTCCAGCTCGTCCACACAAACATTACCACGGTCCCCCAGTACCAGGGCACCAGCTTCCAGGCTCCATCCTCCCAGTTCGTCTCTAACTGCAGCGGCAGTTAAACCCACCCCGCTGGTACCTTTCCCACTGGTGTAAATACCACGGGGCGCCAGTTTAGAAACGTATTTCAGCATCTGAGACTTTCCGATACCGGGATCCCCCACAATAAGGATGTGTATATCTCCCCTGATCCGGGTTTTATCTTCCAGATCCTTGGCTGAGCCACCGAACAGTTGGAGAGCGATGGCTTCCTTAACATCCCTATAACCCTGAATGGATGGTGCGGTGGATTTGATAATTTTATCATAAATCTTGGGGTCCTTGGACATCTCAATAATTTGTTGCTCGTCCTCAGGACTAATCTCCAGCTCCTCAAACTCCTGTTCCTTGGATTCGATGTAGTTACCATAAATGTAGTTCTTGAAGCGTTTTGTCTTTTCATCCCGGACCGTCTTGAGGGTGCCGGTGATTCTGACTATGTCTCCTGGAGTGATGGTGTCCACCAAGTCATCTTCTAAAACCACCACTATCTGTCGGGGCTGTTCACCACCCGATAAGTTTTCCAGGGGTTCCTGGAGTTTGGTGGTCTGTGTGTCCAAAAATTCAGATTCTTCCTGGAGTAAACGGAAGGAACGCCCTCCACACTCCTGACAGAGTGCTGGTTCACTGATTAGATTACTGGTCTGGTTAACTTCGTGCAGGCGCATGCAGCTGCGGCATTCAAAGGTGGCGTTAACAATTCGGGGCCTTATTTCATCGCTTTTACGCACGATACCATCAATGGCCACGAACTTCCCAATGTACTTGCTCCTTAAATCACGCAGAGGAATATTATTTCGCAAATTCTGAAAACGAGTATGAAGTTCAGCGTTTTTACGGAGAGGATCTATGTTCTGTATGGCCAGCTGAGCAGCTTTAAGCACTTCCTCTGGTTTTTCAATCAGAAGATCCGCCAGGTCGGGGTCGAACATTTCCAGTTCATTGTAGTCCACCACTACCGAACGCTCTTCCGGATACTTTTCCAGAGCTTCAAAGACGGTGTCTTTATATTTAGTGCCGAAAAACTCCTCGAATTTGGCTATGGATGTTTTTGTTTTGTTGGTTGTTTCTTGGGCTGAGATTTCCATTGAACAATCATTACTCCCTCTTGCTATAAATATTTAGAGACGGAGACGTGCATTTCAAGTGTAAAAAAAGTTGAAATTTTGGATGAGGCCACCTTAACCACTCAGGAGTCAGTATACACCCTCAAGAGATGGACTCGGTATATCTACACTAGGGGAGTTTGTATACTCCCTCTACGAGTTGAATTTCTATGAAGTTGAATCTCTAAATCTATGAAGTTGAATCTCTAAATATAAATGATAAAAATAAGCTATTGATATTAAGCAAATTTAAATAACCACTAGATGATCATCTAGTCTTACTGAAGAGGCGAATCAAACATGAAAAGATCCAGATTAAATCTCTTTAAAGCTACCTCTATGACCATATCGGTGTTAGGGGTGGTTATGATAATAATCACCATTGCTATCATAGCCTACCTTGGCTTCCAGTCATTATCATCCTTAATATCCACTGATGCCAGCAGTGGAGAAAATTATGAACAGTTAACCGCCTTGAAATCTGATTATTCGAATCTGAAGGCCCAGTATGATAGTACCAAGACATCAGTGGATGCCAGTGGCAACGAGGACCTGAAGGAAGCCTATGTAAATGCTGAATTAGAACTAGTGAAGGCTCAATCGGCCATCACCGACGTGGAAAGTGCCATGTCGGCTGGGGAGTCGCCCCAGGAAATACAGAACCGACTTAATATCGCTAGAACCCAGTTGCAGAACGCAAAAACCAGTTTAAGTACTGCCCGGGACATGTTGTAGAGAGAAGGGAACATTCATCTGGTTCCGCGAAAACCCCTGGCTACCAGATACATTTCCACACTCTTCTTACGGGATGAAGGCGGTTTAGTGGTTTTAACCATCCTGAATTTCTTTTTAACTGTTTTCAACATTTCTGGAAATTGTGGTCCCTGAAATAACTTCATAATCAGACTACCATTGTACCTTAAGGTGGAATCACACATCTCCATCACCGCCTGGAACAGGTCCATGGAGCGCATTTGGTCCACATCCTTAATACCCGAGAGTTTAGGGGAGGCATCAGACAGGATGACTGCAGCCTGCCCTTCTAAAGCAGATATAATCTCTTCTTTAACTTCACGGGTGGTAAAATCTCCCTTAATACTCTTAAAATTTTCTTCTGTAAAGGGCCGGATTCTTTGCAGGTCCACCGCCACCACCCGACCTTCCTCCCCCACCGCTTCCAGAGCTACCTGAGACCAACCACCGGGAGCAGCTCCCAGGTCCAGTATTCGGTCCCCTTTACGTATGATCTTGAACTTTTTATTTAACTGGAGTAGCTTATAGGATGCCCGGGAACGGTACTCTTCCTTTTTTGCTTTCTGATAATAAGGGTCTTCCTTTCGCTCCTGATTCCATCTTTTACCCATAAAAATCCTCTATTAGCCTTATTTTTTTAGTTCTCTTTCAATCTAGTAAAATATATGATTAAACTCCTCTAGCCTGGTAGTTCAGTGCTTTGCAGGGTGATTCGCCGATTTTAATTAGTTGAGCCTCCACTTCTCCCTCATCCACTTCCACCAGCATCACCGATGGATCCGATAGCCGGGGTACGGTGGGACTTCCCGGGTTCAACAGCAACAGGTCCTTCAACTGATTAACGAAGGCATAGTGGGTGTGACCGGTTATCAGTACGTCTACTTTCATCTCCAGGCCAATATAACGGAGCTGCTGGGTATCTCCCCGGGGATAAACTTCGCCGTGATTAAGACCAATCTTAACCCCCCCTACTTCTATTAATTCTCTTTCCGGAAGTTTAGTACCATAGTAGCGGTCCATATTTCCCTGGACACAGGTGGTGGGGGCTATGTTGTTTAAAATATCCTTGATTTCTAGAGAAATAAGATCTCCGGCGTGTAATATCATATCCACGTCCTTAAATATTTTAAAAACATTTTCAGGAATTTCAGAGGCCCTCTCTGGGATGTGGGTGTCGGATATAACGCCTATTAACATTCTATCTCCTTTAATCTCTGCAGTGCTTGATCAAGGTCGAGCTAGGTTTTATTGCTTGTGCTATTCTTAGTATTTATATATATGTCAACTTACTATATCTGGTAGGTGAAAAACCTGCTATATTATTAAACCTGCCATATTATTATTACACAATATTTTTTCAAGTGATGTTATGCATGAAGTGATCATCTGCGAGAAGCCCAAGGCCGCCGAGAAGATATCCCAGGCCCTTCCGGGCTATGCGGAAAAGAAGAACTACAAAAGGGTTCCATACTATGAAATTGAAGAGAATGGGAAGAAAACCACCATATTAGCAGCAGTAGGTCACCTTTACTCATTATCTCCCCTTAAAAAGGAAAACGGGCGAATATTTGAGGTGGAATGGGTCCCCCTGCACACCAAGGACAAGTCCAAGCGATATGTTAAAAACTACATCGATGCCATTGTGAAGTTCTCTAAAGATGCAGATAAATTCATTCATGCCTGCGATTATGATATTGAGGGAACACTCATCGGTTTCAACGCACTTAAATATGCCTGTGGCGATAAAAGTGTGGAACAAGCGGTGCGGATGAAGTTCTCCACCCTCACTGATGAGGACCTTCTGGAGGCCTACCATAACCCCATTGACTTGGATTTCCACCAGGTGGATAGTGGGATTGCTCGTCATGTCCTGGATTTCCTTTTCGGAGTTAACATTTCCAAGTACCTCACTGATTCGGTAATGGCTGCCACTTCCCGTTACATCCAGCTTTCAGCTGGCCGGGTGCAGACTCCTACTCTGTCCATACTCGTGGATCGTGAGAAGCAGATTAAAGAGTTCAAACCCGAACCCTACTGGCTTATCAAGGCTGATCTGGGTCTGGGAATAATTGCTGATCATAAACAGGGCAAAATTTTCGATAAAAAAAAGACAGAGGATATTCTGGCCCATTGTCAGGGTGAGGATGCAGTGGTGGACAAGATCAGCCTGAAGGAAACCGCCCAATCACCACCAGTACCCTTTGATCTGGGAACTCTTCAGTCCGAGGCCTACTCCGTCTTTGGTTTCAGCCCCAAGAAGACCCAGTCCATCGCCCAGAATCTATACACCGAAGGATACACATCCTATCCACGTACTTCTTCCCAGAAGTTACCGGCCAGCATAGGATATCAGAAGATACTCGGTAAACTCAGTAAAAATAGCAGTTTCGCTAAACATATAAAGAAACTTAAAAAACCTCTAAAGCCACGTGAGGGTAAGAAAACTGACGCTGCTCACCCTTCCATCCACCCCACCGGTGTTTTACCAAACAAACTCGGACGAGATTATCAGAAACTCTACGAACTGATTGTTCATCGTTTCATAAGCGTTTTTGGTCAAAACGCCATCCTGGAAGCCATGAAAACAGATCTGAAGATAGGTGATGAGGATTTCACCTTCAGCCGTAAGAGAATGGCCAAGATGGGATGGAAAGAGCACTACCCCTTCCGCAAGGTTGAGAATGACGAGTTCCCCTCCTTAAAAGAAGGTGAAAAACTGGAAGCAAAGGTGGATTCCGAAGAAAAGGAAACTAAACCTCCAGCCCGGTATAACCAGGCTTCTTTAATAAGAGAATTGGAGAAACGTGGACTGGGGACCAAGTCAACCCGTGCTAATATTATTTCCATCCTCTATGACCGTAAATATGTGGAGGGTAAGAAGATCACCGTCAACCAGTTAGGTGAACATCTCATCGACACTCTTAAGGAATATTCAGAAAAAATAACCAGTGAAGAGCTAACCAGAGAGTTTGAAACCAGAATGGAAGGTATAATGAGTGGGGAAACAGATAAGGATGATATCATCCAACAGGCCCGGGTGGAAGTCAGTTCTATACTGGATGATATCGAGAAGAACAAGCTTAAAATCGGGGAACAACTTTATCAGGCCTACCGGGAGAGCATGGTGGTGGGATCCTGCAAGTGCGGCGGAAACCTGATCACCATAAATTCGCCCCGGGGCGGAACCTTTGTGGGATGCTCAGCCTACCCAGAATGTAAATCAACCTATTCACTCCCCCAGGGAGCTAACGTGCTTAAGGCCACCTGTGAGAAATGTGGTCTACCAATGATATCCTTCGGCAAACCCCGACAGAGGGCGTGTCTGGATCCCAAATGTGGCCGGGAGGGTGAAGAGCCCCCTAAAAATGAGGTGGTGGGTGTCTGCCCGGATTGTGGAAAAGATCTCCTGAAACGTCTGGGTCGTTACGGTGAATTTGTAGGTTGCAGCGGATTCCCCCGCTGTCGATACACCCGTTCTCTGGAGGAGGATGAAGAGAAAGTTCAGGAAAAATCTTGAATATAGCCCTATTATCCTTTTTTTTATTTAATTTTCCAATTTAAGTCTTCCTCTTCGAAGATGAATATCTCCTCTATTTTTTCATCTAGCACCCTGGCAATAAGATAGGCCAGCTTCAGGGAGGGGTTGTATTTTCCTTTCTCCAGAAAGACTATGGTCTCTCGTCTCACCCCCACCTGGTCAGCCAGCTGGGCCTGGGTAAGGTCCTTCCTGGCTCGGAGTTCTTTGATTCGAGTTTTCATTCAAGATCGCCCTTTGATCACATATTATTTTTACCCGTTTTCTGATTCAGGTCGTTAAATCAGTCTATGTCTCCGATACGGCTTAAGATCGTGTTAGCTACCAGCATGGTGGTTATCATGACGAAAATAATTAATCCCATCAATTCTATGGGATCATGGATTCTATCTGCCCAGAACATGGACACCACCAGGAAACCTGTGAAGATCAGGGTTATATACCAAGACCAGGTTACAGCGAGTGTTCCAATTTTCCTTAAACGTTCGTCACGGGCTGTTTTTTCCATTCCCATATAGGCGAAGAAACTGACTATGTAAATAGTCATTCCTAATAGTAATCCTATGGCTGTATAATCGTTCATGGTCTTAGCAGCCATTAAATATAGTGAAGTGATCACCAGTATCACTGATCCTACCCAGATACTTAATTTATAGAGTTTATAATCTCTCTCGATGTTGGCCTTTTTTTCCTTCTTTTCATCCCCATTTTTAGCGGCTCTATTATACACCGGAGAAATAAAGAATAGGAAGAATGCAAAAAATGCATAATAGACTGGATCTCCTAAAATGTAGCCTAGTATCCCCAAAAAACCGAGTAAACCCCAGAAAACGTTGAATTTTACCTCCATCTTATTCACCTCATTTTGATAGTGTTGTTTATTTCCAACATAATGTTATTTAATTTCAACATCATGTTAGATAAATATAACACACTTAGTATTTAAGTATTCTGATGCTACCAAAACCTTTATATACCTTCATGACTACCAGTTATAAAACTGACTATTAGTCATAAAAAAATAATATCAGTCATAAATTTGGACAGATAGTCACGATGGTGGTGAAACATTATGTCACTGGCGGAATGGAAGGAAAAAGAAAGGGAGCAGCGGCAAAATTATATTATCGAAGCTGCTAGGAAATTATTGGCTCTAAAAGGCTTTAATGAAGTTTCAATGGATGAAATAGCCAGAGAAGTTGGTCTTGGCAAAAGTACACTCTATCTATATTTTAAAAATAAAGAATCTTTGTACTTTGCTGTAGTCTTACGCGGTATTCGAATCTGGGTTGAAATGGTTAAAGAAGGGGTTAAAAAAGGAAATACTGGGTTAGAGAAGTTAACATTATATGGAAATGTAAATAGGGAGTTTTCTAATAAATATCCGGATTATTTCAGGCTACTGTATTCTCCCACATCCATTAAAAAACAATTTGATAGGGATAAAATGAACAGCAGTGAAGAATTCCGAGAAGTAAGGGAATTATTCAAAGAAATAATGTCCATAGGGATAGATTTAATACAAAAAGGTATAGATGAGGGCCAAATCCGACCAGATGTGGATCCTACCGAAGCAGCTATTCTCCTATCAGTAATATACAATGGCAAGGTGAATATGGGCGACTGGGCTAAAGAGCTACTGGAAAACAGAGGAATTGATGAACATAGATTTGCCAAGGATATAGGAGATTTGTTTCTTCACATGTTAATGAAACACTGAAAATGAGATTTAAAATAAATCGTAGCTTTATATGAAATTTAAAATGTTGTATTTAGAAGTAGAGTATTTATTTGGATATTAGAGGTGTTAAATATGGATTATACTGAATTAGGAGAAAAATTAAATGAACTTTTAAAATTGGAAAATGAACCAGTGGCCATAAAATGGTCTGTAAAAGAGCCAAAAAACGTTAAAAAGGAAGAAGGTAAATCAAGATTCTGCAGTAAACTTGAAAAAGCCATGAACGGCGAAATATTTTATGCAACCCTAGAAGAGGAAGAATGCATGGGTGGTGCCAGATATTCTGGACTTAAAGACATGAGTGAATACCCTGCTAATGTACAAAGTGGGGCATTTATGGTTCCGAAGGGTTTGTATAAGAACATTCCTGCCGTGCAGCGTTCCAGGGAAAATGAAACATACATAAACCCTGGAATATTCACTGCAATTAGTTTCGCTCCTTTAAATAAGGCAAAATTTGAACCAAATGTGATATTTATGGTCTGCAATGCGAAACAGGGGATGGAAATACTTCATGCAAATGCCTATGACTCTGGAGAACATGGGCGGGGCGCTGATGCAGTTCCAGTGTGCAGTTCAATGGCTGCAACACCTTATATGACTGGAAAAGTCACTTATGGATTCGGTGACGTTGCAGCAAGGAAAAACATGGATATTAATCAACATGATATTATGGTCAGTATTCCTGGAAGCGACTTGTCTCGTATAGTTTCTAATTTGGGTGAAATGCGAACTAAAATGTTCTTTAAGTAAGGATGATTTTCACCAATAAATTTTATTTTTATTATTTTTAGGAAAATCATAAAAATAGACCTAAGTGATAACCATGAATCATGGAAGCCATTATAACCTTGCTAAAAATAAAATAATCATGATAATGGCCGGATTAATGGTTGTACTCCTTTTAGCTGCCTTTGATTATTCAATCATAGGGACAGCTATGCCTAAGGTTATTAACAGTCTGCAGGGCATGGAATACTATGTATGGCCATTTACATCTTACATGTTAACATCAACCATTGCCATAATCCTTTTTGGTAAATTATCGGATATTTACGGTAGAAAACATGTTTTAATGGCCGGAATCATCACCTTTGTTATTACTTCAGTCCTGTGCGGTTTTTCCACCAATATGTATGAACTGATCCTATTTAGAGGACTTCAGGGAATTGGGGGCGGAATTTTAATATCACTCCCATTTATTGTGGTTGGAGAAATTTTCAGTCCCAGGGAAAGAGCCAAATATATGGGGATTCTGGCATCCGTATTTGCACTTGCCGACGTTTTAGGACCAATTCTCGGTGGCGTCATTACTGATAATTTGGGTTGGAGATGGATATTTTTTATAAATGTTCCTGTTGGGGTCGCTGCTCTGATTATTATTCTTTATTCTCTTCCAAATTTTAAATCGCCAGATATTAAAAAGGTCATTGATTATTTCGGGATCATCACCTTTATCTTATCTTTAAGTGCCCTGTTCCTGGGAGTCACACTGGCCGGAGATCTTAACACCCATTCATTTGCTGAGATAACGGGACTACTTGTATTTGCAGGAATCATGTTTACAATGTTCATCTGGGCTGAAAAAACAGCTGTAGAGCCTATTTTGCCGTTAAATCTTTTTAAGAATTCAATTTTCAGTGTATCATCAGTTGGAAGCTTTTTAGCAGGTGCCTTGCTGTTTTGTGGGATGATTTACGTCCCATTATTCGCACAGGATGTTTTAGGTATGAGTGCCACAAATTCAGGGTTCATCATGATCCCTATGCTTTTAAGCCTTACCATAACCTCAATACTCACTGGACTAATCATATCCAGGACCGGTAAATATAAAAAGCTGGCCATCGCCGAATTTATTATAACTGCAATCGGAGTTGTGCTTCTCGCCACCATGAATGAGAATACGCCCTATTATCTGCTGTTACTCTATTCAACTATTCTGGGTATTGGTTCAGGAATGGCCTATAACATATTCAATATAGCAGTGCAGAATGCATTCACACTGCGAGAAATAGGTGTTGTAACTGCTTCTATGCGGTTTTTCAGAAATTTAGGTACTATCTTATTCGTGCCAATATTTGGATACATAATGAATTTCACACTGATAAGTTCCTCTACAGTTAATTTGAGTGAAACTCAAGCTTTGGTACTTTCTATCCAGAATATTTTCCTTGCAGCTACAGTACTGGCATTTGCTGGATTGATTGTTGCCTTTTTCCTGAAAGAAATACCTTTAGGTGAAGATGTGCCTACCACATCATGATATTAAATGCCACAAGTGGCTAAATTTTTTCCTGGTCGTTGTAAGTCAATTGATAAGTAAATCTTTATGGGGCCTTTTTTGGGAATAATTATAAATCTAATAATCTTACAATATTGCTTTGAAATTATGCCAAAAAAGGGTAATGCAAAGTTGTTAAAATTAAGAAAGTTATTAAGATTTTAAACATGTATTGGAAGTGTTACAACCACTACATTCAAAAGTTGATGGCTGTTACACTTGTCAAATTCTAAATGGGGATATTTATGGAGGCCAAGGAAATTTTCAACAAATTAAAGCCATTGATTATTGTTATATTGCTGTTTTCCATCGTATTTTTCATAAGGGCCGAGGCAGCGAATCTATCATCATTATCTGGCGATTTTAAAGCCTTTTACCAGGATGATAATGGTCTTCCTTACTTCAGTGAGATGGACTCCTATTATAACTACCGTTTAACCGCTGATTACCTGGATCATGGCTATCCAGGGGATACTAAAATAAACGGAACCAACTGGGATCTGCACTCCAACTACCCCCCGGGGAGATCCGCTGAATATCCCCCACTCATCATCTACGTAACAGCCTGGGTTTATCTCCTGGTAAACTCAGTGGCTACGGTGCCCTTAACTGCGGTCAGCTTCTGGATGCCGGCCGTTATCGCATCTTTATGTGTAATACCAGCCTACTTCATGGTAAGAAGATTAACCAATGATTATGGTGGTATAACCGCCGGATTACTGGTTGCCCTGGCCCCGGCCTACTTCAACCACTCCTTCGCCGGCTTCTTCGATACTGACATGTTCAACATACTCCTACCACTCTTGGTAGTGTGGATGTTTATAGAAAGTATCAGGGCCGATGATTTAAAAAATAAGGCCATATTCGCAGTTCTATCGGCCATCTTCATGCTAATATTCTCCACCGCCTGGGAGGGATGGTGGTACATATTCTACATCGTGGTACTGGCCAGTCTGGTCTATCTGCTTGTTTCCCGTTACCTCTTAAAACAGGATCGAAAGCCAAGAGACGAGTTTTCGAGCCGGAAAGAATGGTTATTAAACCAGCCAGTGCTCCTTCCCCTGGCCATATTTGCCATTTTAGGCTCGGTTCTCATGATGATATCCATGGGAGCCCTGGACTTTTTCAACGCCCTTCTCCAGCCAGTGGGCTTTACCCAGCTACAAGAATCCACCCGGGTGACATCCTATCCCAACGTGTATGTCTCCGTGGCTGAGCTCCAAATACCTTCTATTTCTGATGTATTAGATGGTGTGGGTGGGATTTTAGCCTTCGCATTTGGTATAGTCAGTGTCTTCTGGCTTTTCCGAAAAATAAAAACTCCGGCTCCTGAGAATAAACTGAATATCAAGAAGAAACCGCGAAAGAGAAAAGGCAGTCGAAAAAAAAGACGGGAAGCAGAGAAGGTTGTAGAGGAGGATTCGAAGGTTGTTCCTCCCATCATCCCCCACCGACCACGAACTTACCTTTTCATGGCAGTGTTACTGACCGTGTGGCTGCTCACCACAGCCTATGCCATGACCAAGGGAGTCAGGTTTATCGAGGCCTTTTCCATACCCATCGCTATAGGGGCAGGTATATTTGTGGGTCTGGTAAGGGAGTACCTGGAAGGACAGATCGAAACTCCCAGCTACCGGGTGATTGTGATGGCCATCCTGGTGGCCATGGTGGTGTTCGTACCCCTAACCAATGACTACGCTGCTTCCAGTTCAGTGGTTCCCGGTACTGATGATTCCATGGTCAATTCTCTAGCCTGGATCAAGGCCAACACTGCCAATAACACCGTAATCATTTCCTGGTG
This sequence comes from Methanobacterium sp. CWC-01, assembly GCF_030323845.1. Lineage (NCBI taxonomy): Archaea > Methanobacteriati > Methanobacteriota > Methanobacteria > Methanobacteriales > Methanobacteriaceae > Methanobacterium > Methanobacterium aridiramus. Next base: position 1,409,683 of record NZ_CP040735.1, read on the forward strand.
GGACTTTGGACACCTGTTCGCTGCGGTAGCCGACCGGCCGGTAACCTTCGACGGAGGATCCCAGAACACGCCCCGGGCTTACTGGGTTGGAAAGGCACTTCTAACTAACAATGAAAGTCTTTCTGCAGGTATAATGCGGATGCTATCCTCCAGTGGAGATGATGGATACTACACCCTGGAAAATTATACCCAGAACACGGGTAAAAGTGTGGAAATACTGGAAAAAACCCTGGGTGTTGACAAAGCATCTGCCCAGACCATCATGACCAGCCAGTATGGTCTTACCACGGAACAGGCGCAAAATGTGCTGCAATTTACTCATCCCGATGATCCGGTTCCGGTGGTATTCATCACCAGCTATGACATGATTGGAAAGGCCGGTTGGTGGTCATACTTTGGTGGATGGAACTTCCAGAATGCTTCTGGCCAGAACATGGTGTACTCTTTGACCCAGGCCAATGTGACCACCCAGAATGATACTCTGGTGTTGCAGGGCGAAAATGGGGTGGTGGCCCAGATAACCAGTACCAACATCACCGCCGGGATAGCCACCAGTAACAACCAGGTTGCCCTGGCCCACCGGGTGATAGTGGTGGCCAATGGAACCACCGCATATGACCAGTTGGTGTCCAACCAGAGCATGTTCTCGGTCATGATCATCAAGGAAGGTGATTCGTATTATACCATGGCCATGAACAAGGAACTGGAGGACTCCATGTTCACCCGACTGTTCTTCCTTCAGGGAGCGGGTTTAACCCGTTTCACCCCGGCTTACGCCCAATCAGGAGTTATCGTTTGGAACGTGACAGTATAGGTCACGTTACTCCACTTTTTTATTTAAAAAATCTTTTTAAGTAAAAAAAGGTAAGTATTATCTAGCACCATAATCTAGGTTTTCATCCAACTTTAAATAATTACAATCTACTTTTTGAGTGATTTAAATTGACTTTAGAAGACAGAATCCGCAGCATTGAAGAGGAGATCAAGAAAACTCCCTACAACAAGGCCACTTCCCACCACATCGGGAAATTGAAGGCAAAATTATCCCAGTTACGGGAAGAATCATTTAAAAGGGCTTCCGCAGGTACCAAGGGCAAGGGATTCCATCTAAAAAAGAGTGGAGACTCCACTGTGGCTCTGGTAGGATTCCCTTCTGTTGGTAAGTCCACTATTCTCAATCAAATAACCAATGCCGAGTCTAAAATTGGTTCCTATGAATTCACCACCCTGGAGGTGATCCCCGGGGTCATGGAGTACCGGGGAGCCCATATTCAGATCTTCGATATTCCGGGGATCATCAGTGGTGCCGCTCATGGCCGGGGAAGGGGAAGAGAAATCTTATCAGTGGCTCGCAACGCCGATCTGATAGTGATAGTTCTGGATGTTTTCCAGCCACAACACCAGGAACTGATACTGGAAGAGCTTAACCTTATCGGCATCCGCCCAAATCAGTCACCTCCAGATGTAAGGGTAAAACGAAGAAGAATTGGTGGAGTAAAACTGGCTTCCACTGTCCCCCTGACCCATATGGATGAAAAAAGCATTCGTTCCATTCTTAACGAGTACGGGGTGCACAGTGCTGATGTTCTGATCCGGGAAGATGTCACCATGGATAGATTCATTGACTCCCTGGATTCCAGCATAGTCTACATACCCCTCCTGATGGTGGTTAACAAGATCGACCTGGTAGATGATGATTACTTGGGGGAAGTTAAAAGAAAAGTTCCCGATGCTTTATATATCGCCGCTGATAAGCAGTTAAACATTGATGAACTTAAAGAGGAGATATTCCAGCGCCTGGAACTTATAAGGATATACTTGAAGCCTCAGGGTAAAAAGGCAGATATGGATGATCCACTAATAGTCAGGAAGGGTTCTACCGTGGAAAACGTGGCACAGAGGCTACATCGTGACTTTGTAAGGAACTTCCGCCATGCCAATGTGTGGGGAAAGTCGGTGAAGTTCCCGGGCCAGAAGATAGGTCTGGAACACGCACTGGAAGATAAAGACATCGTAAGGATCATAGTTAAAAAATAATTTAAATAAAACAGGTGTGAACATGAAATTAGACGATATAATCGTTTCAAAGGCCATCGTGGAAGGTTACATGCAAGATCTGCTGGACTATATGGAGATGGACGTGGCCATTGGGGGTGGGGGGCCATCTGGTATCACCGCCGGATACTACATGGCCAAAGCAGGACTTAAGGTAGCTTTATTCGAAAAAAAACTCACTATTGGTGGTGGAATGTGGGGGGGCGGTATGATGTTAAACAAGATCGTGGTCCAGGAGGAAGGAAAACGAATCCTGGAGGAGATGGGCATCAGCTCACAGGAGTACCAGTCTGGATACCACGTGGCAGACTCCATTGAGACCGTATCCACCTTGCTCTCCCAGGCGACCAAGGCCGGATTGAAGGTTTTTAACCTCATTGAAATTGAGGACGTGATGATCAAACAGAAAGGAGTGGAAGGTCTGGTTATAAACTGGAGTACCGTGGGTATGTCTGGTCTGCACGTGGATCCAGTAACCGTGAGAAGTAAAGCAGTGGTAGATGCCACTGGACATCCCTGTGAGGTGGTTAAGGTGGTTGAAAATAAGGTAGGGCCGGAACTACACACCAAAACTGGTCGCATCATGGGGGAGAAGTCCATGTGGGCCGATAGGGCTGAAAGTGTCATCCTGGAGAATGTGGGAGAAGTATACCCTGGCCTGTACGTCACTGGCATGGCTGCCAACGCCGCGCATGGCTCGCCACGAATGGGCCCCATATTCGGGGGCATGCTTCTTTCCGGGGAAAAGGTGGCCCAGATACTCATCGAAAAGCTGAAATGAGTAGTTAAGGTAAGAAATCATGATTCTGCTTCTAACCGGCACCCCTGGCACCGGAAAAACCACCATATCCCGGTTACTATCAGATAAGCTGAATGCTAGGTTAGTGGCGGTCAACCAGTTAGTGGACCAAAAACATCTTTACACTGGTCTGGACCCGGATAAACACTATAAAATAGTGGATATTCAGGCACTCATCCAGGAAATGGATGAGGCTGCTCAGAATTACCGGGACAGTGAGGATTGGCTAATATTGGAGGGACATCTCTCCCATTATTACCAACCCGCGGATCTGGTGGTGGTTTTAAGGGCCAGCCCGCCTATCCTGGAAGAAAGGCTGAAAAATCGGAAATGGAAACCAGAAAAGGTGAAAGAAAACCTGGAAGCAGAGGCCCTGGATATCTGTGCCTGGGAGGCCGGGGATATTCACGGGGCACTGGCTCAAGAAGTAGACACCACTCACAAAATGCCCCAGGACGTGGTTAAAACCATCATAGAAATCATCAGGGGTGAAAGAACCTCCCCCCTGGGTGGGGTTAACTTTCTGGACCAGATGGATTTATAGAAGAACCTCCCCTGCTTGATGTTTAGCACTGATTTTGGTGACCATAGAATCGATCCTGGGAAAAGCTTTTTAAAGGGAGAAGTGAATATATCAAATCATTATTCTTAAGTACATTCTCAGGCTTCAGAATAGTTACCCATACATCTGCGTCTTTTGAGAAACTTAGGATCTCTGTATTCTTAGCATCTTTGATGTTTCTTGAGAGGTTAAAATTTGCGAAGGGGAAGAAGACCGAAGTGGATGATAAAAATAGCCGATGAAAGGCTTGAAATCCTCTTCAAAATGGCGGAAGATGAATTTTCCCTCCACCCCCAACGGTCCCACCGCTACGTGGAGATGGCCCGGAGCATTGCCCAGAAGTATAACCTGAAGATGCCTTCCTACTGGAGAGGCAGGTACTGCAAGGGGTGTAAAAGGTTCTTAAAGCACGGATTAAACTCAAAAGTTAGGCTGAACCATTCGGCGGTGACCATAGAGTGCCTGGAATGTGGAGAAGTAAGCACCATGCCCTATTTAAAGGAGCAGAAGACCAAGAGGAGGAAAAGAATTGAATCCCGCACCTTCCAAGAAGGAAATTATGAATAGATCACTTTCAACCATTACCATCAATATCGGCAAATCCGGAGTGAATCCGGGTGTGCTGGATGAGATCAAGAGACACCTGAAGGAACGAGAGGTGGTTAAACTCCGCTTTTCGAAAGGTATATCTCCCGAGAAACAAAACTATATTACTCAGATCATCGAAAAATCAAATGCTAAACTGGTTGATTTTAGAGGTAATGTTGCTGTAATATTCAAAAAAAGAGGTAATTAGGAGGATAAATATGACTACAGTTTATGATGTGCCTGCCGACTCGCTCATCAGCGAAGTCGCCAAGGAATTAAGCGAAAATACGAAGATCACCCCGCCAGAATGGTCCGTTTTCGTAAAAACAGGCGTTCACAAAGAAAGAAGGCCTGATGATGCTGAATGGTGGTATGTACGTTGTGCTTCCCTTTTAAGAAGGGTTTACATCGATGGTCCCGTGGGTATCAACAGTTTGCGAAGTTATTACGGTGGTAAGAAGGACCGTGGAACCAGCCCTGAGAAATTCAAAAGGGGCAGCGGTTCCATAGTTAGAGGAGTCCTGCACCAGCTGGAAGATGCCGGACTGGTGGAGAAGATAGATGAAGGAAGAAGAGTAACCCCGGAGGGACGATCCTTCCTAGACAAAGCATCCCACAAGATAAAAAAAGACATTCCTGAAGCAAGTAAATATTAATGGGGATTTTTTAAATGAGCGATATCGAAGAGATACGCCGCCGGAGAATGGAACAGCTACAACAGCAGCAGGCAGCTCAACAGGTGTCTCAACAAGAAATTGAGGCCCAGGAGCGCATGCGCCAGGAGATGGAGGCACAGAAAAGGCAGCTCATGATACAGATCCTCACCCCTGAGGCCCGCAGTAGACTGGCCAATCTCCGACTGACCCGACCGGATTATGTGAATCAGATCGAACTTCAGCTCATTCAACTGGCCCAGGCAGGACGGATAGCTTCTAAAATAACCGATGAACAGCTCAAGGAGCTCCTGCGTAAACTGGCCGGTCAGAAGAAAGAAATAAATATCACAAGAAAATGAAAGCAGCGGTACTCTACAGTGGAGGTAAGGACAGTTCTCTCGTAGCGGTCATCCTTCACCGATTAGGATATCATGTAGAGCTTTTAACTGCGAATTTTAATATTTATCCTTCCTTTAAACCAGCCGAGAAAACTGCGGAAAATCTGGGGTTCAGTCATCGGGTATTAAGGGCGGATGAAACTTTACTGGAGAATGCCGTTACCAGGATACTGGAAGATGGTTATCCCAACCAGGGGATCGATTACCTGCATAAACAGGTTCTGGAACTGGCCGCATCCCGATATGAAGTGGTGGCCGATGGTGTACGCCGTGATGACCGGGTTCCCAGACTGAGTCTCCCGGAAGTAACCAGCTTCCAGGACCGTCATGATGTGCAATACATCAACCTCAGTGGCTTTGGGCATCGAACCATAAATAACCTGGCAGAAAAACTTTTCAGGCTTAAAAAAGAACCAACCAATCCCCACAACAACTCGGACTACGAGATAGAGATAAGACACCTTATTGGGGAGAAAAAAGGAAGAGAAGTTGCAGAAAACCTTTTTCCCCCACACACACAATCAAGAGTAATAGGATGGAGAGAAGATGAGTAGAAATAAACCTTTAGCAAAAAAGCTTAGACTGGCAAAGGCATACAAGCAAAACCGAAGGGTGCCTCTGTGGGCCATGTTAAAAACCTCCCGTAAGGTGAGGTCTCACCCCAAAATGAGACACTGGAGAAGAAGTAAGATCAAAGTATAAGGAGATTAAACATGGAAAGAGTTTACACCATTCCTTTGAGGGATGTTAAAAAAGTTCCAAGGACTAAGAGGTCTCCCCGGGCCACCCGATACGTAAGGGATTTCATCCAGAGACACATGAAGTCCGAGGACGTTAAAATTGACGCCTCAGTCAACGAGAAGATATGGGAAAGGGGAATCCAGAAAATACCCCCCAGGATTAAGGTAAAGGCCACCAAGGAAGATGACGGCTCGGTCTTGGTCACCCTGGCCTGAATAAATTAGGTGAACCCATGATCAGGAGATTTAACCTGAGGGGCAACCCCAACCTGGGAGTGGCCATTTCTGCCACTGATCAGGCGGCGCTGGTTCCCCCCAACCTGGAAAATAAGGACCTCCAGTTAATTGAGGAGGCACTCCAGGTACCACTCATCAAGACTCATATTAGCGGTAGCAATCTGGCCGGAGCCCTGGCCGTTGGAAACTCCAATGGGTTTGTGGTTTCCAAGTACGCATTCGACCGGGAAATTGACGCTATCCGTGAAACCGGCCTGGCAGTGGAGAGAATACCTGACCGGCTCACTGCAGTAGGCAACATCGTCCTGGTAAATGACCACGGGGCGATAATTAATCCCCTTCTATCTGATAAATCCGCAGAGTTAATATCCGGCACACTGGATGTGGATGTAGAAAGGGGAAAAATAGCCAATTTCATGATCACCGGTTCAGTAGCTCTGGCAACCAATAAAGGAGTATTAGTACATCCTTCTGCAACTCCAGAGGAATTAAAACTTCTGGAATCAACTTTGAAGGTCCCTACCGATGTGGGTACTGTTAACCGAGGTACTCGCCTGGTGGGCGCCGGTGCAGTGGCCAACAGCCACGGCGTGATGGTGGGCCTGGATACTACTGGCCCGGAAATGGCAAGAATCGAAGAATCATTGGGTTTTCTCGAGGTATACTTATGAAAACAAAAATATTTAGAATTCAAGGCAAGTTTATGATGGGGGACAGTCTCAAGCCCTTCACCCGGGAATTGAGAGCCACCAGCGAAAAGGAAATCAGAGAAAAGATTTACTCTGAATTCGGAAGCAAACACCATATAACCAGGAATCAGATAAAAATTCAGGACATCCAGGAAATATCTGCAGAAGATGCCCAGGATCCCCTGATCAAAGCACTAATCCCGGAGTGATCCTTCCATGGAAGACCGTCAGCGACTGGAAGAGCTTATAAACGAGCTTAACATGTACAAGGCCCAGGCAGACCTTTTAAATCAACAAATAGAAACCCTCAAAGTTAGCATATCTGAGTTGGCCATTGCCATGGAAACTCTGGATGAGTTAAAGGGAAAAGAGGGTGTTGAAACCTTTGTACCCATCGGTGCAGGATCATTTCTGATCACCGAGATAAAAAACACCGAAGAAATTATCGTGGGAGTGGGAGCTGGAGCTGCCATCAAAAAGAAGGTCGGTGACGCCCAGGAAAGTATCAAGAACCAGAAAGAAGAACTGGAAGGACTCCTTAATCGTATGATGGGAGATCTGCGGAATATCACCGAAATAATTGTCCAGAAAAGTCCCGAAGCCGAGGAATTACTCCAGCAACTGGAAGGGACGCCAGGATAGACCCTTAAGAGTTAGATTCCCTTGTTTGATTTTCTAAAAAAGAAATTTAGCGGAACGGTAGGTAAGGTTTCCGATAAATTTTCCGATGAAGAAGGTCTCCCTGAAGACCAGACTGACCTGGAAGAGGCTGAAAAAGGGCCAGTAAAGGGAGAAAAGGTTGAAGAATCTCTCCAAAAGGAACAGAAGGAATCTAGTTTACCAACTGAATCGGATTCAGGATCTCCTGTTGATGAGGCAGTGTTGAAAACTGCAGAAGAAACTCCTGAATCATCAGAAGAAGAAAAAACCTCTCGTTTTTCCATATTCCGTCGAAAATCAACTGAAAAGTCAGAAACATCTGCTGCGGACCTTAAGAAGGAAACTGCTCCAGAAGAGTCAGATCAATCCACTGCTGACACTATTTCTGATGAGGCCGAATCCAAGGAGAAATCCGCTGAAGCTGAACCGGGTATCTTCGGATTTGCCACCCATAAAACCATATCCCAGGGTGACGTGGAAGACGTACTCTTTGAACTGGAACTGTCCCTCCTGGAGGGCGATGTAGCCCTGGAAGTGGCGGAAAAGATCATTAAATCGGTGGAAACGGATCTGGTGGGGCGTAGGATAAGGCGCAGAAGTGATGTGGCCAAATATACTCAGAAAGCTCTTAAAAATGCCATATCCGATATTCTCCTGGTGGAGGGACCGGATGTCAATGTTCTGGCTCAGGAAGCCCAGAAAAGCGGTGAACCCTTGAAGGTCATGTTTGTAGGTATAAACGGCACTGGTAAAACCACCACTATCTCCAAGTTATCCGATTATTTTGTTTCACAAGGTTTCACACCAGTCATCGCCGCATCTGACACCTTCCGGGCCGGTGCCATTGAACAAATAGCCCACCACGCCGAGAAATTGAAGGTGAAGATCATCAAGCACCAGAAGGGCGCCGACCCAGCAGCGGTGGCCTACGATGCAGTGGAACACGCCCGGGCCCAGAAAAAGGAACTGGTATTCATTGACACTGCCGGAAGGATGCAGACCAACACCAACCTCATGGATGAAATGAAGAAAATACAGAGGGTGGTGAAACCAGATCTAGTAATCTTTGTGGGTGATGCCCTGACTGGCAACGATGTGGTGGAACAGGCCACTAAATTCAACGATGCCGTGGGCCTGGATGGTATTATACTCACCAAGGCCGATGCCGATGCCAAGGGCGGTGCGGCGCTGTCTATTGGCTATGTGGTTCAAAAGCCCATACTCTTTTTAGGTGTGGGCCAAGGCTACAAGGATATTATAGAATTCAAGCCGGACTGGATGGTGGAACAGATCTTCGGCGCTGATACATAAATATTTCTCAAATAGAATCTTTTTCTTCCTGAACTCTTTTCTAAAATTTACACTTCTACTTTTTGCCACCATAAACTCCAAAGTAGTAGTACCGCCACACCACATCCACCTCTTTAAATCCTGACTCTTCCAGCCAGTGCAGATGGTCTGAGAGGGGCTGTGGATGGTCTTCTTCCTGGTGTTTGGAAAACCATACCCCTTCAACTTCCTTCTGACTGAAGGTCCTCCGCATGAAATCACCCCATTTCTCCCGGTGCAACTCATTCAGATAGGGGGAAGATGAAAGAAGGATATCGGCATTGTAGAACACACCCCCTTCCTTCAGAGCGGTGTATATTTGGGAGTAAAATGACCTCTGCTCCTCACGGGACAGGTGATGAATGGCCAGGGAACTCACTGCTGCGTTATACTCTTCTACAGCTTCCAGCTCACGCAGATCACTTATCAAGTACCTCACGTCCGGGTAGTCCGCCAGTTTGGTCCGGGTCTGCTCTATCATCTTCTCAGCCAGGTCCAGACAGGTTATCTTTGCCCTTGGAAACCTCTTTTTAATGGCCAGGGAAACGTTACCAGTTCCGGAGCCAAGATCAATAATTGACACCTGTTCCTTAGGGTGGAAGGGAAGTACCTCGGCCAGGGCTCCGATCATCTCAGGGTAATGGGGGATTAGAGTCTGTATGAGTCCATCAAATATCTCTGCCTCTTCCTGAAAGTGACGTTTAACTCCCTTCATCTTTACACCTTAACACCTTAGCTAATACACCCTTTACCTATTCTATGATAAACAACAAATATAACCCCATGCAGATCATAGCCCACCGGGGAGCATCAGCCCTGGAACCAGAAAATACTTTGAAATCATTTATCAAAGCGATGAAACTGGGTGTCGACATGGTTGAATGTGACGTAAGAACCACATTAGACGGACAACTAGTAATCCACCATGATCCATGTCTGGATCGGACCACAAATGGAACGGGCTTACTGAAAAATAAAAGCCTCTCGGAACTTCGTCAACTCAACGCTGGAGATGGAGAGAGAATACCAACCCTCAGAGAAGCTATAGATACAGTTAAGGGTCAGGTTGGTCTGGTAATTGAGGTTAAGGATCCGGGAAGTGAGGAAAAAATTTTAAACCTAATCAAAGAGGAGAAAATAGCTGCTGAAGTTATTATAGCCTCGTTTTACCACAGAGTCTCCCTTAATATAAAATCGTTGGACTCTGAAATCAGCACGGGCGTAATTTTTGCCTGCCAGCCCATAAATTCCGTGGCAATGGCCATTGATGCTCAGGCCGACATCATCTTTCCTCAATATCAGTATTTGAACAAATTAATGGTTGATGAGGCCCATGATCATGGTATTAAAGTTGTTGCCGGGGTTATCGATGACCCCGTTACTGTAGAAAATGTGGTATCATGGGAAGTAGATGCAGTCGTCACTAACAACCCAGCCATCATGAAATTCGTATTTCCGTTTGATTGAACCTACCTGATTGATGCTAATTAATATACGACCAATCCATAAATGGAGTAGTGACAGGAGAGATCATCTTATATGCTCTTCTATTTTAAACCTTTTAACATTCATAAATCCAAAGGATGATACTTATGCTCGGTGAAAAAGAACTTACCTTACTATTTCCGGACTTTAAAGAGCTGGTACAGCCGGCTGGGATTGATCTACGAGTCGATACAGTTTATAAACAGATTGGATCCGGCTCCCTGGTTGATGATGAGAAAACCCTGCCAGAACTGGAGGAACTGGAACCCCCCCTGTACACCCTCCAGGCTAAAACCGCCTACATCGTAGGGGTGGACCGTAAGATAAAAATTCCGAAGGGTTATTCCATGCTCTACCTGCCCCGATCCACCCTTTTAAGGTCATTTATCACCATCCACACTGCCCTGGGGGATCCGGGTTTCTACGGCACCCTGCAGTTTCTTCTGGTGAACCAGGGAGAATATGACTACACCCTGAAAAGGGGTGAGAGAATAGCCCAGGGGGTGGTTTTTAAGGTGGAAGGCTCAGGCGAGTACAACGGCAGCTACCAGGAAGAAGAGGATTAATTCTTCCGGATAACCTCTTCTAAGTTTCGCACTGCCTCGGGGTTGGCCAGGGTGCTGGTGTCCCCGGGATCCTCCCCCTTAACCAGGGCCTTAATCACCCGGCGCATGATCTTACCGGAACGGGTCTTGGGCAAGTCCTTCACAGATTTTACCTCAGCCGGGGTGGCTATGGGTCCTATCTCGGCCCTAACATGGTCTTTAAGCACCTTTTCCAGGTTATCTGGCTCTTTAGCGTCTTCTTTTAGTATTACAAAGGCCGAAATATCCTCGCCCTTCAGGGGGTGGGGTTTGCCAACTACCGCGGCCTCGGCCACTGCGGGGTGGCTTACCAGGGCTGATTCCACCTCTGCAGTGCTTATGCGGTGGCCTGAAACATTCAAAACGTCATCCTCCCGACCCTGCACCCAGAAGTACCCGTCTTCATCTACACGGGCCACATCCCCACTGAGATAAATACCCGGGAAGGTACTCCAGTAGGCCTCCTGGTACCTTTTCGGGTTCCGGTACAGGGTGCGGAACATGGAAGGCCAGGGAGACTTGATAACGAGGTGACCGCCCTTTTCCACCACTGAATTCCCCTCATCATCCACCACGTCAGCCACGATGGTGGGGAAGGGTTTGAATGCCGAACCTGGCTTCAGGGGACTGATGGGCAGGGGAGTAATGAGGTGCATGCCAGTTTCGGTCTGCCACCAGGTGTCCATAATGGGGCACCTTCCACCCCCAATATGTTCATGGTACCATAACCAGGCCTGGGGATTAATGGGCTCCCCCACACTTCCCAGGAGCCTTAAAGAGCTTAGATCATATTTTTGGGGCCATTTCTCGCCGTGCTTCATGAACAGGCGGATGGTGGTAGGGGCGGTGTAGAACACGTTCACCCCATATATTTCCACCATACTCCAGAAGCATCCCGGGTCCGGATAGTCCGGGGTTCCCTCGAAGAGCACCGATGTAACTCCTAAAAGAAGGGGAGCGTATACTATGTAACTGTGGCCGGTTATCCACCCGATATCCGCCGCACACCACCACACATCATCCTCTTTTAAATCGAAAACCATCTTCAAGGTGGTGTATACTCCCACCGCGTACCCGGCGTGCACGTGCAACACTCCCTTGGGTACCCCGGTGGTCCCGGAGGTGTATAATATGAAAAGGGGATCCTCGGCTTCCAGGACCGCGGTGGGACTTTCCTCGCTCATCCCTTCCACCAGTTCATGCCACCACAGATCCCGGCCACAGGTCATCTCCACCGGTATATGAGCGTGCCGGACCACAATCACCTTCTCAACACTGGGGGCGTCCTCTAGTACACGGTCCACATTTTTTTTAAGGGTTAAGAGCTTCCCTCGTCTACTGAAACCATCTGAGGTAATAGCCACCTTTGATTGGGCTTCATCAACCCTTTCACGGAATCTTTTCGCCCAGAATCCAGAGAAAACCACGGAGTGCACGGCTCCGATCTTGGCGCAGGCCAGCATGGCCACCGGGAGTTCTGGTATCATGGGCAGGTAGATGGTGACGGTATCCCCTTTACCCACGCCCAGACTCTTCAGCGCGTTGGCAAAGCGGTTAACCTCCTGGTAAAGTTGATGGTAACTTATCTTCCTAACTTCCCCATTCTCTCCCTGCCAGATGAAAGCCAGTTTATCTTTATGCGGGCCCTGGGCATGTCGGTCCACAGCGTTGCCCACGATGTTGAAGTTCCCATCCCAAAACCACTTTGAGTGGGGGGACTCCCATTTCAAAATCTCATGGTAGGGTTTCTGCCAGTCCAGTTCCCGGGCCATTTCATCCCAGAACCATTCCGGATCCTCCATCGCCTTTTCCAAGAGTTGGTCATAACTCTGGATCTGGTGCTTGGTCATCCATACTTGGATGTTACTATCTTTAACAATCTGGGGGTCGGGCTCTAATATTCTCCCGACACCTCCTGAAATATCTTGTTCCTGGGACATCTTACACCCTCCTCTCCCCTGGCTTGCATTATCTTGCTTAGTATCTATGTGTCGATCTTCCTCATAATTTTTTTTAAAGAAACCTCCAAAAAATTTGGTGGAAATAGAAATAATTCAGAAAACCCCATCATTTCCTGGAGAATTTTAAAATAGAGCCAAGGACATAACTAAAGCACATGACTAATGGAGCCAGAATTGCATGTGCCCAGGGGTTGGTCCGTATCTTAAAGGAAGAAGGAGTGAATCTGGTCTTCGGCCATCCCGGTGAACAAATCCTGCCCTTATATCAGGCCCTGCATCGTTCGCCCATCAGACACGTTCTCATGCGCCATGAACAGGGAGCAGTCCATGCTGCCGATGGCTATGCACGTGCCACCGGGGGGGTGGGAGTCTGTCTGGCTTCGGCTGGGCCTGGAGCACTGAACCTGGTTATGGGCGTGGCCACCGCCTACAAGGACTCGGTGCCCCTGCTGGTTATTACTGGAGATGTTTCCACGGAATTTAAGGGCCAGAACACCTTCCAGGATGTTCCCCAGGCCCAGGTATTCCAGCCCATCACCCTCCACAGTTACGATGTAAAGAAACCGGAGGAGGCCATTTCAAAATTAAAAAAGGCATTCATGCTCCTCAAAACAGGTAAAACTGGCCCCATACATTTGAACATTCCTAAAAACGTTTTTTCTCAAACTGTGGACGAATCTCTCCTGGATGGGGAGTTGGAATATGTTCACATCCCTATTTATGGATTGGATGAAGCTTTAAAGCTCATGGAATCCTCACATAAGCCACTTATCATCGCCGGGGCCGGGGTGATCTGGTCCGGGGCAGTGGAAAAACTTCAGGAATTTGTCATTAAGAATGAAATCCCCGTGGCCACCACCTACCCTGCCCGGGGTGTCCTGCCGGAGGATCATCCCCTCTCCCTGGGGCTCATTGGGCTGCGGGGAACCGAGGCTGCCAACCATGCCGGAGCCGGAGCCGACCTGGTGGTGGCATTAGGCTGTCGTTTATCCGAACGCACCCTTAAGGGACTGGGTAAAACAACCATAATCCATGTAAACCTGGATGAAGAGGTTTTGCAGGGAGATATTAATGTTAAAGCCGATGCAGCTGAATTTCTAGAGAAAATGTCCCGGTTAAGGTTCCAGGATACCGGAAAATGGCTTAATGAGCTTCAAAAATACAGATCTCACCACCAGGTAGCTACCGGTTATGATGATACTCCCTTAAAACCCCAGAGGGCCATAAATGAGATCCTGGAAGCTTCAAAGGAGGCCCTGGTGGTTAACGACGCCGGAAGCCATACCACCTGGGTTAACCTTCTGGCAGTGGTTCGGGAGCCATCCGGCCTAATATTCTCGGGTGGCTTCGGGCCCATGGGCTACGGCTTACCAGCCGCAGTGGGAGTCAGCCTGGCCCGGCCGAAGAGAAGTGTGGTGCTGGTGGTGGGGGATGGAGGATTTCAGATGACCCTCCAGGAACTGGCAGTTATCAGTGAACTGCAACTACCCATAATCATTTTCATCATCAACAACCAGGAATTGGGGATCATAAAACAGTGGCAGGAACTTTATTACGGAGGCCCCTACCAGGTGGCCCTGGAAAATCCGAACTTCGTAGCCCTGGCAGCTAGTTATCATATAGACGGGCAGAGGGTCCTGGAACCAGATCAGTTATCCGCCCGGGTACAGAAAGCTTTAATATTGAAAAAACCTTACCTTATAGAAGTTGTTGTAGACCCAGATGAAGGAATTCCTTTACCAGAGGTGGTATAATGAAAGTACTACTAATAAATCCTCCCTATACTTCTTCAAAGTATAAATTCATTGGCCTGGTGGCTCCTCCCCTGGGAATAGCCTATATTGGGGCTGTCCTGGAGAATGGTGGTTTTGAGGTGGAGATCTTAGATGGCGCGGCCCTGGAGCTGGACTGGGAAACTCTGGAGGCCCGGATTAAGAAGGCCGCCCCCCAGGTGATAGCGGTCACCGCCCTGACCCCTACCATAGATCAGGGACTTGAAACCGCTAAACTCGCCAGAAGGGCTTGTCCTGATGCTACCATAGTCCTGGGAGGTTATCATCCCTCCTTCAATCACGCTGAAATCCTTGAAAAGGACTATGTGGATGTGGTGGTAATTGGGGAGGGGGAGTACACCATGCTGGAACTGGTGGAGACCCTGGAACGTGGTGGGGACTTAAACCAGGTCCGGGGAATAGCCTATGATGATGTGGTAACTCCTCCTCGGCCGGTGATAAATGATCTGGATGATCTGCCCTTTCCAGCCCGACACCTTTTGCCAATGGACCACTACAAGATCCTGAACATGAAACTGCACACCGCCACCATGATCTCCGGAAGAGGATGCCCCATGCAGTGTTCCTTCTGTGCCTCGGCAGCTCTACATGGACGCCGACTCCGCATGAGGTCGGCGGAGAATGTGGTGGATGAGATGGAACACCTCATCGAGTGCCATGATGCCGGGATGATCGCCTTCATGGATGACACCTTCACCCTGAAACCCAGCCGGGTGGAACAGGTCTGTGATGAAATAAAAAAGAGGGACCTCGACATTTACTGGGGTTGCACGGCCCGGGCTGACACTCTATCCAGTGAGATGCTCCAGAAAATGAGTGACACTGGTTGTATAACCATGTTTCTAGGGGTGGAATCTGCAGACCAGCAGCAACTGGACCGGGTCAACAAGCAGCTCACCGTGGATAAGATACGCCAGGCATTCACCCTCTCCCGAAAACATGATATCCGGACCATTGCCTCTGTGGTTCTGGGCATGCCCGGTGACACCAGGGACAGTATCAGCAGAACCATCAGATTAGTAAAGGAACTTAACCCTTCTTATGCCCTGTTCTCCCTGGCCACGCCCTACCCCGGGACCAGATTCTACCGGGAGGCCGTGGAGAATAACCTGATCAAGGTGAAGGACTGGTCCAAGTACACCCTGCTCACCCCGGTACTGGAAACCGTGGACTGTTCCCGGGATGAACTTAAGAATATGCAAAAAAAGGCCTTCCGACAGTTCTATCTACGCCCTTCCTACATTCTGAGACAGTTAAGGATGGATGGTCCCATCATAATTAAAACCATCGCCACCATGATGAAGGAAGTGTAAAAAAAAGAGATTTAGTGGGGTTAAATACTTTTTTTAATTAAAAAATTTAAAAAAAGAGGACTTATAAGTCCTCTGGCAGGTAGGTGTCGGCCACGGCAGCCACACCTTCACCCATTTGGATGTCGAAGCCCAACTCCCGCAGGGTCATCTCCATGGCCGAGAAGGTGGTTATGAGTTCCCGGTGGGTTATGTTACCCATATGGCCGATCCGGAAGATATTACCCTTGAGATGGTCCTGGCCTCCGGCTAATTCCACCCGGTACTTGTTACGCATGGTTCCCCGGAACTCTCCATCGGTTACTCCCTCCGGCATCCGCACCGCGGTAACGGTGGTGGATGAAACCTCTTCTTCAGGGAAGAGTTCAAGATCCAGGGCTTTCACACCATTACGGGTGGCTTTTGCCGCTAACTTGTGCCGGTTGATCCGGCTTTTAAGTCCTTCGTCCATAATAACCTTCAGGGCCTCGTGCATGGCGTACATCAGTGACACGGAGGGGGTGTAAGGAGTTTCTGGTGGGTCAGCATCGCCGCTTTTCTTGTACTTTTTAAGGTTAAGGTAGTAACTGGCTGAATCAGTCTGGTTAACCAGATCCCAGGCATCATTGGAGAGGGTTATGGCGGCCATTCCTGGTGGTGCGGCCATACACTTCTGGGAGCCAGTAACACAGATGTCAATTCCATAATCATCCACTTCCACATCATCTCCGGCCAGGGATGATACGCTGTCCACCACGTAGAGGGTTTCGTAATCTTTCAGGATCTTACCCACCTCTTTTATGGGGTTCACCACTCCAGTGGAGGTCTCATTATGGACCAGGGTAACGGCTTTAATATCCTCATGCTCTTCCAAGAGGAATCCTACTTCATCCGGGTTCACGGCCTGACCCCACTCCACTTCCAGGGGTAGGGAAGATCCTCCATGGGCCTCCACAATCTGCATGAAGCGCTGGCCAAACTTACCACCCACCACGTTCAGGACCTGGTCACCCTTCTCCAGAATGTTCACCATGGCTGCTTCCATGGCCGCAGTTCCTGAACCGGTTAAGAGGTAGGACTTATTAGTGGTTCGGAAAACATCGGACATCATCTGGGAAGTGTCCTTTAATATCTGGCCGAATATGGCACTCCGGTGGTTTACGATGTTCTCGGACATGGCTTTAAGCACCCGGGGAGCTACCCGGGTGGGTCCTGGTATCATTAGCAAAGTTTCATCCATCTTGAATCCTCCAAGTTCTAGATTATTATCATAAGATAATTTCATTTATATTCCTAGGACATATAATCTCTTCATATGAACCTATCCCACTGGATGCCCTGGTATCAAAAAATTCTAGAAGACTTCGGATTCAGCCAGGATGATGATGAAACATCTGCACAACTTTTAAACCAATTATTAACTATTCGGGAAGGATTATCTCCAGGGGATATCCCGGTGAAGGAAAAGGCGCTGGTCTTTGGTGCGGGTCCCTCCCTTAAAAGGAACCTGCAGCAACTCAAAGAATTGGACATCGATACCTACCTGATAATCGCCGCCGATGGGGCCACCACCGCCCTATTGGAGGAGGGCTTCACTCCTGATGTGGTAGTAACCGACCTGGACGGGAAAATGGAGAACATATACCAGGCCCAAAGGCAGGGGGCGGTGCTGGTGGTCCATGCCCATGGGGATAATCTGGAAAAGCTGAAAAAACATGTGCCCCGCCTGAATAAGGTCCTGGGCACCACTCAGTCCCGGCCGGTGGGGATGGTTTATAACTGGGGTGGCTTCACTGATGGAGACCGGGCCGTCTTCCTGGCGGTGGAACTGGGAGTGAAGACGATTATCCTGGCTGGTATGGACTTTGGAAAAAACACCACCCGCTACTCCAGACCGGATCTGGCTTCAGAGGTGGCTGAAGCGGACCAGATAAAGAAACTCAAACTCCAATATGCAAAAAAACTCGTGGAGTGGGTGGCTGAAAATGAAGACGCCCTTATCCTGAACATCTCCGGTGGAGAAACCATAGAGGGGGTTAAAGATATCCCCTCCTGGAGGATAAAAGAATACCAGTCTTAAAGGTTTTTATGAATAAGATTTGTTAAATGCAATTAATGGTTATGATATAAGAAATTCTTGGAGGAAATGATCATGGACAACAAAATAGTGCTGGGACTCCCTAAGGGGAGCCTGAATAACGTTAACCGAGGTAACACTTACCAATTATTCGTGGATGCCGGTTATGAGGTGAAGGGCTATGAACCCGGTAAGGAAGAAAATGAGATACAGATCCTGAACGACCCCGAGATCAGGGGATTTCTCTCCCGACCCCAGAGTGCTCCGGTGGAACTTAACCGGGGAATCCTGGACATTGCCATTGTGGGTGAGGACTGGGTGCGGGAGGAATCCGTTAACCTCCCCGAAGATCTCACCATCAAATTGGGTGATCTCAACTACGGCCAGACCAGACTCATTGTAGCCGTACCCAATGAAGACCCCTATGATTCGCTTACCGAATTCTTCCAGGCCAACCAGGAACGAGAAACACCCATATTATGTTTCACCGAGTATCCTAACCTCACCAAGCAGTACTTCATGGAAAATGAAGGATATCAGGAAAAATTCGGAAATAAAACGCCTCTGGTCCAGGTGAGGGGACTGTGGGATGGTGAAAATGAACAGGTGCAGATCATAAACTCCGACGGGGCCACCGAGGTTTACATAGCCAAAGGGGCTGATCTGATTGTGGATAACACCCAGACCGGCAGCAGCCTCCGCAAGGCGGGTTTGAAGATCTTAGACACCATCATGGAATCCAGTGCGGGTTTGTACGCCGGTCCCCGTTGCCAGGGGTCAAAGTTGCAGAAGGCCCAGATGATATATGAACAGCTATTCGGCGCCACCAAGGCCCGGAAATACTTCGATGTGAAGTTCAACGTATCCAATAAGAAAGTAGAGGAAGTGAAGGAACTGTTACTGTCCCATGAGTTCTGTTCAGATGAACCCACCGTGGTGCAGGGAACCAGCTTTTCCCAGGTAAACGTACTGATACCCAAAACTAAATTTCCGGAAATGTTGCAGGCCGTGAAGGGCTACGGTGCCTCTGCCATTGTGCGGGAAAATGTGAAGCAGTACGTGGAATAATCTTTTTAAGGTCATAAGGGCCTTAATTTTTTTATAATGCCTTTTTTTATTTCCTTTATTAATTTTTTGGGCCCCTAGTCCCAGGTTATTCTAAGCAGAATAATAAGGGCTCCTAACTGGATGATGTTCAAACTCAGAACTGGGTAACCCATACCCGGACCACGGAAACCTTCTCCAATTATCAGAAACAGCATAAAAAGCGCGTTTTGGAGGAGTAAGAGGAAGGTAAAGAATATCAGGCCCAGGGTGAATCTGGATCGGAGTCGGCGGTAGCTGGACAGGTAGATCCCCAACATCACCAGTAACAAGGCGATGTTGATCAATCCCACCAGGGCCGCTACGGTGGCCATGCCAGGGTCATTAAATGATAATATGTTATCCAGTTCTCCTCTGGGACCAGGTCCGGTCCCATTTCCCATATTTTCTGTTATTTCCATTCCCCATCACCTATTATCCATTCATTTGGCCCAATATGTCTTCGAAAATGTCATAACTTTCCTCCATCTGGGGGGAAAGAAAATACATCATCCCATATTTTTCGCCGGAAGAAGAAATCACCCGGTTCTGTTCTAAGACCTTAATATGATGACGCACCGTCTTATAGTCTAGATCCAATTTTTCTGCCAGTTGGTGAGCATTATATGGTCTCTGATGGAGGGATTCTATAATCCTAGCCCGATTAACACCACCCTTGGTACCGGCTATGATCCACCAGAGTAACTTTTTCATGAAATATCACAAAACTAAATTTTGGGCTAATTTTTGCCTAACCTTCTGTAAAATATGTGTTTTGGATAAATAAACCTATCGAATAGGCTAATTCCAACCATTCATGAAAATATAACCAAAGGCAGTATTATATTACTATATCCATTTTATGGGTTCTAAATTGGATTATTCCGGATAAATGCTCCTATTTTGATTTTTGAGAAACCTTCTGTTTTCTAGGGGAAGATGATTCCCACCGGAAAAGAACCTTAAACATTCTTCGTAAGGGCTTCCTGTAGATGTGAAGGTGTATTAAAGTTCCAATCACCATCAGCACTGCTGTTTCGGCGTGCCAAAATGTTATTCCTTGACTGTAGGCCTTTATGCCCAGATTCACCATGAGAGTTAATAAAATTCCAGTTACCCCCACTCCGGCATACCCCACGGTTACCAGCAGATTCCACAACCTTTTATGGGTTTTGGGCTTCAGGATCCCCTTCTGGAAGAGGAAGTAGGTAAACATGTAACTCACTATCAGCAGGAAGCTTATGGGCAACACGTGGTAGTTGTAACCATCCGCTCCCAGGGAAGCACCATCTGATCCGGAAGAGCCGGTATCTGAGACTACACTAGCGTTGTCGGAACCATTGGAGCTTCCAGGATCTAACTGGTTGGAATCAGAACTCGAGCTACTCGAAGTGGATGAGGAGCCAGGGTCAGTGTTGGATGATTGGTCGGAAGTTGCCGATGTACTGGTGGAGGCCATCACCTGGGACAGGTCACATATCCCATCGCCACTGGAGTCTATGTAGTGGCGGCACTGGCCCGGGAAGGGATCATTCACCAGTCCGTAGGGACATCCCCCGGCACAGGAACCAGACATGGTGGCCGCTGCGATGAGGGGTATGGTGGCCAGGGATGCTAACACCTTTTCTTTCACAGGTAGGGAGGCCAGAACATCTTTAATCTTTTCTTTCATGTCTGGACCTCCGGTTTCTTAAAAACACCATTTCCAGTGCAGATGTCCAGTAGCAGTGGAAGTGGAACAGGGTTACCACCACCAGGGTGATTCCCAACTCCACATGCCAGTAAAGTAGTTGGGGGCTGATGGGGAGGACGATTCCCAATTCCATGAGGATCAGGAGCAGAAATCCTCCCCCTCCAGAAACCAGGAAGGCTATCCCGATTATAAAGTTCCAGAGATTGACGTGAATTGTTTTTCTTATTAATCTCCCCTTGTATAGGGTGTAAGTGAATAAATAACCTATCAAAACCGACAGGGAAGGTACTAAAGAATCATAAACCATTAAATTATTCTCCTTTGAAATCTTTTAAATTTAAGATTTCATTTTACAATAATTCGCTAGGCGATATTACCTATCATGAGGAGCATTATAAAAGTAGTTTTTCCAGATTTATACCCAAATCTCTACCAATTAGACCTGAACTTAGCTGCAGATGGCCAGTGGAATGGGGCTTATGATCAGTTTTGGGGGTGCACGGTTTTTATTAACTGTTAAACCAAATAAGTTATTGGTTGATTATTAGTGAAGGACGGGTATCCTCAAAATGACTATTAAAGACATACTCATGGGAGAAGAGACTCTTTTTAGAGATGTGGAGGCATTTAATCCAGATTATATTCCAGATCGTCTTTTACATAGAGATTCACAGATGGAAGCCCTGGCCATGTGTCTTAGACCTGCTCTACGTGGGGGTAAGCCTAAAAATGCTGTGGTTCTGGGGGCACCAGCCACAGGCAAAACCACCGCCCTCCGGAAGATATTCCAGATAGTGGAGGAAACATCGGATAAGCTGTACTGTGTCTACGTGAACTGCCAGATCAGCACCACCCGGTTCAACATCTTCTCAGACATCTACGAACACCTCATGGGCCACCGGCCACCTGAGACCGGGATTCCCTTCTCACGCATCTATGGGGAGATAATGAAAAAGCTCGTCCAGGAAGAGAAGGCCCTAATGGTGGCCCTGGATGATGTTAACCATCTTTTCTACAGTAAGAATGCTAACCAAGTATTTTATGACATCCTGAGGGCTCATGAAGTATTTAAAGGTGCCAGAACTGGACTCTTCGCCATCATATCCGATATAGAATTCCGGTTCATGCTGGATAAGAACGTGTCTTCTATTTTCATCCCTAAAGAGGTGGTATTCAATCCGTACACTTCAGAACAGATGCGGGACATACTCCGGGAGAGGGTAAAAGTGGGTTTCTATCCGGATGTGGTATCCGAGGAAGTTTTGGAAAAAATCTCTGATTTAGCCTACTCTACTGGGGATATGCGCCTGGGAATCGATATTCTGTCTACCAGTGGGGACCTGGCCGAAGCAGACGCTTCTAAAACCATCCAGATCAAGCACGTGGAGGGAGCAGTTAAAAGTACCAGTGAGGGCAGTCTGGAAAGTACATTGGGGGTTCTTTCACCCCTGGAATTAGCGCTCTTAAAGTTGATAGTGAGTCTTAAGGAAGATGAGAACACGGCCGGTACTATGTACCAGTCCCTTAAAAAGGAAGAAAAGATCAGTTACGCTTCCTTCGACCGTGCCCTTAAAAAACTAGAGCTTTTACGGATAATTGACACCCGCTTCACGGGTAAGGGAGTTAAAGGGAACTCGAGATTGGTGATTCTACGCTTTACCCCGGAAGAGATAGAAAGACACCTGATTGGAGTTTAAAGATATAAAAATAATAATATAGATGGGTCTACATACTGGCCGGGAAGTTGGAATTGGGAGCCGCCGCCACTAACATAATACTGAACATGAGGATCAACACCACCACTCCGGTTACTAAAGCGAAATAACGCGGATCCAGAAGTCTCAGGTCAAATTCTTCATCATAACTGTTTTTTTTCCTTAAATCTGGTATTGAATTCTTCTTTTCTATTTTTTGCATTTTCATACCTCCTCTATTAACAAAGAGGCTCTCAGATCATTTAAAGAAAGAGCTAGAGAGCGTGTGAGAAGTAATCAAAGGATGTACCCAGCACAATAAGGGGCAGCCCCTGGGCAACAAAATATATAACTGCTGGTAGATAGACTAAAATGAAGTCCACCACCTGCGGACCATGTTTTTTAAGGAGTTTTTATAAGTGCATAATAATCCGGAGAAAATGCCCTTTGAATTTTTTGACGTCACTGCTGACATTGGCTACCGGGCTTATGGAGAAACCCTTAATGAAGCCTTCCAAAACGCGGGACTGGCACTTTTTGAGGTCATAACCGATACTTCGGTTCTGAAAACCTCCATAAAAAAAACCATAAGTCTAAAGTCCGAAGATAGAAAGGCACTCCTTTTTGACTGGCTCAACGAACTGATCTATCTGCATGATGCGGAGTACCTGGTCTTTTCTCATTTCCAGGTGAATATATCGGGAGATGAAAGTAAGGGCTACCAACTGGAAGCTGAAGTGTGGGGGGAGGAGTTTGAACAGGCCAGGCATGAGAGCCGGGATGAGGTGAAGGCGGTAACCTACCACCTAATGGAAATAGATGAAGAGGATGGGTACCGGTTGCAGGTCATACTGGACGTTTGAATAATTGACAGGATCTCTTTATAATCAAATCATAATGTCTTCCAGGGCTTCAAATAATTTAATGAGGTGTGGTGTCCATTTAAATACCTCATATCCCTGGAAGGCCACCTTTAACGGAGTAAGGTATAAGTTTATTAGTTTAAGAGGCCATAGAGATAAGTAATTAAATAAAAAATATGGGATTTAAGGACCTATTCTATTTTTTTAAAGTCTGATAATAACGAAATTTAAGTGAAAAAATTAAAACCAATAAAAGGAGATGAGTTGTTTTATGGTCATCCAGGAGCATTTAGAGAAAATTAGGGACAATGTATGGGAAATTCCCACCAGCTACCAGAAGGGAATGCGAGTTCCGGGTCGGATCTACCTGGACCCGGAGGGTATGAAAAATCTGGAAAAGGGGGCTATGGATCAGGTGGCCAACGTGGCATCTCTACCCGGTATTCAGAAGTTTTCCATAGGCTTACCAGACATACATTTTGGTTACGGGTTCAGTATTGGTGGAGTGGGTGCTTTCAGTGCCCGTACTGGTGTTATAAGCCCTGGTGGGGTGGGCTTCGATATCAACTGTGGAGTTAGGATGTTAAGGACCAACCTATCCGTCAGTGATGTTCAGCCCAGGATAAAAGAGGTGGTGGATACTCTATTCAAGAACGTTCCCTCGGGTGTAGGTAGTAAGGGCCAGATAAGGCTTAAAGAGGGAGAAATTGATGAAGTTCTCGATAATGGGGCTGCTTGGGCCGTGGAAAATGGTTATGGATGGGAATCTGACCTGGAATTCCTGGAAGAAGAGGGGTGCATGAAGGATGCAGACTCCTCCAAGGTGAGTGAAAAGGCCAAAAAGAGGGGAATTCCCCAATTAGGGTCTCTGGGTTCGGGTAATCATTTCCTGGAAGTGCAGCGGGTGGATGAAATATTCGATGATCAGGTGGCTAATGTCTTTGGACTGGAAAAAGACCAGGTCACCGTTTTAATCCACTCTGGAAGTAGGGGCTGCGGACATCAGGTGTGCAGCGACTATCTGCGGAGCATGGACCGGGCGGCCAAGCGCTACCAGATCAACCTGCCGGACCGGCAACTGGCCTGTGCTCCGGTGGATTCCGATGAGGCCCAGGACTACTTCCAGGCCATGGCCGCCGCTGCCAACTACGCCTGGACCAATCGGCAGATGATCCTGCACTGGGTGCGGGAAAGCTTTGAACAGGTGTTCCACCGTGACAGTGAAGATATGGGCATGGGCATAGTCTACGATGTCGCCCACAACATCGCCAAACGGGAGGTGCATAAGATCAAGGGCCGTGACACCGAAGTCTACGTGCACCGTAAGGGAGCCACCCGGGCCTTTGGACCGGGTAGGAAGGAGATCCCATCCTGCTACCGGGATGTGGGTCAGCCAGTGTTGTTACCAGGGACCATGGGAACCGCCTCCTACGTACTGCACGGTACCGAGACGGCCATGGAGGAGACTTTCGGGTCCACTGCTCATGGAGCCGGACGTAAGATGAGCAGAGCCGGTGCTAAGCGAACTTACCGTGGAGAGGAGGTTAAGAAGGTCCTGGGAGATCGGGGGATCTATATAAAAGCAACTTCCATGCCTATCGTGGCCGAAGAGGCTCCAGGAGCCTATAAAGACGTGGATGAAGTGGTTAAAACTGTCCACGATACTGGTATATCATCCCTGGTGGCTAAAATGGTGCCTCTGGGAGTAGCTAAGGGGTAATCAATACAGGAATTTGAGAACATGCTGGCAGTAATAGGAGGCACCGGAGTCTACCGGCTGGTGGAAAAGGGTGAAGAACTGGAGAGTATGGTTATCAACACTCCCTATGGTGACTCACCACAGATCACCCGTTTTCAAATGGAGGGAATGGAACTGTTCTTCATGCCCCGTCATCATGAGGGCCATGATAATCCCCCCCACCGCATTAACTACCGGGCCAATCTCTGCGCCCTCCAAAAGCTGGGAGTGAAACGGGTACTGGCCACCAATGCCGTCGGATCACTGGATGAGAAATTAGAACCCGGCACCTTTCTGGCCCCGGACGATTTTTTGGACTTCACCCACCACCGACCAGTAACCTTTTATGACCAGCGGACCGTTCATGTGGATGTGACCCAGCCCTACTGCCCCCACCTCAGAAAGGTGCTCCTGGACTCTGGAGAGGTGGTGGATGGAGGAGTTTACGTATGTGTGGAGGGCCCCCGTTTTGAGACCCCTGCGGAGATAAGGATGTTCCGCCAGCTGGGAGGGACAGTGGTGGGTATGACTGGATTACCAGAGGTGGTCCTGGCCCGTGAGCTTTCCATGTGCTACGCATCGGTGTGTATGATATCCAACTACGCCGCGTCTATATCTCCAGATAAGGTTACCATTGATGAGGTGTTCCAGATCATGGATGGAAAAAAGAAACAGTTAACCAATCTCCTCCGGGAATCCATCCTTAACATCCCTCCTGGGAGGGATTGTCACTGTGAGCACGCATTACAGGGTGCTGAGATAGAATAAAAAGGTTATTACACTAAACACTCGGTTTATACCATCCATAAAAAAGACAAATTAATTATACCAGGTACCACAAATTTTTTCCCCCATAATATTTCTTAGATTACTACTTATCTTACTTAGGAGAGGTTTAGGTTGAACCAGTTACAAAAAGAAATCCTAGAACTTAAAAAAGAGAAGAATGCCATAATACTGGCTCATAATTATCAAACCGCAGAAATACAGGAAATCGCTGATTTTCTGGGAGACTCTCTGGAGCTCTGTCTTAAGGCCAGCCAGATAGAAGATGCGGATCTGGTGGTCTTTTGTGGGGTGGATTTCATGGCCGAAACCGCTTTTATACTAAATCCGGATAAGAAAATATTACTACCAGACCTTTCGGCGGAGTGTCCCATGGCCCACATGCTCCCTGCCGAGGAGGTCCGGGAATATAAAAGACGTTATCCCGATGCAGCGGTGGTGTTGTACGTGAACACCATGGCCGAGGCCAAAGCCGAGGCCGATATTCTCTGCACCTCGGCCAATGCCCAGCAAGTAGTGGAAAGCCTCCCTGAGGAGCAGATACTCTTCGGCCCGGATATGAACCTGGCCTCCTACGTGGCCCAGAAGGTGGATAAAGAAATAATCCCCATACCCCAGGAGGGGTACTGTTACGTCCATAAAATGTTCCAGCCCACGGACATCATGGTCATGAGGGAGAAATACCCTGATGCAGAGCTACTGGTCCACCCGGAGTGTAACCCGGAGCTGCAGGAGCTGGCGGACCAGGTCCTGAGCACCGGTGGTATGGTGCACTACGTGGCCTCCTCGCCAGGGAAAACCTTCCTCATCGGTACCGAGGTGGACATGGTAACCCGTCTCTTGCGGGAAAATCCGGATAAAACCATCATACCTCTTCTATCCGAGGCCATCTGCCAGAACATGAAACTTCACACCCTGGAGAAAGTGAAAAATTCACTTCTAAAGGAAGAGTACCAGGTTAAGGTGGATCCGGGAATTGCGGACCGGGCCCGAATGGCCGTGGAGCGTATGTTAAGCCTTTCAAATTAAATTAATAAATATAACTGGTGATGTGTTGAAAATAGACCGTTTAGACCTTATAGGGATCGTTCTAATCATCCTGGGAGTTCTGGTATTTGTCACCGACTTCCTGGATGATCTGCTGATGACCATCACCTGGCCCCTCCTATCCGGATCCTCCGAGGGAAAGGCGGTACTCTTACTGGTGGTAATGGGAAGTTTACTCCTTTTAAATTCCCTTCTAAGATCCCGGAGAGGATTCCTGAACAGAATCCACTCCAAAGTTTATGATTACAGTCCTGATGGCCGTGAGTACCTTAAATGGTTTTTAATCCTGGCCATTTTAACCTATGTCGTGGGTATCATCCTGGAAATATGGTTAAGATCCAGCTACGGAGTTTCCATCCTCACCATCTTCGTATCCCTGAATCCCAACCCCACCAGCACCAGCCCCACCCATAGCCATGTATTTAAGGCGGTCCTGGGTTATTTAATCAACTGGATTGGTTTTAATGTTCCGGGCGACATCCACACCGGAGGATCCCTCATCCAGCAGGTCACTCCCTGGGCTTTCCTCATACTGTTCACCCTGCCCGCATCCTACCTCCTGGGATTATTGTCCCTGGACCATCGTCTGGCCGTACACCGCCTGATAATGGCTTTCTGCATGACCCTGACCCTGGTGTCCATGCTGGATGGGGGGCTGTTCTCCCAGCCAGGGGTCATGGGTTTGGGTGGAACTCTGGGGATGTACGCCATTAAAAGCCCCTTCCAGCCCCGTCAGCTCCTGTACCCGGCCCTGGTAGTGATACTCCTCATTGTATCCGGGGTGGCCGTGGAGGTGGCCGGCAGTAACCCGGCCTACCATGAGCTAACCATAATCAACCCCCAGGAGCCCCTTGAACTTTCTGGTTATGATATCATATCAGTCCAGGAGGGGCAAAATCAAACTATAATCCGGATAAAGACTGAAAAGAGTGATAAGGAATTTTTGGAGAGTTTATTCGTCTCTCTAGGTGGAAGGGCCGATGGCTTTTTCATGACCTGGAATTTTGCATCCTACTTCGGAACTTAGAAAAAAATAATCATGTGTGTAGCAAATGAAGCTGTCCATCATCATCCCCACCTACAATGAGGAGGAGTACCTCCCCCTGCTTTTGAAGAGTATCAAGGCCCAGGAATTCGTCGACTTTGAGGTTATCATCGCCGATGCCGGATCCCAGGACCGCACCCGGGAGATTGCCCGGGAAGCGGGTTGCCGGATAGTTGAAGGCGGAATGCCTGCGGTGGGCCGTAACCGTGGCGCTGAAGCTGCCCAGGGGGAATATCTGCTATTTTTAGATGCGGATGTGTGTTTAACCGATGGTTACCTGAAATCCTCCCTGGAGGAATTCGCCGAGCAGGACCTGGGAATTGCCATCACCCAGATATCACCCCTGAGTGACAGTCGCCTGGATAAAATGGCCCATGATTTTGCCAACTTCTTCATGCGGAAGGTGGAATCATTCAAACCCCATGGAGCCGGTTGTTATGGGATATTAACCCTGAAGAAACTTCACCAGGAAGTGGAGGGCTTTGATGAGGACCTAGACTTCGGAGAAGACACCGACTACATTGAAAGAATGGCGGAGATATCCTCCTTCAAGGTCTTAAGACAACCCCGGCTTCTGGTATCCACCCGCCGGGTGGAGGAGGAGGGCATGAAAAGGGTGGCCTACAAGTATGCCAAGAGCACCCTCTACCAGTTCACCGGACGTAAGATAACCGCCGAGAAACTTAACTACAGCTTCGGGCATAATGAGAAGACCCGGATTCTGTACTCGGTCTGTGGAGAGGGTATGGGCCACGCCATCCGTACCGACGTGATCCTGAAACATCTCATCCCCCACTACGAAGTCCATATCTTTTCTTCGGACCGGGCCTACCACTACCTGGCCCAGCGGTACGATAACGTGTATGAAATTGGTGGCTTCAACACCGTGTACGAAGATAACACCGTCCGCAACACCAAAACCTTCATCAAGGGTATGAAGGGCCTGCCCGGTGATCTTAGAAACAGTCTACGCTTGATGTACAGTGTGGCCAAGTCGGTGAAGCCCCACCTCATCATCTCGGACTTTGAGATTTACTCCAACCTCCTGGCCAAGATCCTGCGCCTGCCCCTCATCAGCCTGGACAACATGCACATCATTACCCAGGGTGAGATCGAGGTATCCTCCCGGTACCGTACCGAGCGTTTAGCCGCCGAGGGCGTGGTAAGATCCTTCATCATGATGCCCCGCCGTTACCTCATCAACACCTACTTCTACCCTCCCCTCAAAAACCCTAAAAAGGCCAAACTCTTCCCACCCGTACTCCGGGAGGAGATCATGAACCTGAAATCCGAGGAGGGTCGGCACATCCTGGTTTATCAGACCAGTGATTCCAACTGGGAGCTACTGGAGGTCCTGAAGGAGCTGGAGGAGAAGTTCATCGTCTACGGTTTTAACAAGGATGAAGAGGACGCTAATCTGACCTTCAAGTCCTTCAACGATGATGAGTTCTTCCAGGATTTGGCCACCTGCCGGGCGGTCATTACCAACGGGGGATTCACCCTCATCAGCGAGGCCCTGTATCTTAAAAAGCCGGTGTTAAGTGTGCCGGTCAAAAAACAATTCGAACAGATCCTCAACGCCATCTACCTGGAACGCCTGGGCTACGGGGAGTTCCACGAGGACCTGGAAAAGGAGGATGTCCTTAAATTCCTAACCAGACTGGAGACTTACCGGGATAATATCCAGAACAACTTCCAACACGACCGTAACGAGGCCATAATCAGGGAACTGGATGAGTTAATAAAGAAGTACGGTCAGTTTAGAAAGTAGTTGGTTTTCATTACTTCTCATCTCCTCTCACCAAATCCTTTACCATCCGGAACTTAAACTAATTAACATGCCAGGGAAAATAGGGACCGCCAACCTACCCCTCCACGGGGGCCGGGCACCAAGATGGCTGTTTAGGAGGATGGTTAAACTGGCAGGGGATATCACCGAGGCGGTAGTCTACGAGTACGGTCCTTTAGAGTTTTTAAGACGAATTTCCGATCCCTACTGGTTCCAGGCCTTTAGTTGTGTCCTGGGCTTTGACTGGCACAGCTCCGGCACCACCACCACTACCTGCGGGGCCCTGAAAAGTTCCCTGGATCCGGCGGAGCATGGGATCCTGGTGGCCGGGGGTAAGGGCCGGGCCTCCCGCCGGACACCCGTGGAGATAGAAACTGCTGGTGACTTATTCTCCTTATCCGCTCCTAAACTAGAGGATCTGGTTCACAACAGCCGGATGGTGGCCAAGATTGATAACAGCTGCATACAGGACGGCTACCAGCTCTACCACCACGTGTTCTTTTTAACCGAGGAGGGGGAGTGGGCGGTGGTGCAGCAGGGCATGAACCAGCACCAGCGCTACGCCCGGCGCTACCACTGGCTCTCCAGTGAAGTTCAGGACCTGGTGGAGAGTCCCCACCAGGGTATCTGCTGTGATACCCGGGAGGAGGAGACCCTGGACATGACCGCCCCGGAGAGTGAGGAGGCCCGGGCCATCAGTGTGGATCTGGTCCAGGACAACCCGGAACACCTTAAAAAGTACTTCCAGAAGAAGCCCAGATTGGAGGCTCACCAGAGCAGTCTCTATGACTTCTACCCGGGGCTGGATATGCCCGCCCACCATCCGGTGCTGGACACGGATCTGACGGACCGGGACCTGGAGGTTCTCCAACGGGCCTGGGAGATACAGCCGGCCAGCTATGAAGAGCTACTGAGCCTGGAGGGCATGGGTCCCAAGAAGATAAGGGCCCTGGCCTTGATCTCCGACCTGGTCTATGGGTCCCGGCCCAGCTGGGAGGATCCGGTCAAGTACAGCTTCACCCATGGCGGTAAGGACGGCTTCCCCTACCCAGTGGACCGGGAGGTCTACGACCACTCCATCTCCACCCTGCAGGACGCCTTGGAACAGGCCCGTCTGGATAAGAAGGACCGGTACCAGGCCTTGAAGAGGCTGGAGGGGCTGGTCAGTGGGGAATAATCTTTTAAAGAAAAAAATTATTTAAAAAAAAATTAGGTTAACACGTTTTTAGTTCCCCAACGTGTTTCTTTTCGGTAAATCCAGCCATATTTCCATTTGTATTTGGATTTTTGGGCCCATTTGTATTTCCATTTGTATCTCCACTTACCCCGGTACTTGTACCAGGATTTGTACCATTTCTTGTAGGATACCTTGTACCAGTACTTGTACCATCCCTTCTTGTAGGGCACGTCCACAGTGTAACTGTATGTAACCGTCTTGTAAATACTGTAAACTTCCGTATAAACTGCAGATTCCTGCCCGGCTCCATCCAGGGCATAGTAGTTCATAGTCAAAGAGGAGCTTACATTGAGGGGTGTGGTGTACTGTTTGCGGGTGCTGCTGGTTCGGGGATCCGACCCATCGGTGGTGTAGTAAATGGTGGGATTTCCATCCTGGTCATCTAATGCTTGTAAAACCACATTCTGAGGGGCATAATAGGTTCCCCCTGCCAGACTGGCCGTTACTACCGGGGCGTTATCGTCAAAGGTGAAGGTTTCATTGAGAATTGGATACCAGTTACCGTAGATATCAACCATGGAGATTTTAAGCAGGGTGTTAAGGTTGATTGCTAGGGGAATGGTATATTCCGTTCGGGTGCTGCTGGTTTCAGGATCGGAACCATCGGTGGTGTAATAAACGGTGAAAGTACCGGGGTCGTTGTTGGTTAAAGTAAGGTACCAGCCAGAGGAGGGATCGCCAGTTATACTGATATTTATGGGAGTGATATTGGGGCCAATAAGGCCATCCAAGGCGTTTATAAGAGCATTGGCATCGGACGTTTTCTGGGCTACCGAGTCATAGAAGTAGGTCTCATAGAGTATGGTGTTTAACCCCTGATTGGCAATGGGCACGGTGACGTACTGGGTACTGGTCGGGTTGGGAGGAGTGTACAGGGCTAAAGATGGTATCTGGCTGATTATCTGGTTGGCGTAGTTTGCGGTGTCATCGTTATTGGAAATTAAATATAAGAACCGGTAGTAACTGTATCCACTGTCCGCACCATGGTTTTCATGATTATCCAGGACCAGGATGGGGTTTTCGCTGGAGATATCCGGGACTATGAATGCCTGGGCTAAGAGTTGCCCATTCATCCGGCCTTTACTGTAATCATCGGTATCCTGGGTCACCGTAACTTGATAAAGAACATATCTTTTAGTCAGATCCAGGGACTTACTGGTCAGGGCATTAAAAATAGCACTGTGTATCCCATTTTCCTGGGGATGCACCCCAATTATGAGGGCAATGGTCTGAGGAGAACTCTGGTTCCCGTAAACCTTCTTTTCCACGTAACCATAACTGGTGCTGCCGATGACATCCGAATTTAACACCGTACTCCAGGGATCCACCCGAATATAATCGGGCAAGACCCCATTTGTCTGGTAGGAGTTTAGTATTCCGGAGTACATGTAGACTAAGGATTGGTAACCAATATTTCCGGTACTGGTAGATGCATAGTTGGGCGCCCGCCCATTGGTATCCATGTAAATTTTAACACGATTTGCCAGGTCTAAATATTCGGTTTTACTAAAATCCCGGCTGATAATGGTTTCTGAAGGTGATGGGGCAGGGTTATAACTCTGGATGGGAATGGTAGCCTGAGAACCGGCATTAATGTTCAGCACCGCGGCGGTGGAAAGCTCCAAATATTGGGGCATGTCCACCTGATTCCCTCCCACTTGGGTGTTACTGGGGAGGGTGTGATTGGTGTTTATATAAGAATTCACATTTTCGGAAGCATTGACTACCTGGTCGGGTGTAACATTCACTGCCGAAACACTGTTAACACCTAGAACTAACACTATAAACATTGCTAATAATATGGCCCAATCTCTTTTCTTCATAACTTACCTCCCTGTATGGTAAACATCTTTATTCTCATGATCTATAAAAAGAATTCGAAAAGATTCCCTTAAATTACTTAGAATAATTCCTGATATAAATAACTTACGATTAAATTTGCATAAGTTATTATTTTATTTGAAAAATTTATTCAAACAGAGGGTTTTGATGTTGCGCATCTCATCGTCGGTGAGTAGGGTGGCGTTAACTGGGGCCTGTCCGTTGATTATGAGCGCTACTCCAGTGTATAATTCATTGAATTTGTCTCTGGCCATTTCCAAGTCGCCGAGGTTACTCGGGTATGGTGGTGCCGAAATGAAGATCAGTAAATTATGGTTTCTGATTATGTATGAGCAGTGCCTTTTGGTGCCTAGTGATGGTGTAATACTGGTCAATGTTTCTCTGTCTGATTAAGTACTTTAAAGCGTTATTTTTATAATTAATGATTTAAAATTGCTTCAATTTTTCTTCCCATCCCTGGGAGTTCATTGCAAATAACATTCCATACTATACTCCATTCAACACCAAAATAGTGGTGAATAAGCTTATCTCGTAAACCAGCAGCCTTTTTCCACTCAATTTGAGGGTTGGTATTTTTAAATTCAGTGGATATATTTTTCGAGGCCTCGCCTATAATCTCCAAACTCCTTAAAACTGCCCTCTGTAACACTGGATCAGACTGAAGCTCCTCAAATTTTAATGATCGGGTCTGGTTTTCTAAAAATTGTATTTCATCCCGGATATGTTGCAGGAATACTTCATCCCTATTCACACCACAACACCTCTTTTTCAACAGTAGGTTTCATATAAGGACTTAAACCTCCAGTGGTTACCAGATCAACCTTTCTATCCAGTAATTCCTCCAGGAAAAATATCAGTTCAATAAAATTATTGTAGGTAGGCTCTTCAAATTCCACCAGAACATCAACATCACTTGATTCTTTCTCCTCACCTCTAGCGTATGAACCAAAAACCCCTATTTTACTAACACTATATCTGTCTTTTATTTCCTGTTCATGATCCTTGATCAAGTCCAAAATCCTCATAATAACACCCATATATTTTTTTCTCTTAGGATTATTTATGGAAGAAGGATTGATATTATTTTTTGCTAAACTATATCCCACAAACTGCCCTGTGGGGGGTATGGTGCGGTCCATATGATATTATATTAGTTTAAGGTCTGATCTGCTACCATATCATAACACCAATCATGATTAAAGATGTGAGTAAGGTTCAGTAGGTGGTTTTCATAGGTCCATTGGCATAGAGGAGAGTTCCATTTATGTTAGTTTACTTTCCCGGTCCAGCCAGTACTGTAGGATGTCATCGGTGAGTAGGGTGGCGTTGACTGGGGCTGTGCCATTGATTATGAGTGCTACTCCAGTGTAGAGTGTGTTGAATTCGTTTCAGTTCTTAATATTTCCCAGTTGTGATTAATATCATGGGATTTGTGTGTACTCCTTTCTGTGACGATAATGACGAGCATAAACAGCTATCAGCGCTGTAAAAATCAAGATAAAAAATGAAAATACAAGAATGGATATTAGTTCTTTTAGATAAGTGGATCTAAATAGGAAAGTGTAAAATAAGGTTAGTCCTTGAAGTGCAAAAATGGACACAAGAAGAATGTTATACATTAAATAATTAAAATTTTTTATCTTAAATGAATATTCTAATATTACAAGAAGTATTAATGCAATCATAAAGAGCGAGAAAGGGTCTATAAAGATTAAGAGAATGAATAACAGTACAATTAATGGAAAGATCTGTTTAAATGATATGTTTTCCTCTTTTTTCAAATATGCTCCCCTCATTCAATCCATTTAGTGAGTCTATTAAATTTTTAATATTCTACTACTTTCGAGTTTGTTTCAATTTTCATTGGTTCAGAGTTCATCTTATATTTAGTAATTTTATTACTTAAGGGACGAATTGCCACCAGTTTTCGTAAATCTGATCCTCATAGCTTTTATCTGTAAATATTGGGTCATCAGCACCATCCCATACTTCATATGTACCATATATCATCCCAGCACAGCCAAATCCAAACATAGCATAAGCCAATGGTTCTGTCTCAGGTTGAAAAACTCCCAATGCAACAGAACTCGTTGCCATTCTGGTACCGGTATAAGCGGTGGAAAGGCCCTTTAAAACCTTGACTCCTCCAATAAGGTTGTAGTATTTTCCTGTGGGGGTGTCGGGTTCTATTTTGTAGGTGTAGTAGGTTATTTTTCGTCGTGGTATGTAGCGTGATACGCGGATGGTCATTCCTATGGTTTTGGTGCACCATCCTACTCTCCATTCGAGGTGTCCGGGTATGGGTAGCCATCCTTGATATAGGTAGCCTGGTACCCATTGTAGGTAGGGGTAGCGTATTTTCACGGTTACTTTCACTTTAAGGTAGACGTTAACCCAGTAGCCTCCTACCCAGTAGCTGTGTTCTATTTTGGCGACGTGCCACAGGGCTTTGATATTCCGCATCTCATCGTCGGTGAGTAGGGTGGTGTTGGCGGGGGCCTGTCCGTTGATTATGAGCGCACATCCGGTGTATAATTCATTGAATTTGTCTCTGCTTATTTCCAGGTCGCCGAGGTTGGGGTCGAATAAGTAAACGGTGGTGTTGGTGAGGTTACGTATGATCTCGAAGTGTTTAGTCCCATCTATGTCCAGGACTACGAGGTAGTTGGGTTGTAGCTGGTCTACGGTTAATCTGACTCCAGTTGCAGTTAGTCCTTTATTTAAGGTTGCCTGCTTTAAACCATACAAGCTAGTCCCGGTTTCATCGGTGCCAGCTATTTTTGATAGTTCCCCTTCAGTGGAGTATATTCCCAGGTTTTTGAGGATGGTGGCCAGGGCGGCCGGGCCGCAGCTGTAGATAGTGGTGGCTATCACCATTTCGCCATCATCTATGGTGGAGGTGTCGGTTAGCCAGTTGTCGGTGTAATTATTTCCAGATAGGTTAACGCCGAGGGAGTTGTGGTAGGTTATTCCGGCACCATTATCGGTTAGGGTGTTCCCGGTAATCTGGTTGTTGTTGGTATCGTAGAGGTAAACTCCCACCCAGTTACCGGTTAAGGGTGTTTTTTTTATGAGTTTAGGGAGGTTAAGGTTATTTTATGGATTGGAAGATGATGTTAGCTGTACTAGTGATTTGTTGAATGTTTGAATCAGGACCATAGACTGAAACTGCATATACATCATCATTGATTTTAAAAAGCATGTTAAAATGCATTGCTCTCATTCCGAATGCATATTCATCGGTATAGATAACCTTTTCGACAACAACCCCATTAAGATTAGTTTCCGTAGTTATGGATACTATTTCGCCAGCAGACATATTTTTAACATTTGAAACCAGTATATTTCTTAATTCAGTAGGAGAAATTGCGCTTTTATTTTTAGCCACAGTTATACTATGTACCCTTAAGGGAACAGTATTTTTTAGTTTACCTATTGCTTGCATAGATGAATTACTTGTATTATTTCCAGAGTAAGTTACGTTATTAAAATCGCTTGGATAATTGAAGCTCATTATTCCATCGGAATATGTTTTAGTTTGGTTTGTAGGAGGGTTGGTGCAACCAGAGGCTGAAACAATTAGAATGAGGGTTAATATGATTCCTAGCTTCAGATTATTGTTGTTTTTCATAGTGTTAACTCCTTCCTAATGTTCAATATCTTTTGCACAGTTCCATTCTACTGGTTTAATGAGGATAATGGTTTGTTCAGTTACCAAATTCTTTCATGATTTGTTCTTCAGGATTATCGAAATCGAAAAACATGAAAATACTTTCTTTAATACATCTCATTCCGATTTGAATTCCAACAGGATTACCTGTGGCGCATATGGCAGCGCCACCGACTAACATTAAACTAGCTTGTTGGTGTGGATCTTTAAGTTGTACTCGAAGTGTCGAATGCCAAGTCTATTCTTTTCGAATGATTTTTTTATAAAGTAATTCAATTATACGGCCATAAATCCAGAATCCGAAAATAAATGTTAGTAATGAACCGATCATAAATGTTAAAAGTAATGTAGGGCTGTTAATTATCGTGTTTTCGTTTAAGAGCACGATGTCAGATATCGGATTTCCTATAATTTGTATAGCCAAGAAAATTAAGTTGAATATGAAGCCTGCAATCCAGTATCTGCCGAAGTTTTTTCTTATTTCCATTTAGAATCCCTCCATTTCATAAAAAATTTATGATTAAATCTTAAAGATGGGTATGTAAAAAAGAGGATCTCCAAAAAGGTAGTCATCTCCTCTCCCTGTTTCATTCAAATGTTGCGAATATTCCTCTCCTCCTTCGTATATTTTACTAATTCCTTCAGTGATTAAATCTTGTTGTGCACGATATAGTCCACCTAACAGTAGGCTTGAACCAAAAAACATGTTTCTGCTGTAATTGATTCGGGTTTGTGCACGATTCATATCAAGGTTATAAGCGAAATAAACGGGTATGTCGTTTTCGTCGCGTACTAGTTTGTAGGTGTAGTAGGTTATTTTTCGTCGTGGTATGTAGCGTGATACGCGGATGGTCATTCCCACGGTTTTGGTGTGCCATCCTACTCGGAATTCGAGGTGTCCAGGTATGGGTAGCCATCCTCTCCAGAGGTAGCCTGGTACCCATTGTAGGTAGGGGTAGCGTATTTTCACGGTTACTTTCATTTTAAGGTAGACGTTAACCCAGTAGCCTCCTACCCAGTAGTTGTGTTCTACTTTGGCGACGTGCCACAGGGCTTTGATGTTGCGCATCTCATCGTCGGTGAGTAGGGTGGCATTTGCTGGGGCTGTGCCGTTGATTATCAGTGCTACTCCGGTGTATAATTCATTGAATTTGTCTCTGCTTATTTCCAGGTCGCCCAGGTTGGGGTCAAATAAGTAAACGGTGGTGTTGGTGATGTTACGTATGATCTCGAAGTGTTTAGTTCCATTCTATATCCAGGACTACCAGGTAGTTGGTTAATTAATCATTTATATTGTTTCTAAGCGTAATCTTAACTTTTTTGCTAGGAACCCTCCAAGGAGTCCTAATATCGGGGGTAATGCCAGATATACTACTAAATATGCTGTTAATTCAGTATTAAAGAGAAATATAATTGACAAAATGATTATAGTATATACCAAACCTTCATACAATCCAAGTATGGCCTTGTTAGTTCTGGATATGTATGTGGCAATGAATCCGCCCAAAATAAGTACCAATATAGATAAAATATCTGATAAAGGAATATCTGGTAAAAAATATGCCAAAGTACCAGCTATGAAATATCCTAATAATATGGCAATTATTGGATGAATCCGTTTCATTTTTTCACAATAGGTTTTTTTGTTATTTTTTTTAATTTTCTAGGATAATTTTCCCGTCTTTTTTGGCTTGTTCAAATTTTGGATCGAGTTCTAATGCTTGATCATAGTATTTTATGGCTTCTTGTTGTTTTCCCAGTTTTTCTAGACCGACACCTTTGTTGTGCCATGCTGCAGCATCTTTAGGATCGATTTTTAGGGCTTTGTCAAAGCATTTTATTGCTTCTTGATATTCATTTATTGATATTAGAGTTGTTCCTTTGTTGTTCCAGGCAATCGTGTCTTGGGGGTTTGTTTTCAGGGAGTCGTCGTAGATAGCTACTGCTTCTTGATATTTGTCCATTTTATTTTTTAAATCGTATACTAATAGAAGAGTCATTAATACAAATATTACAGCTATGCTGTAGTCTAATATTTTATTTCCTTTGTAAATAGGGGTTGAAACTTGTAAGTAAGTAAAGATCAACGTTAATACTAAAATCAGGATTATGAGTGAAAAATAAAGGGTCTGGTTTTGATACTTTCTATTAATGAAAATGGCAGTTATAAAAAGAATGATACTGACAGCAAGGCCTGTTGTAAAAAAGGACATAAATTGATTAAATAAAGTTATTAGTGCCATAGTAAAAACTAGAATACCTGAAGTTATCAACAATAAATTTTTCATGGTATTTGCCTCATTGGTTTATCAGGGGATAATGATTGTGGATTATATCCACAATGGTTCATTCCAATTCATCATGAGATCGGCAGCACCTGCTGTTATAATGCCGATACCACTGTAAGCGACAAAGTATGCTGGCACTGTACCTATCCCTCCAGTAGCAGCATCACCAATAACGCTAATTCCTACTAGAAAACTTCCACCACCCATTACGACTACATCCAAGGCACGCCTCCCTATAATTTCCTTATTTAATTCGTAGACTTTTTCGTAGGTGTAATAAGTTTTTTTCCTGGGCGGTACGTAGTGTGGGATGCGAATCCAGCGTCCAATGGTTTTAGTGTATACACCTCGGCGGAGTTCGAAGTGTCCAGGAAGGGGTAACCATCCTCCCCAGAGATAATGGCCTGGAACCCATTGCAAATAGAGGTAAGGTATTGATACTGTGAAACCTACCCAACGATAGGTATAATATACATAGCCAGGTTCCCAGTAGGTATGTTTAACCCATTCGTAATGGTACAGGGCTTTAATATTCCGCATTTCGTCATCAGTGAGTAGGGTGGCATTTGCTGGGGCTGTGCCATTGATTATCAGTGCTACTCCAGTGTATAATTCATTGAATTTGTCTCTGCTTATTTCCAGGTCGCCCAGGTTGGGGTCAAATAAGTAAACGGTGGTGCTGGTGATGTTACGTATGATCTCGAAGTGTTTGGTTCCGTTTATGTCCAGGACTACCAGGTAGTTGGGTTGTAGCTGGTCTACGGTTAATCTGACTCCAGTTGCAGTTAGTCCTTTATTTAAGGTTGCCTGCTTTAAACCATACAGGCTGGTTCCGGTTTCGTCGGTGCCGGCTAGTTGTGCGAGTTCGGCTTCGGTGGTGTAGATTCCCAGGCCTTTGAGGATGGTGGCCAGGGCGGCGGGTCGCAGCTGTAGATGGTGGTGGCAATCACCATCTCCCCATCATCTATACTAACTATTATCTGATCATGAATAATGATTTATATTTACGTTTTAGGACTTTTCTTAAAGATGTTGGGGTTTAAAAGCAATGCAATGATAACAACATATGCTAGAACTCCAAAAGCACCAACTATGTATTGTTCATTGTTCTGTAGATATATCGTTTGAAGTAGGTAAGTGTTAATTAAAATTACACTTTGAAGGACTATTATACATATTAATGCAGTATAATAAATTATACGATTGAAGTTAAAGAGCTCTGATGTAGAGATCAATACTCCAATAATGCCCAAACAAAATAATAAATATCCGGGATTACCGGAAGATAGGTACCTTAGAAATAAAGCACCAAAAAAGCATAACTCAGAAATAATAAAATATCTCTTATCCATTTTACTGCCACCTTTTCAAAATCCTAAATCCAACAAAATATAATTAAATAAAGTGTTTTATTGACACTTTATTTACTTACAAGCATATCCCATATAATACTCTCATTCTAAGGGTGAAGAAAAGCAAATTCACCATATAGTTATATCAATTGCTGAGGAATGGCTCCCAACTTGGGTCTATCATATTTATTATTCCCTCTCCTTTTCCTGATGGGTTGGGATCTGGATTAGTATAGCTCAAAGCACCATATATTGAATATATTGCGCTTCCTGCATTAAATGCGCCCTCAGTTGATACGATTGTGGATAAACTGGCACCACCTCGAATAAGTGTTATAGCTTTAGATGCAGCACCAATTGTTAGTCCAGCTCCTGTCGTAGTTATAAGTGTGGAACCGTACTTGTAATAGTCTATGTCCCAGGTGTCTGGTTCTCTCACGTATGCTGCGTATTTTTCGGGGTATCCGGGTACGTAGTAGCGTATTCGGATTTTGTAGTGGATGTGGTGGTATTTTATTTTGATGCCGGAGGGGTACCAGTATCCTCCGATTTCTCTTGGGCCCCAGGGTGTCCACATTGTCCATCCACGATGGTATGACCATATTAAAGTTGGATAAGGAATGGATCTATCTATTACTCTAATATAGGTTTTCCACTCTCCGGGATGCCAGCGCCATTTTATTGTTCTTACGGTGTGCCATAGTCCTTTGATGTTTCTCATTTGATCATCTGTCAGTTGTGCTGCGCCGGGTATGGTTTCGTTTAAGACGAAGGCGTATCCGGTGTATAGGTCGTTGAATGTGGTTAGATTCATTTGTATAATGCCTAGGTTGGGGTCGAATAGGGTTATGGTGGTGTTGGTGATGTTTTGTATGACTTCGAAGTGGTTGTAGCCATTGATTTTTAAAACCACAATGTAGTCGGGTTTGAGTTGTGCTAAACTTAGTTCATATCCGAATGCGTTTATTCCTTTAGCATTGGCTGCATCTTTTAAACCCTGTAGGCTGGTTCCGGTTTCATCCGTTTTTGCAATTTGAGCTAATTCAGATTCAGTAGTGTAGATCCCCATGTTTTTGAGTATAGTGGCCAGGGCTGCGGGTCCACAGCTGTAGATAGTGGTGGCCATTATTACCTCTCCAGAATCTATTACTGAAGTATCGGTTAGCCAGTTGTCGGTGTAATTATTTCCAGATAGGTTAACGCCTAGGGAGTTGTGGTAGGTTATTCCCGCACCATTATCTGTAAGATTATTCCCAGTAATTTGGTTGTTGTTGGTGTCGTAGAGGTAAACTCCCACCCAATTACCTGTAATATTGTTTCCAATTACATCGAAGTTGTTGGAATGATACAAATAACTTCCATAGTAGTTGCTATTCAATGTATTTCCGGTTATCGAATTGTAATTAGATATTACTGCATAAATCCCATTTTCATTTTTTGTAATAATGTTTTGAGATATGTTGTTACTAATTGAATTATAAAGGGAAATTCCGTTGATACTCTTTTTTATGGTGTTTCCTGTAATTTCATTGTTTCCAGAGGAGTACAAATAGATATCCCTGCTACTGTTGCTTAAAACGTTATTGC
Organism: Methanobacterium sp. CWC-01; assembly: GCF_030323845.1. Lineage (NCBI taxonomy): Archaea > Methanobacteriati > Methanobacteriota > Methanobacteria > Methanobacteriales > Methanobacteriaceae > Methanobacterium > Methanobacterium aridiramus. The sequence goes on from NZ_CP040735.1 coordinate 1,451,299, forward strand.
TTATGATGCAGTTGTAAGCATGGCTTAAGGATATGCCATATGAAATACTTGCACCAATAATGTTAAGTCCTTGTATGGTAGTTCCACTACCTGCATTAACTAACAAAATAACACTCTTATCATCATCTTTGGCTTTAACCGTTACCTTGCCCCCGGTAACTGGTTTTATGGTGAGTTTCTTGTTTAGGGCCACGTTTTCGGTGTAGGTACCATGGGCCAGGGTGAGGGTGTCCCCGTTAAGGGTATCCGGATCATCCACTGCCTCCTGTATAGAGGCGAAGCTTTCCTGGGTCCGGGTGTTGTACACCCCCAGCACCGCTACAGTGGTGATGTTAACTGTTTTAGTGACGGTCTGGTTGTCCAGGGTCACGGAGACGTTAGCGGCCCCGGCGGTGGTACTGTTAAGTTTAAGCTCGGATCGGCCTTTACGGGTGGATCCCGAGCTGTTAATGGTTCCCAGAGTGGTGTTGTAGTAGAGGGGTATTTCATCAGGTACATTACCATCTGACGATGTATCGTTCCCCTGATTGTTGTGGGTTAGATCAGCGGTTATCAGGTAATCGTAGCAGGGACCGGTGCGGTTGGACCGATCCGCAGAACTATCCAGGGATAGTACCAGCCAGGGATCGTAGGTTACACTTCCCCCGGCCAGGTAAATGTCACTGGGACTGGTTGGGGATAGGAATGGATCGTTGGAGCCCCACCAGTTATTGGTGGCGTTCACCGTGCCGTTACCTTCATTGCAGAGGCCATAACGACTGTTTCCAGTAATGGAGTTAAAGTGGACTGTGGTGGGGGAGTTATACAGGTATATACCGTCCTGGTTGCTGCTGAGGAGGTTGCTGTAGACCCGGTTTTCACTAGAATCCAGGATCCGGATCCCTGCGGCACCATTATCCTTGATGGTGTTGCTCGTGATCTCGTTATCCGCGCCAGCTTCAATGAACAACCCATTCAGGGTGTTGTTGTAGGCGTTGTTTCCAGATATCAGATTCTCGGTGGAGTTGTAGAGATATACTCCGTTACTGTTACTGGTTAGGTTGTTTCCCAGGAGGTAGTTACCCATGGAGCTGTTGATGTAGATGGCGGCACTGCCCGTAGCTCCCTCCAGGATAAGGTCCCGTATAATGGTTCCGTTTCCAGCGGTGTTCACGGTGAAGATGGGTAAATACGGATCCAGGGCCTGTACTGTCACCTCCACGCCAGAAATTGGCCTTACAGTTATTTTTTTGTTGATGATGACGTTTTCGGTGTAGGTGGCCTTCCTGAGCCATATGGTATCACCACTCACCGTATCGGTATCATCGATGGCCTCCTGTATGCTGCTGAAGATCTCCTGGGTCCGGAAGTTGAAGGTGCCGTTGGGGTGGGTTCGGGCCAGCCAGGGAATCATGGAAACCTGGTCCGGGGCTGGTTCGGTGGCGTTGTAGGTGGTCATGATCTGGGCGTACATGTAGACCAGTGATTCGTATCCCATGGCTCCGCCCAGACTGGTCTCGGTGATGTTGTTGGGGGCGGTGCCATGGGAGTCCATGTAGGACAGTATGTCTTTGCCCTGGGCCACGAATTCATCGCTGAGTAGGGTGCCGCTGGTCATGTTTTCGGTGGAAGTGGTGGGGTCACCCACGGTATCCAGGATTACTGCAATGTTCAGGTAGTTTTCCACGTTAAGCACGGACTTAACTGCCAGTTTCAGGAACTGGGGCAGGGTGATCTGCCTCCCGGAGATGGTGATGTTGATGGGGAGAGTGTGGTTGGTGTCCACATAGGATTTCACGGTTTCTGCTGCACTTTTTATTTCAGCGGTGGTAACAAACACCGTACTGGTATTGGAGACCACCATCCAGGGATGCACGGTGACGGACTCGGGCAGGGCACCGGTGGCATTGTGGCAGCTCAGGATTTGACTGTACAGGTACACCAGTGATTCATAACGAATGTTTCCCAGGTTGATGGTCCGGTAGTCGGGTGCTCGACCATTAGCATACATGTAGGAGAAAATATCATTGGATAACTTCACATAATCAGTGCTGGTGAGATTACCGGCTTGAGTTATGGTCTCCGAGGGGCTGGAAGCCGAGTTGTAACTTCTGAGCACCAGGGAAGTGTATAAAGAGCCATCCACTTTTAATAATGCGGCACTTGCCAGTTGCAGGAACTGGGGCATACTAACCGCCGTTCCGGAGATGTTCACCTCGCTGGGGAGGGCGTGGTTAGCCTCCACGTGGGATTGCACCGTCTTGGCGGCATCTTCTATCTCTTCGGTGGTGAAGAATTTACTGCTACTACTGGAAACCACCGACCAGGGTGTTAGGGTGATGCTCGGTGGTAACTGGGTCTTGTTACCATAACAGTCCAGGATTAAGGAGTACACGTAGACTAAGGATTCGTAACGCACGTTTCCCAGACTGGTGGAGCAGCTGTCCGGTGCACGTCCATGGGAATCCATATAAGAGATTACACTGTTGGCCAGATCAAGATACTGGGTCTGGTTAAGACTGCCCCCGGTCATGGTTTCCGAGGGACTGGTGGCGGTACTATAGCTTTGCAGGGCCATGGTCACGTTAAGCTTTCCATTGAGATTAGTCACCGTGGTGGTTAACAGTTTTAAAAACTGGGGCATAGATACTGTCGTCCCTGCGATGGTGACGCTGCTGGGCAGGGCGTGGTTGGTCTCTAGGTATGATTTAACCGTTTTTGATGTGTTGGTTATCTCTTCGACGGTGAAAAATTTGGTGCTGGGGTTGGAGACCACTGACCAGGGCCTTACTGTGATAAAATCAGGTAATGTGTAACTGTTTGATTTGTAGGAGCTTAAAATCTGGCTGTACATGTAGATCAGGGACTGGTAGCATATGTTCCCTAGACTGGTGGTTCGGTAGTTGGGGGCTCTTAAGTCACCGTACATGAAAAATTCGGTATCCCGGGCCAGATCCAGGTACTGGGTCTGGTTAAGACTTCCCCCAGGGATGGTTTCCGGGGTGTCGGTGGGTGGTCCGTAGCTTGAGAGAACAATCTGGCCAACGTAGGTGCCGTTTATGTTGTGTAGGGTGGTGGTTAATAATTTTAAAAACTGGGGCATGGATACCGTCGTCCCGGAGATGTTAACGTTACTGGGTAGGGCGTGGTTGGTGTCCACATAGGATTTCACGGTTTCTGCTCCGCTGATTATCTGGCCCACATTGAAGGTCACCGTGCTGGGGTTGGAAACCACCGACCAGGGGTTGACGGTGACGTACTGGGGTAGGACGTTTTTAACGTTGTAGTGGTTCAGGATCTGACTGTACATGTAGACTAAATCTTCGTAGCGCATGTTCCCCTGCGAGGTCCAGGAATAATTAGGGGCCTGTCCATTGGTATCCATGTAGGACTGGATGTTGCTGGCGGCGTTGAGATAGTTTTCGCTGTTAATCTTACCAGTGGTCAGGGTCTCGGAGGGGCTAGATGGATTAGAGTAATTTTTTAGGATGATGGATTGGTACAATCCGGCGTAAATGTTTTTAAGTGATGTTACTTCCAGTTTTAAGAATTGGGGCATAGATACTGTCGTCCCTGCGATGGTGATACTGTTAGGGAGGCTGTGGTTGGTCTCCACATGGGATTTCACAGTCCACACTGCCGTGTTTATCTGGTCCATGGTTAAAAATACGGTGTTGGTGCTGGTTACCGTGGTCCAGGGGGTGAGGGTGATGTAATCAGGGAGGCGCTTGTTTTTGCTGGCCGAATTGATTATCTCCGAGTAAATGTAGACTAAGGATTCGTAGCGTATGTACCCCCGTACCGTTGGTTTGTAGTTAGGTGCTCTTCCATTGGCGTCCATAAAGGAGACAATTTCGCCCGCTGTAGCTAGATAATCGGCTTGGTTGAGATTTCCACCGGTAATGCTTTCGGAGGGGTTGGGGGCTGTTCCGCAACTTCCCAGGGGAATGGACTGGTACAGGTTTTCCTTAGCATTTATCAGGTAGATGGTTTCCAGTTTTAAGAATTGAGGCATGGTCACTGTGGATCCGGAAATAGTCACGTGACCGGGTAACTGGTGGTTGGTCTCCACGTAGGATTGCACCGTATCTGCGGCATTGTTCACCTGATCCATGGTGATGAAGGTGGTGCTGTTGTTAGTCACCAGAGTCCAGGGTCGGACGGTGATGAAGTTAGGCAGGACCTGTGCCACCTGATAGGACTTCAGGATCTGGGCGAAGGTGTAGACTAAGGATTCGTGGCGCATGTTTCCAAGGCTGATGGTCTGGTAGTTGGGTGCTCGACCATTAGTATCCATGTAGGATTTAATACTATTAGCTAGACTTATATAATCAGTTTTAGTAAGATTGCCACTGGTAGTTATGGTTTCAGAAGGATTAAGTGCAGCCTCATAACTTTCCAGGGGAATGGCGGTGTTCATATTGTTGTTAAGGTTGATTATGGCTGTGGTTACCAGTTTCAGGAATTGGGCCATGGAAACCGTGGATCCGGAGAGGGTCAGGTTACCGGGCAGCTGGTGTTCATTTTCCAGGTAGGATTGTAATGAACCGGCTGCATATTCCAACTCCTCTAAATCGATTTGAGGTAGGGTGGTGTCGATGGTGTAGGTGGCACTTTGGGTCGGGCCGGTGTTGCCGGATGCATCACGTGCATAATACTTCAAACTGGTAACTCCCTGGTTAAGGTTCAGGGTGACCGTTTTTATCTGATCACTCCAGGTGGTACCGTTATTGAGACTGTAGTAAACCCGGGGATTGGCATCACGGTTATCACTGGCGGTTAAGGTTACACTTTGAGGGGTGTTATAGGAACCCGGGGCCAGATTATTGCTTACACTGGGCGGGAGGTTGTCTATTACCACACCGGTAGAATCCACCCCTACAATATTACTCACGGTTACCGAGCTGGGCAGCTGGCCGTTAAGGTGGTAATAATTTATTATCTTGGAGTACAGGTAGACTAAGGATTCGTAGCGTATGTTTCCCAGGCTGCTGGATGCGTAGTTGGGGGCCCGGCCATTGCTACTTATAAAGGACTGGACGTTACTGGCCATGGTAACGTAGGCTGATTTCTGCAGCGTACCAGATGCTGATCCGGAGGGTCCGGTGGGATTGTTTACGCTGGCTATGGTTACCGGTGCCGTGGAGCCGGAATTTAACTGTACCGTGGTTTTGGTGAGGGTGTTTAGAAAGGATGGTGTGGTGCTGTTTTTCTCGGATACGACTACGTAGCCGGGTACGTTGCCATAAGCTTCGGTATAATTTTTAACTCCCTGTGCTGCTAATCCTACCTCGGTAATGTTCAGACTCTCTGCCGAAACAGGGCCCATAAACAATGCTATGATTACCAAAACTCCCACTAAAACTAAACTCTGTTCATCATCTTCATAGTATCACGCAGCTTAGTATTACTTGCCATTATTTAGTATTAATAATTAATAAAGTAATACTAACAGCAATTTTCATCCACGAAAACAACATTAATCAGGGTAGATCCAAAGAGTTGGCCCCCTGCAATTATGCTCCAGGTGGGACTTTTAGAATTATCTCCCGAATAGGCATGGTTCCAACTAGAAATAAAAAAAAATATACTAAGAGTTAGCCACAAAACTTAGTCTGATCAAATCTATGCGAAATATTCTAAAATGAATTAGAGTTTAGGACTGATTTTTAGGATGATTAAAGGAGGAAAATCTAATGCTACACGGAACTAAAATCTTAAAGGAAGGCTTCGCCAAGATGACCAAGGGTGGAGTGGTTATGGATGTGGTCAACGCTGATCAGGCGGTTATCGCCGAGGAAGCCGGGGCCGTATCGGTTATGGCCCTGGAACGGGTGCCAGCCGATATACGAGCCACCGGAGGCGTGGCCCGGATGGCCGACCCCCTGAAGGTGGAGGAGATCATGGAGGCCGTGTCCATCCCGGTGATGGCCAAGGTCCGGATCGGCCACTTCGTGGAGGCCCAGGTCCTGGAGGCCCTGGGAGTGGACATGATCGACGAAAGCGAGGTCCTGACTCCGGCGGATGAGAAGTACCACGTGGATAAGAAGAAGTTCACCATACCCTTCGTCTGCGGGGCCCGGAACCTGGGCGAAGCTTTAAGGAGAATGGATGAAGGAGCAGCCATGATTCGGACCAAGGGCGAAGCTGGTACCGGTAACGTGGTGGAAGCCGTCCGACACATGCGCATGATCCAGGGCACCATCCGGGACCTGAAGGACAAGACCGAGGAGGAACTGTGGGGCGTGGCCCGGGAAATCGAGGCCCCCCTGGAACTGGTTAAGGAAACTCAGAAACAGGGCCGACTACCCGTGGTGAACTTCGCCGCTGGAGGAGTAGCCACCCCAGCCGACGCCGCCCTGATGATGCAGTTGGGTGCGGATGGAGTGTTCGTGGGAAGCGGTATCTTCAAATCCGAAAACCCGGAACTGGTGGCCAAGGCCATTGTGGAAGCCACCGCCCACTACGATGATGCGGAGGTCCTGGCCAACGTCTCCCGGGGACTGGGCAAGGCCATGCCCGGATTGGAGATGAGCAGCATCCCTGCCGAAGAACGCCTGCAGGACCGGGGATGGTAAATACCATCCCTCCTATCTACTTTTTTTTAAAAAAAATATTTTTTAGAATTTAAATTAGAATATCCTGACTTTTAAAACTCTTATTAAATAAAAAAAGTTAGATGGGCACCCTAGGGCGCCCCGCCTGCTCCGCCCAGATTCTGGCCGGTGGTGGCATCTATTTCTATCTCGCCAACTGTCTTCCCATTCAGAACGATAGGAACTATGTAAACCTGTTTCCCATTCACATTGGTGAGCTGGGGTGTTCCGGCAGTGGCCCCGGCCTGTTCAATGTACTGGTTGGCCAGTTGCTGGGCCTGGGTGGCGGTGATGTTGGTGGTGTTGGTAACGTTGTTCACGTTCTGACTCAGGTTGGAGCTGTTATTCGGGGTGTTGTTGTTACTTCCTGAATCCAGACACCCGGAAACTCCCACCACCGCCAGGAGTAAAACCATCACACTGATCATGGTCTGTTTTATCATTTTATCACCCTGGTGATTCTTTTATTTAGATTATCACTCTTGTCCTTAACACTCGTCCTATTAATAATTTTCTAGAACTCCCGGATTATAATCTCTATTTTTAATCTCTATTTTTTTAAAAAAAGACCATTCCGGCCTAAGAAGTAAATTCAATTTTTAAAGGACTTTACCTTAAAGTCTGCCTCTCCGGGCAGTAGTAGGTGGTGCGTCCCCCGACCTTCTTCACCTCCAGGGCACCACCCTCCGGGCATTCCCCTCCCGGGTAACGGTGGGATAGGAGGTAGGAGTCCGGGAAGTCCCGGGGACTGTCCTGGTACTGGATGGCTTTCTCCAGCACCCTCCGCATCTGGTAATAGAGGGTGTGCAGATCAGTCTTACCCAGCTGGTCAGCGTGGGTCTCGGGGTGCAGACCGCACTGATACAGGATTTCATCGGCGTAAAGGTTGCCGATCCCGGCGATGAAGTTCTGATTTAAAAGTAATGGCTTAATCATGCCCCGGCGGTTTTTGAAAAGTTCCTGGAAGGTTTTAAATTCGATCTCCAGGGCATCCTCACCCAGACCCTTCCGGGCGATGAACTCCTCCGGATCAGAGGTTAAGCCCAGCTTACCAAACTTCCGGGCATCATCAAAGGCCAGGTGGGAGCCATTCTGGAAGCTGACCAGCAGGCGCACATATTTGGAACTCTTCTCCTGGAAGTAGTAAAGGTAACCGGTCATCCCAAAGTGCATGATGAGGTAGAAGTCATTATCCAGCCGGGAGAACAGATATTTACCATACCTGCGGCTGGAAACAAACTCCTGGCCCTCCAGGGAGATTTCCAACTTCCGGGGGTTCACATCCACCACCAGCTCCGGACTGCACACCTCCACCTTTTTTATCACCTGGTTAAGGGCGTGCTGGTCAAAATAACGCTTAAATATTTCTACACTGGGTAGCTCGGGCATAGGTACCTCCAAGTAATTTTCACACACTACTGGGTAGGGCTATGGTAAAAATAAATGTTTCTTATAAAAAATAGAAGTCCCTCAGGAACTAAATTAAAAAAATAATAAAAGAAGAAGGGTGGGTTAAACCGCCTTCTCCCCACTTTCACCGGTACGGATCCGTACCACCTCTTCCACCGGGGATATGAATATCTTCCCATCCCCGATATCACCGGTCTGGGCGGTGCGGACGATGGTGTCCACCACCTTGCTGGTTTGGTCATCCTGGACGATTATCTCCAGTTTGATCTTGGGTAACAGGTCGATACGGTAGTCACTGCCCCGGTAGCTTTCCGTGATACCCAGCTGCCGTCCCCGTCCCTTAACATCGGTGATGGTCATTCCATGGCATCCCATCTCTTCCAGGGCATTTTTTACCTCATCCAGTTTGTTGGGCCGGATTATGGCCAGAATTTCCTTCATTAATATCACCTCATTTAAATACGGTAACCGGACTCCTCGTGGAGGTGGGTGTCCAGTCCCTCTATTTCTTCTCTATCATCCACACGCAGACCAATGGTCTTGTCTATTATTTTACCCAGTATGAGGGTGGCCGCGAAGCTGTAACCAGCCACTGCTACAACTGCAATTAGCTGGGTAACTATCTGTCCGGGGTTACCGTAAAAGGATCCGGTTCCCAGGGCGTTTATGAAGGGCGCGGCGAACAGTCCCGTGGCCAGGGCCCCCCACATGCCAGACATACCGTGAATACCAAAAACGTCCAGGGCATCGTCGTATCCCAGTTTGGATTTCAGGAAGCTGATGGCGAAGTAGGAGACCACACTGGTCACCAGTCCAATAATGATGGCGGCCTGAACCGTTACAAAACCCGCCGCCGGGGTGATGGCCACTAAACCAGCCACTGCACCGGATATTCCACCCAGTAGGGTGGGTTTACCGGTTTTAAAGTAGTCGATGGCGATCCAGGAGATCATGGCTGCGGCTGCGGCGGTGTTGGTCACCAGGAAGGCTGAACCAGCCAGTCCACTGGCGGTTAATGCGGAACCAGCGTTGAATCCGAACCAGCCAAACCACAAGAGAGCAGCACCAATAACCGAGTAGCCCAGGTTGTGGGGTAACAGTTTGGTGTCTTTCCTTTTACCCAGTAACAGGGCCAGGGCCAGGGCGGCTACACCGGAGTTGATGTGCACCACGGTACCACCGGCAAAGTCCAGGGCACCCAGCTGGAACAACCAGCCTCCACCCCACACCCAGTGGGCGATGGGTATGTACACCAGGGTTAACCACAGGGGTATGAAGACCATCCAGCTGGAGAATTTCATCCGCTCCACCAGGGCACCTGAGATCAGGGCAATGGTGATGGCGGCGAAGGTCATCTGGAAGGCGATGTACACGAATTCAGGTATGGTGGGGGCCAGGGTGGCCAGCTGATCCACACCCACTGCCGTAAATATGTTGGCGGGGCTTCCGATAAATCCCAGTAAACTCTCGGAGCCGAAGGCTAAGGGGTAACCGTAAAGCACCCAGATAATGCTGGTAATGGCGAAGGCCACCAGGGACATGAACATGGTGTTTAACACGTTAGTTCTTTTGGTGAGACCACCGTAGAATAATGCCACCCCTGGCACGGTCATAAGCACCACTAGTGCCGTGGATATCAGCATCCAGGCAGTGTCCCCACTGTTTAATACAGGATCCATTGATATTTCCTCCTAATTCAAAATTTATTTCATTTTACGAACTTTTTCTATCAATACAAACTATGCTAGTGAAATTCCAGACTCATGAACCAGGTTCACCAGCCGGATATCGGAAACATACTTCCGACAACATTCTCTTGATCACCTTCTCATATAAAGCTTTCCCTTAACCATCCAGGATCAGCATCAATTACCCTGCAACTGATCATCAACTGTCCGGATTAGCTGGTTCAATGTACATCAATAGTACCAGATCCTAGGACCATTATCCAAAAATATATTTAATAAATTGTTTTAAGAACTTTGAACTTGAAAAAAATTTCTAAAAATAAACTATTTCCCTAAAAAAAATAAATAAAAAGGCTAAATAGCCTTCTCCCCACGTTCTCCGGTTCGGATGCGGATCACTTCCTCCACCGGGGATACGAAGATCTTCCCATCCCCGATACAACCGGTCTGGGCACTCTGCACTATGGTGTTGATGACGGTTTCCACCTGGTCCTGGGGGGTCACGATCTCGATGCGGGTCTTGGGCAAGAGGTCCACCTTGTAGTCCTGTCCCCGATAACTTTCGGTGATCCCCAGCTGCCGGCCTCGTCCCTTCACCTCGGAGATGGTCATCCCATGAATCCCCACCTCTTCCAGGGCTTGCTTCATGTTTTCCAGCCGGTCGGGCCGGATGATAGCGATTATCCTTTTCATAGATTATATCCCACCTAGCTTCTCTTCTATCTTGGTATAAAGATCATCCCTTAAGTGTTTTAGGATAGCCTGTAACCAGATTCCTCGTGGAGGTTAAGGTCCAGTCCCTGTACTTCGTGGCTATCCTCCACTCTCAGGCCAATGAAGCGGTCAATGAGCTTGCCGATAAGGAAGGTGACCACCACGGTGTACAGAGCCACCACTCCAATGGCCAGGGCCTGGATTCCTATCTGGGCCGGGTTTCCGGCCACCAGTCCCCCGGTGATGAGGCTGTTGATGAGGGGGGTGGCGAAGATACCCACCGCCAGGCTGCCCACAATACCGCACACTCCATGGATACCGAACACGTCCAGGGCATCGTCGTACCCCAGTAAAGGTTTGAGATGGGAAACGGCGTAGTAGCTGATGATGGAGGCCACGAAACCGATGATCATGGCGGCGGTAACGTTCACGTAACCGGCGGCGGGGGTGATGGCGGCTAAACCGGCTATTGCACCGGATAAAGCTCCCAGGAGGGTGGGTTTCCCGGTTTTGAGTTTGTCCATCAGTATCCAGCCCAGCATACCCATGGCCGCCGAGGTGTTGGTGACGATCATGGCCGATACTGCCAGGTTACTGGCTCCCAGGGCGGAACCAGCGTTGAATCCAAACCATCCAAACCATAATAGACCAGTACCAATCACTGAATATCCCAGGTGGTGGGGGAGTAGCTTGGAGTTTTTACGAACGCCGATAAGTATTACCAGGACCAGGGCCGCTATACCTGAGGTCAGGTGCACCACTATTCCTCCGGCGAAGTCCAGGGCACCCAGCTGGTATAACCAGCCTCCACCCCACATCCAGTGGGCCACCGGAAGGTAGACCAGGGTTAACCACAGGGGTATGAAGGCCAGCCAGGCTGCGAACTTGGCCCGCTCCACAATGGCCCCGCTGATGAGGGCCACGGTGATGGCGGCGAAGGTCATCTGGAAGATGGCAAAGAGCCCCGTGGGTATGGTGGGTGCCAGGGTGGACAGGGAGTTGGATTCCACCACCCCGGCAAAGAAGGGGTTGGTTAGCTGTCCAATAATTCCTCCGATACTATTACCAAAGGCCAGGTCGTAGCCGTAGACAAACCACAGTACACTGACGATGGCGAAGGTAACAAATGACAGGAACATGGTGTTTAACACGTTTTCTCGTCTGATAAGCCCTCCGTAGAAGAGGGCCACACCGGGTATGGTCATTAAAATAACCAGAGCTGTTGATATAAGCATCCAGGCCGTATCACCTGAACTAAAAATGGGATCCATAGTAAATTTCCTCCAATACACTATAAAATTCTTAACAAAGAATCTCCTCCATCCCACGGTTGTAGGATATAGGAAACATATTTCCGGTTGGGGTTACCTGGCATATATATTTTTGGTAAAACATTTCCCAGTTAAAGTAAGCTAAAATAAAATTAATAATTTAAAATAAAAAAAGATTTTCAGGGGATTTAACCCCTGAGGGGTGCTTCCAGTCCGGCCATCTTAACCCCGGTCAGGAGGGAGGACTCCACGGTGAGGGCCCGGAGGTCGTCCTTTTCCAGCTTCAACAGATCAGTGTTACCGGCCTGCTGGGTTAACATTACTGCTTCTTCGGTCATGGCCTCTATGTAGCGGGCCACCCGTTTACCACCCTCCATGTAGTCCAGTCTGCGGCGCAGGTTGGGGTTCTGGGTGGCGATACCCTTACGGCAGGTGCCAGCGTAGCACATCTGACACACCCGGCAGCCAATACTGACCAGGGCGCTGGTGGCAATATAACAGGCATCAGCACCCAGGGCAATGGCCTTGGCCACATCAGCCCCATTCCGGACACCACCGGCAGCCACCAGGCTGACCTGGTCCCGGAGGTTGATGTGTTTCAGGGCCTCATCGGCCTCCACGATGGCGGCGATGGTGGGGACTCCGGAGTGTTCGGTGACTATGTCGGGTCCGGCTCCGGTTCCTCCCTGCATACCATCCACCACGATGATATCGGCTCCGGCCTTGGCTGCGATCTTCACATCATCACTGACCCGGCCACTGGTGAATTTTACCATGATGGGCACCTTCCAGTCGGATATCTCCCGTAACTGGGAGATCTTCATGTTCAGGTCCTCGGGTCCCACGATGTCCATGTGCCGGGCGGGGCTCAGGGCATCGGTCCCCTCGGGGATCATCCTGATCTTAGAGACCTCGGCGGTGACCTTTTCTCCCAGGAGGTGGCCTCCCATCCCGGACTTAGCTCCCTGACCGATCTTGATCTCGATGGCCTCGGAGTTGTTGAGGTACTGGGCCGAGACCCCGAACCGTCCTGAGGCGTACTGGGCAATGAGTTTTGAGGCGTATTTACGCTCCTCAGGTAGCATTCCTCCCTCTCCGGTGTTGGTGGCAGTGCCAGCCAGGGTGGATCCTATGGCCAGGGCGATCTTAGCCTCCTTGGAAAGGGCACCGAAGGACATGGCACCGATCATGATGGGGGTGTCCAGTACCAGAGGGTTCTCCGCGTAACGGCTGCCCAGAACTACCCGGGTGTTGCAGGGTTCCCGGTACTTGTCGATGGGTGGCCGGGACACCTGGGCCGGTACGATGACCAGGTCATCGAAGGTGGGTATCACCCGGGTGGCACCACAGCCCCGGACCTTGTAGGACCCCTCGGTGGCCTTGCGGTTTATTTCGGTGAGGTCGGTGAGGGACCACACATTCCTACGGTCCTCCGGCACGGAGTTAACCTCTATGGCATTGTTGGGACACATTTCCTCACAGATACGGCAACCAACACACTTTTCATGGTGTATGGGGTAGGGCTCGTCATCGATGATCTCGTAAACATCGTGGGGGCAGTTATTGTAACAGGAGTAGCAGTTACGACACAGGTTCTCATCCCGGTCATCGCACATGTACCAGCAGCAACCAGGCCGGTCGAAGTTCCTCCGGCAAAGTTCGTGGTTTCTCTCAACTTTAAATGGCAACTATAACTCCTCCTTCATGGTTTTTAGTCCTTTAAACACCGGACAGGCCGCGTATTTGGTACCGGAAGCCTTGATCACATCATCGGTATCCCGGGTAAGTTTAACTTCTGGCTTCCAGGGTTCGGCGCTGCTCTTATCCACCACCAGCACCTGGTCCACCAGTTCCTTGCTGAGGGCGTAGTTCAATAGGGCCGTAGCCACTCCTCCATCCTGTCCCTTCACCAGGGAGGCCTTGGCCGAGACGATCTTCAGGTAGTCTCCCAGGGGCTTGTGGTCCAAGTCCTGGCTGGCCACCTCCACCGGCAGATAAGTCCGGGGGCAAGCCACGTAGCACAGGTTACAATCCGGTGGGCACTGGCCCCTGATACGGGGTTTACGATCCTCGATCTTCACGATGTTCTCGGGGCAGGTGTATTCACAGGCCCCGCAGAGCACACAGGTCCCCACGTCAATGACGTCGGCCTTGAGGTCCTCGAACTGGCACTGGGCCACTTCTTCCCGGAACTGTTTATCAGTGATGAACCGGCGGTATAGAACTGGCCGGGCCACAGCTTCCCGTTTTTTAATCTCCTTCTGGTTCTCCTCTTTCTTCTGTGTGGCTAATTTTTTGATAAGTTCCAGGCCGGAGTCAGTCAGGGGCCTGGTTTCGATGTAGTTATCTTCCTCGGCTTTTTTGAGTAACTCCATTCCCTTCACGGTCCGGGCGATTACCGTGGACCATCCCGCCGGGGATCCCACCGAACCCACCGATAGGTCCGATAACTCGGAGGTGTAATCCATGCACACCTCACAGTTTTTACGCATGCAGGTCTTGGCCTCCTTCAGGGGGATCTTCAGGACCTGGCCGTCGGTGAGGTAGAACCACATGTGTCCCTTCTCCACCCGACATTCAGCGACATCCTTCAGCTGTATGTCATGCTCCTCCAGGAGCTGGTTCAGATAGTGGTAGGAGAAGTTCTCCATACAGAACAGTCCCACCTTAATGTCCACCGGGGACTCGCCCAGGACATCCTGGAAGTGGTTCATCTTTCCGGCGGCTATGATCTGGCAGGGAGTACCTACCATGGCCACTTTGTTATCCTGATGGTTCATACTTCATCCCTCCTCTGTTTCCTTTCCGTAGAAGGGTCTTTTACTCCGGGGTACAATCTTCCGGAATTTCTGGTACTGGGACTCTTCTAAGCGGAATCCGTAGGTGGGTAGGAGTTTCTTTAGTTCCTCCCGTTCCTCCTCTTCCAGTTCCTCCACCTTGGCGTTTTTGCCCAGGCTCTCTATTTCACCACCCACGTAGATGGCTCCCCGGATGATGGATTCACCGGCATCCCGGGCTATATCCCCCAGGACGATGATGCGTCCTCCCATCATGAACAGTCCACTCATGAACCCCGAGTTACCACCGACGATGATGGTCCCGTTTTTCATTATCTCTCCGGTACGGGATCCAACATCCCTTTTCACCACCACCGTGCCGCCGTATATTCCCTGGCCCACGCCATCACCGGCGGATCCTTCGATTACCACTTCCCCCTCGGTCATGTTGTCGGCGGGGAACCAGCCGGCGTTGCCCTGGATGTGCACCCGGGCTCCGTGGATCATGGTGGCTACGAAGTAACCGGCCGAGCCAGCTATCTCCACCTCCACAGCTTCGGTGAGTCCCGCCACCAGGTAATGGGCGGCGTTGGGGTTTTCAATAACGATCCGTTTATATTCGGCGGCTTTCTCTTTAAGTGTACGGTTAACTTCCCGGGGTGGCTTTCCCCCGGCATCTATTGTGAATTCCTGCATGATAGTCACCTCAAATGGTGTAGGCCCTCACTTCTCCCGGGGCGATCTGGTCTATCTCCCGGGTGTCCATTACTTCCCTCAGGGACACCTCTTCCGAGGCGATGGCGAACACTTCATCGTTTTCAGCCATAACCCCTGGTCTTAATCCCAGCTGGTCCTTGGCGATTCCCACTCCATTGGGGGTTCCCACGATGTAGGAGAAGGGTCCGTCCATGTCCTTCACGGACTGTTCCAGGGCCTCCTCCAGGCGGTAGTCCTGGGATAGTTTGTCAGCGATGTAGTGCACGATGCACTCGGTGTCGTTGGTGGTCTCAAATATATGTCCCTTACGTTCCAGGGGGTCTCTGATCTTCCAGTAGTTGGTTATCTGGCCGTTATGGACTACGGTGATGTCGGGAATGATGTAGCTCTGGAAGGGGTGGGCGTGGTAGCGGTCCACGATACTCTCGGTGGAGAACCGGGTGTGGCCGATGGCATGGGTTCCCATTTTGGAGTAGGTGTCATATCGCTGGGCGATGTCCTTCACCAATCCCACATCTTTGATCATCTCGAATGAATGAGCCCCGTTGAGGACTATCACATCATCAATGGCATCGATATCCATGATCATGGGCTTTAACTCCGAAAAAGAGTTTAAAGAGATCTTGCACCGGTAGATGTTGTAGTTCTCCACGGAAGGAATGATTTCCTCGGTTTTTATAGGGGTGGCCAGGCTCACCGTATCTTTTACCTTTTCCAGGAGTCCGGGTTTTTCTTTAACCTCGATGTTTAAGAGGTACTCATTCTCTTCCAGTCCCAGACCTCCGTATAAAGCGAACCCTGCTGAGTCAGGGCCCCGGTGCTGCAGGGCGTCCAGCATCTTGGTCAGTACTTTGCCTACAGGGTGAAGTTTTTTATCTTTATATACTACTCCGGCTATTCCACACACTTTGCTACCTCCTTTATAAAGTATTCATGCATCCTGGTATCATCTGATAGTTCCGGGTGGAATGATAATGCCAGGTTGTTCTGGT
Organism: Methanobacterium sp. CWC-01; assembly: GCF_030323845.1. NCBI lineage: Archaea > Methanobacteriati > Methanobacteriota > Methanobacteria > Methanobacteriales > Methanobacteriaceae > Methanobacterium > Methanobacterium aridiramus. The sequence continues at coordinate 1,467,443 of NZ_CP040735.1, forward strand.
ACCTCACTGCCACCACTTTATCTTGAATTTGAGAGAGGACTTCCACCTCAGGGGGAACTTCATAGGCGTAGGGGGCTCTGATGAATATTCCCGGATATTTCTGGTCAAATATTTCTATCTCCTGTTGGAATGAAAGCTTCTGGCGTCCGAAGCCATTTCTTTTTACTTTCATGGGAATCAGGTTAAGCAGGGGTTGCTGGTAGTCTGTTGCACTGGCCAAAAGCACCATACCGGCACAGGTTCCCATCACCGGGATCTTCCTATCCCGGATGACCTGGTCAATTCCCTCTTCCTGTAGGAGCTTGCCGATGATGGTGCTCTCTCCACCGGAGATGATGATCCCCTGACAATCGGCCACCTCGGAGGGGGACTTTATCTTCACGGCTTCTGCTTCTATCCCCATTTTCTCCAGGGTCCGGGTAGTCATTTCCAGATGTTCGGAAACATCTCCCTGCAAGTCTAGAATCCCTATCCTGATCATGTCCATACCTTCTTTTAATGTAAAACTTAAGGAGCGTTGGCTGGATATATTTGGAAAAATGTATCATATATAGTTACCGGAAAATAATTTCCGACCAGGGCTGCCCCTGAAATATAATTCATCATAAAGAGAATTTTTATACAATGTTTAATATACAAAGGATAAAGAATGATATAATTGAACATTTATATAAATCTTTCTGTAGGGCACAATCTTTATTTAGTAATTGGTACAACCCAATACAAAAGATAAAATCTAGGAGATTGATTAATGGAAAAGCTTACCATGGGCCTCATCGTCATGATCATACTGCTGGGAGGTTTCTTAAGTTATCTGGCCATTACCATGGATATCAGTGATTTCGGCCTCAACTTGACTAACAACACCACAGATAACACCACCGTAACCAAAATAAACACCACCCGCACTATTACCAGCCCCACTCAGAGCACCCCCACCACAACCCCCACTGACAATCAAACCAAACCAATAATAGACGGAAATGACACTAACAACAACGAATCTCAACTTGATGTGTGATTTAATATGGAGAAGCTGACCCTGGGACTCATTTTTATGATCATCCTTATGGTGGGATTCATCAGCTACCTGGTGGCCACCATGAATTCCGGTGAGATCACCATGAACACCACCAACCTCAGCACCAGCTACTTCAGTGGTAATCACTCCACCAACATCACCACCCGGGTAAACAACACCCGCAGCGTGACCAAACCAACCAGTAACGATAGTAACAACACGGACCGTGCCAGGGTGAACTATTACAAAAAAAGCCTGGGCATAACCTAAAAAAAGATTCAGAGGGTTTTTCAAAACCCACATATTTATTATTTATTCTTCGCAACGACTCGCTGCCTATTCCTCTTCCTGAAATTTGGTTAAAACTTCCAGAGTGGTGGCTTTAACAACCTTCACTGCCTCTAAAAAGGATTCTTTCTCGTCCTGACTCATTTTAATGGGAACTATCTTCTCCACACCCTCGATTCCCAGTTTAACCGGCACCCCCAGGCACACGTCGTGTACATCTTCAATCTCACCATCCAGGTAACTGGTGACGGTTAAGATCTTCTTCTCATCCTTCAAGATGACGTTGACGATGTTGGAAATGGCGAAGGCCGGGCCGTACTCGGTGGAGCCCTTCATGCTGATGACGTACTCCCCGGCACTTTTAACCTTCTCCACAATCTGGTTGATGTCGAAACTGTCGTAGTTGCGGAAGCGTTCCACCGGGATACCGCCGATGGTGGTGGAGGTCAGGAGGGGCACCATGTTATCCCCATGTTCCCCGATCACACGGGTGTGTATCTCGCTGACGTGTATGTCGAAATGTTTGGACATGAGGTTTTTAAGCCGCAGAGAGTCCAGGTGGTTCCCCAGGCCCATGACCTTATTCCTGGAAAATCCGGACTCTTTAAGGGCGATGTAGGTCATGACATCCACCGGATTGGTGACCACCAGTATAATGGAGTCAGGGGCGTATTTGGCAATCTGCCGGGCGTAATGGGCCACGATTTGAGCGTTGGTCCCGGCCAGGTCCTGGCGTGACATCCCATTCTGGCGGGGGACTCCAGCGGCCAGCACCACCACCCGGGAGTCATGCATGTCTTCCATATCACAGGAGGCCATGATATTCACCTGAATATCCTTGGCCGCCAGGGCGTCGTTCATATCCAGGGACTCCCCCTTGATCTTGTCCAGGCTATTCTCCCGGGAGATGAGAACCATCTCATCCACCAGGTCCTCCTCGGCCAGACAGAAGGCCGCTGCCTTACCCACCCGGCCAGACCCACCCATTACTGTGACTTTCAAATTTATCCCCGACTTAAGTAGTTCTGGGCTACTTTACGCACGTAGCCGCTTTTATCATCCAGGGCTGCTTCCAGGGCTGCTTCGGCCTCTTCTCCCCCTAACTGTCCCAGGGCCCAGGCCGCTCCCCCCCGCACAAAGCCACTGTCATCCTGCATGGCCTTGATCAGTGGCTGCAGGGCTGCCTGGTTTCTAATGTTTCCCAGGGCCCAAGCCGCTGCTCCTCTAATCCTCCAGTCATCATCCTCTAAAATCCTGATCAGGGGATCCACTGCTTGGTCACCCATCTTACTCAGGGCGGTGGAGGCCTCCCTCCTCACCCACTTGTTCTCATCACTGAGGGCATGGATCAAAGGTTCTATGGCGCTGTTATCACCAATCTCTCCCAGCACACGGGCGGCTCCTTTCCGTATGTTTTTATTGTCATCATCCAGGGCCTGAATAAGTTGATCCACCGCTGGTCCACCTATTTCTTCTAAAAGTGAAAGGGACTGTAACTGCACCAGTTCATCCTCGTCTTTCAAGGTCTGAATGAGTCTCTCTACATTCTTCTGCACTTCCATGATCATGCCTCCCCTTGGCTAAATTTAAACAAATATCCAGTTTAAAAAATAAATTCTGATCTTATAACTAGGCTGTTGGAACTTTTATTATGTATTTTCTGTAAAATATAGTTTGTGCGAGGAAAAAATTTAATCAAGGAGGAGTAAGTTTACCATGTATAGAATATGCGTGATACCCGGGGACGGCGTCGGGCCGGAGGTGATGGAGGCGGCCTTACTCGTTTTAGAGGCAATGGGCCCGGATATGGAATTTTTTTCGGCCATGGCCGGTAACGCCTGTTTCCAGAAACTGGGAACCACCATACCCTCCCAGACCATCGACCTGGCCCTGCAAAGTGACGCCACCCTATTCGGGGCGGTAACTACTGTGCCTGGCCAGAAGAGTGCCATCCTCACCCTGAGAAAGGAGCTGGATCTGTACGCTAATCTAAGGCCGGTTAAATCCTATCCCGGCATAGACTCCCTCTATCCGGATCTGGACTTTCTGATTGTAAGGGAGAACACCGAGGGACTCTACGCCGGCCGGGAACAATACACCCCGGAGGGGGCTCAGGCCCTGCGGGTGGTAACCAGAAAAGCCTCCCGGCGCATATGTGAATTTGCCTTCAGACAGGCCCAAGAGAATGGGTTTGAACTGGTCACCGCGGTACACAAAGCCAACGTTTTAAAGAAAACCGATGGAATATTCCGGGAGGCCTTCTACCAAGCGGCAGAGAATCACCCGGAGGTGGAGGCCGAGGAACTCTACGTGGACGCCGCGGCCATGTTCCTGGTTAAAAATCCCCAGCGCTTCCAGGTACTGGTCACCACCAACCTCTTCGGGGATATACTCTCCGATGAGGGAGCGGGCCTGGTGGGGGGGCTGGGTATGGTGCCCTCAGCTAATATTGGCGATAAGAATAGCCTGTTTGAGCCGGTGCATGGTTCGGCTCCGGACATCGCTGGTCATAATGTAGCCAACCCCACCGCCATGCTGCTCTCGGTGGTGATGATGCTGCGCCACCTGAAAGAAGAAGATGCCGCCACCAAACTTGAAAAAGCCCTTCTAATGGTCTTAGAGGAAGGACGGGTTCTCACTCCGGACCTGGGGGGAAGTTCATCCACCCTGGAGATGGCCCGGGAGGTACGGGGTAAGTTGGACTCTGTTTGACCAGAGGATTTGGTGAGTAGTAAATTTTATATGCACCTCACAATATAGTTCACCATACTAAAGGGTTAAAAAGCACAGCTAAAAGCTGCCTTTGGGTCATTTAATGAATTAAAAATCACCCCTACTTTAAAAAAACTAAAAAAACCAATTCACAGATTATAAATCTAAGGTGACCACCCTTCAGCTTTTTAATGCTGTTTTAGAAATGTTACAAATTTATTTGGAGGTATTGTGCTATGAAAACCACCGTTAGTGTAATAAAAGCAGATGTTGGAAGTATCGCCGGGCACGGGCTGGCCCATCCCGCCTTACTGAAAAAATGTGAAGATATCCTGGGCAAAGCCAAGGAAGAAGGACTCCTGGAAGACTATTATGTCACCAACTGTGGTGACGACACCGAACTCATCATGACCCACCGTAACGGTGAAGAAAATGAGGAAGTCCACGAACTGGCCTGGAATGCCTTTATCGAAGCCACTGCCGTGGCCAAGGAACTTAAACTCTATGGTGCGGGACAGGACCTGCTTTCTGATACATTCTCCGGTAATATCAAGGGAATGGGACCTGGCTGTGCCGAGATGGAATTCAAAGAACGGCCCAGCGACCCGGTAGTGGTCTTCTGCTGTGACAAGACCGAACCCGGCGCATTTAACATGCCGTTGTTTAAAATGTTCGCTGACCCCTTCACCACCGCCGGCCTGGTCATCGACCCCTCCCTGCACGGAGGATTTGAATTCGAAGTATTCGACGTCATGGAGCACAAGAAGGTTAAAATGACCTGCCCCGACGAGATGTACGACCTGGTGGCCCTCCTGGGCACCATCAGCCGCTACGTCATAAAACGGATCCGGAGAAGAAGTGACAACGAAATAGCCGCCTCGGTGAGTACCGAACGACTGAACCTCATGGCCGGTAAGTACGTGGGTAAGGACGACCCAGTGGCCATTGTAAGATCCCAGTCTGGCTTCCCCGCCGCCGGTGAAGTGGTGGAACCATTCGCCTTCCCCCACCTGGTGGGTGGCTGGATGAGGGGCTCCCATAACGGACCACTGATGCCCGTAGCCCAGAAAAACGCTTATCCAGTACGATTCGACGGACCACCACGGGTCATGGCCCTGGGATTCCAGATCTCCGACTGCAAATTGGTGGGCCCAGCTGACATGTTCGACGACCCCGCCTATGACCGGTCCCGGGTGCTGGCCTCTGAGATCGCCGAGTACATGCGCCGACACGGACCCTTCGAGCCACACCGACTACCAGCCGATGAAATGGAGTACACCACCCTACCTGGTGTCTTAGAAAAATTAGAAGACCGTATGGAAGATATGGAGTAAAATCCATACCTTTACTTCCTTTTTATTTTTTAGAAAAATAATTAAATACTTATTTTAGTTCATTCCGGATTAAACCCGGCAGATCCACCACTTTCTCCACCTTATCCATGAGGGGGCCGTCGCTGGTGGCCACCACGGTATCTGCACTGTTTTTGGCTAGTTCCCGGTCTACACAGGGACTGGTGGTTGCACTACCCGGGAACTGGTTCCTTTCCATCATCTCCCTGGTCAATTTTGCCAGCTCTCCGCTTTTACTCACCGGGCGGTCGTAGAAGAAGTCCACCCTCCTTACCTGGGCCTCTCTTAAAAAGCTGATTAGGGTGTTTAAAGTACTCGCTGTATCCGGGTGGGGTCGGTACTTGCCAAAAACCGCCTTGGTGTCCCTTAATACTCCGTCATCACTTTCCAAGATGGTGTCCGGGTGGTGAAGGACATTCTCCAGGGTGATGAGCACGTTGTAACCATCTATGAGGAGGGTCTGGTCTTTTAGATCAGTAAAATCAACAATTTTGACCTTTCTTTCCAGGGCCTTCTGGTCGGAGGAAACCTTACGGGCCAGGTAGTTTCTCTGGTCCTGGTCTAAAAGGTAGTGTCCGGCTACGAAGTTAAGGGCACCCTTCTGGGGGTAGCCCCGGTTGAGAAGGTGTCTTAAATCTATCTCCGCATCATTCAGAGGGCTGATACCTAGCCCCTCCTCTTGGCCACGATGATCAGCACCCGGTCCGAGGCGTCCTCAGCCCGGTCCCCAATATTACCCAGGCGGATGGCGGTGTTTTTAAGTTCGATGAGTTTCAGGATGCCGAAGTCCCCGTTACGGTAGGCATTGTAGAGTTTCTTTATAATCCGCCTTTCCACCCGGTCCATGACCTCCTCCTTGGATTCCACCTCATGGGCCTTGGCTATGGCCTGGGCCAGGTCCTCATCCAGCATCTCCACACTCTCCTTTAGGACCCGGGCGGTTTCGCACACGGAGTCCACCAGTTCCCGGAAGTCGTCCTCGAACTGGCTGGGAAACTGCACCCGGCTGAGGCAGATTCCGTAGGCCGCCTCCTGGGTGATATCCGCCACGGAGTCCACCAGTTCGGCCAGGATGATCCGGTCCTCCCGGTCGAAGGGCAGGAAGGCCCCCTTGAAAAATTCGATCTCCATTATCCGACGGATCTCGTCGGCTTCTCGTTCTAAGCGGGACATTTCTTCAACTTTTTTCTCTAAAGAGTCGAAGTCACCCTGATAAAAAAGAGGCATAAGCTCCTGAAGCTTCAGCACACATTCGTAGACCAGCTGGGCGTGTTCTCTGAAGTGCTTCTCCACCCGGGATTCACGGCCAAACAACGTCATAAATAATCCTCCCTGGGACTATTAACTTTTAGATGAGATCTTTAATCAATCGGACTGCATCCAGGAGCCCGTGGGCGTAGGTGATGCATCCGAAGGCAGTTAAATAATCCTCTTTTTCCAAGTAGTAGGTGGTGTCCTGGGCATAGCTCCGGGCCATGTCCACAATCTTTTCATCCTTTACACCCATCTTTATGGACTCTAATTCTTTTATATTTTTTTCAAAAAGTTTAAGGTCCTTATCTATCCGTTCCAGGGCATCCATAATCACATCACCAAGCTTCTTCTTAAAATAAGAGGTATTGAAAATCAGGGGTTAAGCTGCTTATAAGAGTGATACAACCTCTGGGCCACGGTGAAGTATCCCAGAACCAGCACCACGTAGACAGCCAGGGTCATGATGAAGTCTGTCTGGAGGAAGTAGGCCAGTAAGGCCCCCAACACCAGGATCACCAGGCGTTCGGCTCTTTCAGCTATTCCCACATCACAGGGAACCCCATCCACCTCGGCCCGGGCCCGTACGTAGCTGACACTAAAAGAGGCCAGGAGAGCTAGAACTCCCCAGATCAAGTCCACGTATCCTCCTAGTATGATTCCGATGATGATGAAGGCATCGGAAAAGCGGTCCGCGGTGGAGTCCAGGATCCCTCCGAACTTGGTCCTCCGGCCATGATTTCGGGCCACCGCCCCATCAGCCACGTCAAAAAATCCACTTAAAAGTATGAGGAGAGCTCCGCCCAGCAGATCCTGCTGGGAGAACTGGTAGGCCGCTATTAAACTCACCAACAGTCCGATGATGGTGATGATGTTAGGGTTGATGGCTATCTTCTTGGCCACCGGGTCGATGTAGCGCTTCAGATGGGGGCGTAGTTTGTTGAGCATGATGGGTAACCTTGAGTTTATGGTTAGTGATTAAAATTTGATGTATATTAAAGGGTTGGTTTGAATTGGTGCAGAATAGGGTATTGTTAGTCAATAGTGTTAAAATTACAGAAGGAATATTTTTTAAGGGGACAGTTCTTCCAATAATTTATTAACTTCTTCTATTCTACGGGGATTGATCAGGTATTATCGAGCACCAGACAACTTTGCAACAACCCATCTGGGGTTTTATTGCAGCACAAAAACTGAAAGAAGAAGAATATAAGATGAAGTATCCAGGGATGCGAATTATTCGAAAGGAAATCATCAGATTTTTTATAAATTACTATTTTTAAGTTAATTCCAGAATATCTTGAATTTCCTCAAATCATCAATTCATCCCATTAAACCTCATTTTTTATCCAACCCTGCATGAAGAAACATATTAATGGTGAACTTGTTGAAACCCTTCTTGGCCAGCTCCCTGGCCACCTGCTGATTGTGCTTGTAGTACTCCTCTTCCAGCCGCTGGTCTTCTTCCGGGTCCTTGCTGACTTTACGAACACTATCTAGAGCGGGGAGGTGCTCAACCTGGCCATCCTGGTATATATGCACATGGGAATCATCAGTCATCCGGTGGGCAGCATAATAATCTAGATATTCACCCTGCTCATCTTTCCCAAAGCAGTACTGGATGAGCCAGCCTGCTTCCTGGATGTAGCCGATTTCTCTGGTTTTTAGGTTTTCTTCGGGTATGGTGATGTTCCAGTGGGCAAAACGGTTGGCGAAGGTTTCTGCTATTGATTTCATGATCTTGTCCTTTTAGAGTTCTATTTCCACACCTATGGGGCAGTGATCCGAGCCAGCACATTCTAAAGAACCCTTAATATCGTCTCGGATATATGCATCAGCAACTTTTAAACCTTCACTGGCGAAGAAGTAGTCAATTCTCCATCCTCTTCTTCCTTCTCTGGATTTAAAACCATTTCCCCACCAGGAGTATTGTCCAGACTCCAGATTGTTGATTCTGAAGGTATCCCGATATCCATAGCTTACCAATTCGTCGATAAAATCCCTTTGTTCTCTTTTAAAGCCCATTTCACCTTTCTGGGGATTTTCTAAATCCTTCTCGTGGTGTGCTATGTTTAAATCTCCACAAATTAAGACCTCTTGTTTGAGATCCTTAACATAATCCAAAAAATCACGGTAAAACTGGTAATGATTACAATCAGGAGCTCCTTCATGGGGGAAATACACATTTAACAGGGTAAAACCTTCATAATCGGCCTTCATGATCCTGCCAAATCTATCATAGTTGCCATTAAAACTATTTTCAATATTTAAAGGCATAAATCTGGTGAATATTCCCACTCCAGCGTATCCTGGACTTTTTTCAGAAAACGAATGATATTGATAGTAACCATTAAGATCTTGTGATGATGGGGGACGCTTATGGGGCGTTAATTTGGTTTCCTGGAGGCAGAGAATATCAAAGTTTTCATTATAAAACCAGTCTAACTGCCCGTTCTTCTCCCTCTTAGTTAAGCTGTTGACGTTCCAGGATAACAATTTATTTTGGTCATTTTTGAACCCTTTTTCTCAGTTTACTCAATACTGATCCAATATTGATCTATTATAAAAGTATGATCCTTCAGGATAAAAACGAATACTTTATTACTAATAAAGACATTCCTATTAATGTGTCTTGTTGGTACTGGTTTACCAATTGGAAAAAATTAACACCAAGCATTTCTAATTAAAACCACCACAGCCAACAAAGACACACTCATTGTTATTTTTGTACTGTCTTAGCTCCTTTTTCAAAATAAAATCTCTTTCCTACTCTCTTTTATAACCAAGACTTCTTTTTGGATTACTCATTTTCTCATACTCCACCTTCATCTGGTAATAATTTTTTACTTCTCACACGCTCTACCACAAGGGGTGAATGGGTGCACCCCTATAGGATCAACTCCAAGAAGGTTGGTGAACGTGATGAGAATGAGTGTGATAATAAACAAGGAGGACCGGACCCAGTACTACCGTACTGGTGTCTTTCGTAGGCATGAGGATCTGGTGGTGTTTCCCTTCTGGGAGTTCGAGGCCTTTTACCAGGACCTGAAACACCTGCGCCAGCTGGTGAGTAACGTCTTGGAGTATGGGCAGAGTGGACAGCGAGGCTACACCCCGGAGGATGGCATCGTATACGCCCAGAACTACTTGGAGCGGATGGAGGAACTACTAGACGGCCTGAACCGGTACCAGGTGCAGACCGAGATTGAGAGCTTCCCCGAGATAAGAAAGAAGGAGACTCCCCAGTGTCTCCTGGGACTCTAACATGATGGTCTTAACTGCCCGGGTCAGTGACGGATTCCCCGAGGGCCATCCTTTCCAGAGGGACCAGGAAGTTAAGGTAATAACTGCTAAGGACTTTGAAAAACTTCAGAAAAGCATAAAGGAACTTATACGGGATAAAAAACTTTTAGAAAGAAAGCTGGAAGCTCTGAAATACTAAAATTTGAATAAGTAATATTATATATGGTAATATTATCGATAAACCTCAAATTAGCCATTAACGTGCTTATTCATAATAAGAAACAGGTTCAATCGATGGACACCTTCACTTCCAACGATATTGGCATACCCAGTATTGAAACTGAACTAGTCACGGCATAAACTTCTTTTAGTCTATAAAAAAATCTTGAAAGTGTTTTTATCTACAAGACTAGAGCCCAAACTTGGTTTGGGTGCATAGGGATAGATCAAACCAGTTTTTATCATACTTGGTTAGGGCTCAAACCCATTAAACTGTCCACAAAACTAATAACCAGGTCCATAGTCTTCTCGATAATGGAGGCATCCACCCAGGATATGAGGATCACAATCACCAGTATCACTCCGCCAGTGATGAGGGTAACTGCAATCAGGGGGCCAAGCCAGACCAGGACATCATCCAACATATCTTTCTCACCTCAGGGGATTAGGCCAGGAAATTGCATCATGTAGAAGGACCACAGGATGCTCTGGAAGATATCGGCGACAAACAGGAGAATTAGGATGACAAAGAAGATTATTATCCCGATTTTGGCCATTTTTCTGGCTGATTTAACCTTTTCCTCCTCCAGGGGCTGGATCTTCTCGGCGTAGAAGGTTAAAAGAGCGGCCAGGTAGATGGATACCAGGTTCACCAGGAAGATCAGGAGGGCGCCCCAGGCCAGGAGGTACTCACCGGTGGCTAAAAGTAAGCCGAAGGTGACCAGGGGTGGCATCAACGAAATTCCGATCATCACCCCCACCAGGGTGCTGGACAGCTGGGTGGTCAGGGCCAGGGCTCCGGCAAAGCCCGAGGCCAGGGCCAGGATGAAACCTCCCTGCCCTACGTTGGTGCGGGTTATTATGGCCGGTACAGTGGGATCTACCTCCATAAATATGCCCATAATCACCGAGATGAGGAAGGAGATCACTATCCCCACCGCACTAGTCTTCAGGGCCATGAAAACTAATCTTTTATCCCCCATGGTCAGTCCGAAGGACAGGCCGATCCCCGGCCCCATCAGGGGGGCGATGATCATGGCGGCGATGATCACCGCCACGTTGTTGTTGATAACCCCCACTGTGGCTATTAAACTGGAGAGTACCACCATCAAAAGGTAGATGGTGTTGAGACTGGCCATATCCTCCACTTGTACGTAAATCTCCTCCCGGGTGATCATCTCCTGTTTCAGATCAAAACTCTTCTTCTTGTCATCTTCCTCGGGATAGGGCAGATAGGCCTCTATGGAGGTCATGATAATCCGGAAACCATCCTGGGATGAGAAGTTCTGGTGCAGGGATTCTAGGATCTGGTCGCTTCGCTCCTTCCGGATAACGATTTTAAAACGAACTTTTTCTCGGGGTAGGGTGGAGTAATCGTAATCCACCACCTTCAGATCCTCCAAAATCTTAACCGCCTCTTCAGTCTTTCCTGCAGGAATGAGCATCTCTATGGCGCGTAAAATGGCAAAACCCCCGGGTATGGATTTGGAAAGTATATCCCTGGACTTAATATATCGTTAACCATAAATATTCTATTTGATTTTTCAAAATAATGGGAAAACTATGAAATGCATTAAAATAAACCCCACCCACCCGGAAGCGGAGAAGATACAAATGGCCCGGAACATCCTCCGGAGGGGAGGGGTGGTGGTCTACCCCACCGACACCCTGTACGGCCTGGGGGCCAATATCTTCCGGGAAGAAGCGGTGAAACGGGTGTACAGGATCAAAAGAAGGTCCCAGGATAAACCCCTGTCCATCTGCCTGGGCCGGGTGGAGGACCTAGAAAGGGTGGCCTACTTGGAAGGTGATGCTCTTAAGTTAGCCAAAAATCTCCTCCCCGGCCCCTACACCCTTATCCTGAAAAAGAAAGATCATATCCCGGACTCACTAAGTGCGGGGTCGGATAAGATCGGAGTCCGCATCCCGGACAGCCCGGTCTGCCGGGAGTTAGCCCTAGAGTTTCCCATCACCACCACCAGCGCCAACCTCTCCGGTGAGGAGCCCCCCATCCGGGTGGATCAACTAGTAGAACTCTTCCAGGAGGAGGTGGACCTCTACCTGGACGGGGGGGATGGTAACCGGTCCCCCTCCACAGTTATCGATCTAAGCTCCTGGCCCCTGGAGATACTCCGTGCCGGCGCAGGAGTAGAGGATCTTCAATCTCTAGAAGTACCAGAGTTGGGAATGAAAAGGAGATTTTAACATGGTGAAAATAGATTACATCAACCCCCATAACATGGCCCGACCCCGCGGGTATTCCCATGCCATATCCGTCACTGGAAGTCACCGCACCATCTATATCGGTGGACAAAACGCAATTGATGAAAAAGGAAACCTAATAGGCAAGGATAGTCTTAAAAAACAGACAAAGCAGGTTTTAACCAACATCCTGAAAGTTTTAGAAAAATCGGATGCCAAACTGGAGAATGTGGTTAAATTCAACATTTACCTGGTTCAGGGACAAAACCCCCAGGATGGATTCGAGGTTTTCCAGCAAATATGGGGAGATAATCAAGTCTATCCCACCATAACTGTTTTATTTGTAGCGGGACTGGGCCATCCTGATTGGTTGGTTGAAATAGATGCCGTGGCCATAGTTCCATAGATTAGGGTTAAATAATAAATAATCCCGTACCATATAATACTGAGGTATCATATTGAAGGACCTATCCCACATCTCTGCCAACGACAAGATCTCCACCGCATCCCCCCTGGACAGACTACTAGGGGGTGGGGTGGAGAAGGGTTGCATCACCCAGTTCTACGGACCCCCCGGCTCAGGAAAAACAAATATAGTCCTTAATCTAGCCGTACAATGTGCCCGGAATGGTAAAAGAAGCATCTTCGTGGACACCGAGGGGGGACTGTCCATTGAACGGGTGAAGCAGATCTCCGGCCCGGACTTCCAGGAGGTGGCCAGCCGGATCCTGGTCTTCGAACCTTCTACCTTCTCCGAGCAGGACCAGGTCCTGAAAAGGATCGAGGAAATGTTCCAGTCCGGTGAGAAGGCTGACTTGTTAGTCCTGGATTCGGCGGTGGCCCTGTACCGGGTTAAGGAGGGGGATTCCTTCAGTCTTAACCAGGAACTGGGTAAGCAGATGGGCCTGCTTTTGAGGATCGCCCGGCGCTTTAATGTGGCGGTGGTCATCACCAACCATGTCTACTCTCGCTTCGATGGGGATGGAATGGTGGAACCAGTGGGAGGTACCATTCTCAAGTATCGCAGCAAGATCATGGTAGAATTGGCCCGGGGAGACCTTAACGGGGAACGTTTTGCTGTTTTAAAAAGGCACCGCAGTCGGCCGGAGGGCCTGCAGACCCGTTTCCGGATCGTGGACTCCGGGTTACAATAGATAATTTTAAATGATTGTCCACTAGAAATAAGATAAAATTCTAACTAACCTCACTAAGGGAGGTTTAATGAGGGATAACTCTATTTTTTCCCGGATCAAAATCTAATGTATGTGAGATCATGATTTCACCAAAAAAATATGCTAAATCTGCCAAGGCACTGCCAAAGGGATTTCATTCTGCCAACGAGTTTTTCAATTACGTTTACAATGACCAGGACATGATCTGGATGGGTCAGAACACCAACCATCTCCATGAGGAAGATGGCATCATGGAGGCCATGTTGGGAAGTATCAAGAAGAAGGATTACTGTAAATATCCCCCACCAGAGGGATTCCCGGAATTGAAGGACCTGGTACAAGAGGATCTGGGACTTACCCATGGCTTTGACATACTCATCACTGCCGGGGGGACTGAATCCCTGTACCTATGCACCAACAACATCCTGGAACCCGAGAACAACACCATCACCTGTGACCCGGGATATCTTATCATCGATAACTTCGCCAGTCGCTTCGGGGACCATGTGAAGTCCATCCCCATCTACAACCCGGAGTGCCACTACAAGCTCACTCCCCAGCTGGTAAGGGAGAACATGGACCAAGATACCAAGTTGGTATCCCTGGTGGATCCTTTGAATCCCTTAGGATCATCCTACACCAAGGAGGAGTTAAAGGACTTCGCGGATCTGGCCGAGGATCATGATATCTACCTGTTACATGACATCACCTATCGTGATTTTGCAAGGAATCATCATCTCATGGCCAACTACGCCCCGGAACATACCATCACCGTGTACAGCTTTTCCAAGATCTACGGCATGGCTGGTCTGCGGGTGGGTGCAGTCCTTGGCACCCCAGAGATGATCGACTCCCTGCGCACCATCGTCATCAACGATCTGGGTACCAACGTGGTGGCCCAGAAGGGCGCCATAGCTGCGGTTAACTCTAAATATGAATGGCTGGACCGGATTAAGGACACCACCCGCTCCAACCAGGACATCATTAAAGAAGCGGTGGACCTGGTGGATGGTTGTTTCATACCAGTCTACCCCTCCGATGGGAATATGCTGGTCATCGACATGTATGAAGCCGGGGTTAAACCCCATGATCTGGTGGATTACCTCTTAGAAAAGAAAATATTCGCCAGGGAAGGTTCCTACACCAGTAAACTCTTTGGACACCGTTACCTACGGGTGAGCTTTTCCATACCCAAACACGAGGTGGAATACTTCGCGGACTGCTTCCTGGAAGGGATGGATGAGTTAACCGGGAATGAATAAATTTCCCACTATTTTTTTGGGGATTCTGAACTATTCAGTATGTAAAGGTAGTAGCGGGTTCAAGTGATGAAATTTAATTTTTTAGCTATTCTTCTGGGCTTCGGTCTCTTAATGGCTGTTCTTTTTGGAATCGGACTTATTCTATCCCAGGAAGACACAACATCGTCATCGGTATGTCAGGACACGGCAGGATATAAAACCTTCAACAATTCCCACCTATCATTCCAGTACCCGCCCAACTTAACTGTTACCGAGCTCGATAATTCATATAGTGTACAAATAAACACTGCTAATCCAGTGGATCCACAGAATTATGGTATTTTCATCCAGGTTATGGATAAATCCGAATATATCAAAGCTAAAGATGAAGCTGAGTCCAAATGGCAACTAGAATATGAGTTAGAAAATTCGGGAGGGGTGTCCTATTATCAATACATCCATACCAATGGAAATATAACTCTCTATACTTACCTCTTCTATAAAAATGGGAATTACTATGATATGTATGGCAATGTAGAAGATGATCACCTCATGGTTCAGTTACTGGACTCCCTACAATGAAAAAAACCCTGTTTTCGCTCATGGCCGGAAAAATATTAAATACTAAGATGTAAATGTGGATTATCATCAACTTTTGCCATGTTTAGGGGGCATAACCAAGTGAAAAGTCGTTCTGAACAGAAACTGGAGCAATTAATTAAAGCATTAGAAAGGGATCCTGAAGATATTCTTACTATTCTTAATCTAGGAGAAATTGGTGATCCCCAGGCCACAGACCCCCTGATGAAGATATTACAGGGCAATTACCGAGATGATACACGTGAATTTGCCGCCTATGCCCTGGGAAATATTGGAGATCCAGGGGCAAACGGACCATTAGGAGCAGTAGCATTAGACAAAAACGAACAATACCTCCTACGTGAAACAGCGGTCAGTGCACTGGGAAAGATAGGTGACTCCCAGGCCATAAAATTACTTATAAAAATATACGAAGAAAATGAGTTTGATAAATTAGGTGATTCCGCAGCTGGTGTTTTAAGAGAACTAGGTATTCACAGTTACTATGGGCTTTAGACTAATAGATTGTTATAAAATTACCTTTTACATGAATGGGCCTTATTTATAAATTTATCTCCCATCGTTCCTCTAAAATGGTTGTTCCCCACTCATTATTTTCTTGAGTCTCTGTAATCTTAAACCCTTTACTTTTATACAAATGTCTTGCAGCTTCCAGGGTACTAAACGTCCACAAAAATATCCGCTTATACCCTTTTTCTTTACAAAAATCAATGGCCATATCAAGAAGTTTATGCCCGGCACCTACTCCTCTCAGTTCCGAGTTCAAAAAAAAGAATCTGAATTTAGCTGTCACTTCATCTACGTGCTTAACAGCAGCACATCCTGATGGAACTCCATCATATTCAAGAATATAGATACCATCTTTTTCCTCATCAAATTGATTTACAAGATCCTGTACTCCACCCTTTAAATACTCTTTCCAGATGTGGGAGGTAAAGCCATACCCCTTTCATATAATTCAAGTTGACCAGCTATTATGAAATTCACATCTTCTAAACCAAAGGGCCTGATTATGATGCCTTTACTTAACATTTCAACCTTTCTACCCATCCCATCAACATCTCATTAATTTCAAGGAAGTTACATTTAAACTCCCGGGGTGGTGCACCGATGTATTTGGAATAGTTTAGGTATGGTTTTTCCATCAACTCTTCAGATAGTAGTACTCTCCCTTCTCCTTCTGCTCCCGGTCCAGGTAGCTATCCTGCTTGTTCACCCTGGGACGTTTGGTCTCCTTATCCCGGCGGAAGGTAATTCCCACCTCGGAGAGGAAGCGGTTCATGGCCGAGCGCAGGTCCATGGGGGTGGAGGCATAACCCTCTACTCCGGGCTCCCCGGAGAAGACCATGGCCCGCTGGCTGATGTAGTCGATGAACACGATATCGTGGTCCACGATGATGGCCGCGGCATTCTTACTCTCCGTAACCCGGCGGATGGCCTTGGCGGCCCGGATACGCTGCTCCACATCCAGGTGGGCTGTGGGCTCGTCGAAGAGGTACACATCTGCCTCCTGGGATAGGGAAATGGCCAGGGACAGTCGCTGCAGCTCACCTCCACTCAGTTCATCCATCTTCTTCTCCAGAAGATCCTCCAGGAGGAAGGGCTTCATGATCTCGGTGCGGAAGATGTTGCTGCCGAAGCTGGGTACCGTGGTGTAGAGAAACTCCTTAACCGTACCACTGTAGTCGGAGACCAGGTACTGGGGCTTGTAGGATATCTTCACGTTCTTTCTAATCTTACCCGTATCGGGCTTCACCACCCCGGCCAGCATCTTGGCGAAGGTGGTCTTCCCGATACCGTTGGGCCCGAAGGCGGTGATGATCTCATCGTGCTGCACCTCTCCCTCCTCCACCTCCAGGGAGAACCCTTTATAGGACTTTTTCAGACTGGTGTAGGAGGCCAGGACCTCGGCCTGAACCCCCACACTGGGGGGCCGTACCTGGAATTCCAGGGGCTGCTTACGGAAGCGCACATTCTCCTCCTTGAGGAATCCATTGATGTAGGCGTTGATACCCACCCGCACACCCCGCAGATGGGAGACCACCCCGTAGGCTCCAGGCTGACCATAGAGCAGATGCACGTAGTCGGACAGGGCGTCCAGGGCAGCCAGGTCGTGTTCGATGACCAGCACCGACTTACCATCCTCGGCCAGCTGCCGCACCACCTGCACCGCGTTGAGACGTTGCCGAACGTCCAGCCAGCTGGTGGGTTCGTCGAAGTAGTAAAAATCAGCATCCCTTAGCACCGCCGCGGCGATGGCCACCCGTTGCAGTTCTCCCCCACTGAGGTTGGCTATCTCCCGGTTCATCACCGTGTCCAGTTGCAGGGCCTCCACTACCTCCTCCAGGCGACGTCGCTGGTTCACACTCTCCAGGAGTTCATGCACCAGTCCCTCCACGAAGCGGGGGAGCATGTCCACCATCTGGGGCTTGTGCACCACATCGATCTTATTCTGGGACAGTTTCTGGAAGTAGTTCTGCATCTGACTGCCCTTGAAGAACTTTATAATATCATCCCAGGAACTTTCCTCCTGGTAGTTGCCCAGGTTGGGCTTCAGCTCCCCGGAGAGGATGCGTAGTATGGTGGACTTACCGATACCATTGGGGCCCAGCATACCCACCACCGATCCCTCCTTCACCTGGGGCAGGCCGAAAAGTTCGAATTGGTTGGCCCCGTAACGGTGGATAGGCTCATCCAGGGCCTCCGGAAGGTTGATGATACTCACCGCGCCGAAGGGGCAGCGGTTGGTGCAGATACCACAACCCGAACAGAGTTCCTCGGATATTAATGGTTTTTTGGTCTTCTGGTCAATGGTGATGGTGTCTTCTTCCATGCGCACCCCGGGACAGTACTCCATACAGGTATAGTGGCACTTCTTGGGCTGGCAGCGATCATGGTCTAGTATGGCTATGCGGGTCATGAATTTCAAAACCTTAAACTTCTCTTGGGAGTGTTTGGCCCCCTTAAATAGGAGAATTAGGAGAATATTAATTCCCCTAGAGTAATTGGAAATGTAGATTAAGATTGTAACTTACATCTAATATTAGTTGGGGAGTTAAAATCTAAAACTCGCAGTATATGATCAACCTAAAATTCTTTTCCTGACTTTTTAACTGTCTCTTTAGACTTCAATCTGTGTTCTAAATCATCCACCCGGGTTTGGCACTTCTGGAGTTCCCTTCTGAGTAGGAAGATTCTGATCCAGAAATAGATGACCAGTATGGTCGCGATAAATAGGAGTACCAGTAGGAAACCCACCGTTACTCCGGCGGCCATTCCCTGCCAGATGATGGTGAGACCGTAGGCCAGGTAGATCACGACGGCAACTCCGGCCACCATAAGGGCGGCTATCACCACCAACTTAAGCTTATCCCTGGACTCCATAAGATCCACCCCCTAACCGGGGATTAATAACGGTTAAAAAATAATAAAAACTAAAATAAAAAAAGAAAAAAGTTACATCAAGACTTTGAGAGCCATTTCAATGTCTGATGCTTTCACTGTCTTTCTGCCTGCGTGTTTAGCCAGTTTAACGGCTTCAAAAGCAATATCTTCGCCAAGAGATTCCAATACTTTGGTTAATTCGTCTCGGGCTTCGTCACTGACTCTCTGTGCGCCAGCATTTTTTATTATTCTTCCTACAGGGGCAATTGGTATTTCGGTCATTAAAACCACCTCATTGTTCTATTAGGACCATCTAGTATTTAAGTATGTTGTTTTTTAGGTTATTAATCCGTGGTTAATCCAAACATGTCCATCTTGAAAATCACATTACACCATAGGGGTTGGGGCTTATTTTTTCACTCCAATATGGCCTCTGACTACGTAACTTTATAAAATCCATGCCGAAAGCATCTGACTCTTAACTCTTTATAAGTAACAAAAGCAACATAACATGTAGTAGTCCTACTAACAAAACGAATATAAGGTGATTCAGATGGCTGTAACCATAACAAGCTCTGCATTTTCAGAAGGGGGCCTTATACCACTCCGTTATACCTGTGATGATCTTAATATTTCACCCCCCCTGGAATGGAAATCTCCCCGGGAAGGAGAAAGCTGGGCCATTATCTGTGATGACCCCGACGCCCCTACTGGTATCTGGACCCATTGGATTATTTTCAACCTTCCCCCCCAGACCCCCAGCCTCCCGGAACATATAATGGGAAGGGAAGAACTGGAAAACGGGGCACTGCAGGGTGTTAATAGTTGGGGTGCCATTGGTTACCGGGGTCCCTGCCCTTCTCGTGGAATGCATCGCTACTTTTTCAAAATCTACCTCCTGGACACCATGCTGGACCTGCCGGCCGGTTCCAAACATCAAGAACTACTTAAGGCCATGGATAGACACCTTTTAGACCAGGGACAGCTGGTGGGAATCTACTTCCGGGAATAGAAATTCTTATCTTTAATAACCAAATTTGAGTGTGATGGCTTGTGAACCACAGTTACCAGGAGAATTTAAGGGCCTTATCCGGACAGTACAGTTTCTGGTTGATGCTCCTCACCCTGGCAGTTACCCTCTACGTCTTAAGCGTCCAGGTACGCATCGGGGTCCCCTACTGGGATGTGTTTAACTACCTAAACAACGCCTTATATTTTGCTGGCCTGGAAGGACCCGGAGCCGGGACCATCTCCCTCTCACCCGTCTTACCCTTTTTAACCTCCCTATTCTTCCGGCTGGGACTGCTATCTTCCACGGTGATCATGGCCCTGGACGCTGTGCTATTTGTAGCCGGAGTAATGGGCCTCTTCTACCTCTTCAAAACCCGGTTCAGTGAACTGGTCAGCTTCGCCGGCTGCGTGTTGTACCTGTCCCTGGCGGTGCTTTTACCCTGGACCGCCTCCGGGGGTATTGATGTCCCGGCGGTGTCCATCTCCATCTGGTCGGTGTACTTCCTGGTGAAGGGCAGTGAGGACCGGCCCAGGCTCCTGTACTTGGTGGCCCCTACCCTAGTTCTGGCGGTTTTAACCCGTTACACCGCGGGATTGATGGTGGTACCTCTCCTTCTCTACTTCCTGGTGAAGGACCAGCACCGGCGAAATCTGAAGAGCCTATCCACCGGCCTGCTGGTGACCCTGGTCCTGACCTTCCCCCTGTTATGGTATTTCTACACTCATATGGGCAGTCTGGATGTGATCTGGAACCTCCTGGTATCCACCGCCACCACCTCCCCTGCAGCGGCAGATGATGTGGCCTACAATCCCAACCTGTGGTTTTACCTGCAGAACGTGCCTAACTACATCTCCCTGACACCCTTCCAGGGCACCTACTCCACTCTACTAAACCCCTCCCGGGGTTACCCCTCCCCCCTGGCCTACCTGGCCCTGCTCTTAGGAGGATCCGGCCTCTTCCTGTACTCATACCGTATACTGAAGTCCAGCGTCACCGGATTAACAGTTACCCGTGGACTGGTACTTCGATCCCTCAGCTTTATCCTGCTCCTGGTCGTCCTGGTATTAAGCTTCAAACAAGTCAGCTACCTGATAAGTGTGGTTCTGGTGTTCTTGTTGTGTTACCTGGCCTGCATATCCCTTCAGGCTGAAGAAAGTGAACATCTGGCCCTGGATTTTTTGTTCCTGTCCTGGTTTCTGTCCTACCTCATCTTCCACAGCATTCTGCCCATTAAGGTGGACCGCTACTTCATTACCATGGCCCCGGCCCTGGCCTACTTCCTGATCCTGGGCGTGAGTGAACTTCTAACCACCCTCAGTACCAGGAAACCCGTTTTAAAATCTAAATGGATTTATTTGGCCCTGGTCCTGGTCTTTCTGGGCTCCACCACCATAACCTTCGTCGGGCACACCCCCCAGAAGGTGTTTGTGGTCTACCTGGAGGATGCCAGTGACTGGATAACCCAACAGGACCCCCAGTACCGGGATAAGGTTATCGCCTCGGATTACTCCAGTGCCATGTCCTGGTACCTTAAAAAAGACGTTAAAGGGGCCTTTCCCCGACTTTACAGGACACCGGAGGACTTCGCCGGTTACCTGCAGTCACAGGACGTGGATTACTACGTGGACAGCCTCAGCAATCCCAAACCAGACCTACCCGGATACCAGCGGGTGGCCAGTTTCCAGATGGTGGCCCTCTACCGCAGGATATAATACCGGTTAGAGAATAAATTTAAGGAAAATGAATATGGATCAATACCTAGATAAGGACCGTATAAAACAGCTCATATCCCGCATCCGATATGATATTGGCCATAAGGATGTTGAACCGGATATCAGGGATGTGGTGTGGAATGAGAAGTCCCGGGAACTGGTGATAATAACCAGCGACCGACCGGGCAAATCCACCGTCATAGGGAAGGGTGGCTGGGTGGCTGGACGTCTTAAAGAAGAATTAAAAATCAGTGGAGTCCATGTGGAGGCCTACACCGACCTCATGGTACGCCGGTACCGCATGGAACTGGCCCGGGAACGGCTGAATCAAATCAGATCAACTCTCCACAGCCCGGCCCTCAACAGCCTGGTACATTTGCTGGAGGAACGTATCGAAATGCCCTACGCCCTGGCATCCCTGCTGGAAAACCATGAAGTCCAGGCAGACTCTCCCCCGTCGGTGGTAGCCCTCTCCGGTGGTGTGGATAGTAGCTTCTCCCTGATAATGGCTGATATCCTGGGTTTTCAGCCCCGGGCGGTTACCGTGGACCCCGGGAGCATCATCCTGCCCGGGTACTTTAAAACTAGTGTGGAGCACCTAACCCAGAAGCTCCAGGTGCCACATGAGTATCTGCCACTATCCATGGAGGAAGTGATCCAGGAGTCCCTGCAGGGTCGCTTCCATCCCTGCGGTCGGTGTTCCAAGTTAATCGAAAAAACGGTGTTAAGCTACGCCCAAAAGATGGAAGCCCAGTTTTTATTCTACGGGGACCTGTTATCCACCGGAGCCGACTCCCTCATCTGGGAGGATAATATTCTCCGAATAAATCTTCCCGCCCTCTTATCCGCTACTAAGGGCGAAGTTAAAGGTATAGCCCGCAGTTGGGGGGTGGAGAAGAAGAATGGCTATGGCTGCCCCTTACTCAAAGAAGTGCAAAAGAAACATCCCTCCATGCGCCGTTACTCCATCCAGCGTATTGAAAGGGAAACCCGGGCCGGAGTTCTGGAGCCGGGAGAGGCTCTGGATATGATCATGCGCCTTATTTAATAAGCTCCACTATACCATAGGCCAGGAGGAACACTCCCACCAAGTAACCCACCAGCTGGGGATATATGAAAAGGAGGATCCCGATTATAATGGCGGCGATGCCTATTATCTGACGAATATTTTCTTTCTCCATGCCTATATTTTTGTAAAAAGAGCACTATATAGGTTGTTGAAGAGTATTTATTAAGGCACCATATGATGAAGATAGCTGCACCATATGGATGAAAGTAGTCAAAAAAGTGATAGATTTGAGAAGACATGGTAAATACTGTCCCCGCTGTGGTTCGAATAATATAAAATGGTTGATACCCCAGATGGGATCCATCTGGGACTGTATGGACTGCGGCTATCACGGGGCGGTGATCATCGAGGACGAAGAACTGGCCGTTGAGATCCGGAAAAAATTTCTTGAAAAGGAAGCCGAGGAATCAGCATGGTAAAAAAGCATTCCTGCCCCCAGTGCGGTTCCCGGAACATCAAGTGGATCGATCCTCAGATGTCGCTGTGGCGCTGTTCTAAATGCGGATACCGAGGATCAGTGGTCATCGAAGATGGTGATCTGGAAAAACAGGTCAAACAAGCCAGGAAGATGGATAAACTTCAAAATAAACTCATTAGAGGCCGATAGTCAAAAGAAAGTCAATTAAGCAGATTAAAAAGAAAATAATTCAGATATGGTTACTTATTTTTCATCCAGTTTTTAAGGTTCTGGATACACTCCTGCACCATGATGGGGGCTGGTCCGCCGGGCACTTCACGGCTTCTAACCACTTCCAGGGGGTTCAGTGCCTTCTCTACCAGTTCCTCCCCTATATCTAAGGCCTCACCGATTACTTCCAGGGAGATCTGGTCTAGAAAATGGGAGGTGATCTCATCCGGCCTCAAGCCTTCTTCCAGGGCGGTACTCACCACCCGGCCCACGATCTGGTGGGCCACCCGGAAGGGCAGCTGTTTCTCCCGGACCATGAGGTCAGCCAGTTCCGTGGCAGTGGAGAAGTTGGCAGCGGCTAATTCCGCTCCCCGTTTTTGGTTGAACTTCACCGAGGACAGCATCTCATGCACCAGTTGCAGGGTGTCCCGGGCGGTGTCCGTGGCCTTCCACAGATGGGGAGTTACTTCCTGCAAGTCCCGGTTGTAGCTCTGGGGCAGGGCCTTGGTTACCGAGAGGATGGTGACCAGTTCCCCCTGGATGCTCGTGGCTTTGGCCCGGGCCACCTCCGCCACGTCGGGGTTCTTCTTCTGGGGCATTATGGAGCTGGTGGAGGAATATTCATCCCCAATTTCCAGCAGACCAAACTCGTAGCTGCTCCAGATGATGAGTTCCTCGCAGATGCGGCTGAGGGTGATACCCAGAAGGGCCAGGGCCGCTACGGTTTCGGTGATGAAGTCCCGGCTGCTCACCGCGTCCAGGGAGTTCTCCAGGATCTGGGAGAATCCCAGAAGCTGGGCGGTGCGCTCCCGGTTGATGGGAAAACTAGTGGTGGTCAGGGCTGCCGCGCCCAGGGGGCAAAGATCAACCCTTTTGTAGGCATCCTCCAGTCTTTGGTAATCCCTTTTAAGTGCCTGGGAGTAGGATAAAAGGTGGTGGGCGAAGGTGGTGGGTTGGGCGTGCTGCAAGTGGGTGTAGCCCACCATGAGCGTCTCCAGATTTCCCTGGGCCATCTCCACTATATCCTGAATAAAAGTAACTAGGCCCTCCATTATGACTAGTATCTCTTCTTTGAGGGCTATTCTGAGGTCGGTGGCCACCTGGTCGTTACGGGACTTGGCGGTGTGCATGAAACCCGCTTTTTCTCCAATCCTGCGGGTAACGTAGTTCTCCACTGCCATATGGATATCTTCCACGGAAGGGTCCAGCTCCAGGGCCTCTAGACCATCCTCCTCCAGCGTTTTTAAGGCCTTTATAATGGCCTGGGCATCCTCCGGGGAGATGATACCCTCCTCCTGGAGCATGAGGGTGTGGGCCAGGTTGCACTTTATATCAGCCCCGAAAATCCGATGGTCAAATTCCAGGGACGAAGTGTAACTAGCCGCGTCGCTGGTCATCCTGCCCTTAAACCTTCCGGACCTCAAGTTCAAAACTAATCCAACCTATTTCTTTTCTTTACCTTTCCATTGGGTGTATCCGCATTTACCGCAGGTGTAGCGGTCTCCATGGTCAGCCATGAAGACTCCGTGGGAGCATCGCACACACTCCGGATTTTTACGGACGAGTTTGTTATCTTTAACTTCGTAAAGCTGGTACTTTTTCATGTTAAATCCTCAAGGGTTTTTTATTCTTCTTCACTTTCTTCTGTAGCTTTTTCCTGATTCTTGGCCACTACGTGGTCCCTTTCCACCCGGGAAAGATTGTCAAGAGAGTCGTACAGCTTGGCGTAGCCTTCTGAGCGGCCTTCACCGTAGCTGGGCTTCATCTTATCCACTACCAGAAGATCCTTATCCACATTTAAAACTGCAACCAGTCGGTTTTTAACATCTAAAACTTTTGGAGTAGCTTCTCCTTGATACAGACAGTCAAAACTTATCTCTGTCCGGTTTAGAAGTGGATTTTCAACTTTCTCTTTAATATCAATTTCCATCTTATTCCTCCTCTAACATCTCTTTCATCTTAATTACTTTATCTCGCACACGGTCAACTTCACAGATCACCACACCCTCTCCGGGCTGGCCATAAAATACCAGTGATCCGGGTGGGGCTAGAATTACACCGGGTATAACCGCCAGATCTTCTTCACCTGTAACCAGGATCAGAACGCGGTATCCGGCCTTTATCAACTGAAATCCCTGCTTCACGGTATTCCACAACTCACGGGTCACCGAACCAGCGGGGTTGTCCGCCTTCAGGGTTACATTATCGTAGACTATGTCGTGTTGGGCTGGTTTTCTTTCCACCTGGTTGTCGATGATCCCCAAGTGGGGGATCAGTCCCCGCTCCTGTAGGTTCCGGGTGGTGACATCACCCACCGAAACCAGGAGGGTATCCGGTTTTTGTGAGGCCAGAAAATCCTGGGCATCATCCAGGGATGGATAAAGGGTACCTATAGGTTTTTTAAACTCTGATCTTAAGGCTTTTTTAAGGACTAACACTAACGAACCCTCAGGGCATATTCTCCTGCCTCTTGGATTTTGAGGTCCCGGGATATCTGTGACTTCTCAGGGTCTACTATAATCAGAAAACCACTCCAGTTCTTGGAGGTAACCAGGTTGCATACTTCGCACAGGTCACCCTCCACAATACGGTGACACCTGGTACAGGCTTTGGTAACCATTTAACTCTTCCTCTTCTTTTTAGCTTTATCTTTCTCTTCCTGGATCCATTCCAGTCTACCTAGTCCGGGTTGTCTCATGGTGAGACCGATCTTGGTTTCGGAGGATCTTTCTTTAAGGCTCAAAGCCACGATCCGGGCCCGGACATGGTTTCCTTCCTCCAGGCTTTTCTTGGATTCCTTACCCAGAAGGGCACCTCTCTTGGCATCGTAGTTAATGTAATCGTCGGTGACCTGGGAAACGTGTACCAAGCCATCCATAGGGCCTATACGCACAAAGGCACCGAAGTCGGTGACTTCTATAACCTCTCCCACCACGATCTCGTGGAGTTCCGGTTTGTAGAACAGGGCGGTGAACACCACATCATGGTAGGCGGCTCCGTCTCCCATGATGACCCGGCCCACACCGATGTCCTCGATCTCCTTGACGGTGACCATCAGACCCATTTTCTTGTCAATTTTTCCCATGTAGTTTTCGTTAAGGATCTCGGCGGCCACTTCCCGCAGGGGCTCCTCGAACCGGTGGGGTGGGACCCGCACCGTGTCCTCAATTTTGGATACTAAATACAAACAAATCCCTCTAATAACTTATTATGATTTAATCATGAACATATGGCTTCACATTTTTTTATAAAGCTGGATGGAGTGTTCTATGGCCTTAAGGGCTTCTTCTTTATTTACCCAGCCCAGGACTTCGGTCTCTTTTCCTTCCAGGGTTTTGTAGTCCTGGAAAAACTGTGCTATTTCCTTTAAAAGGTGGGGAGCCACATCATCAAGGTCCTGAACCTCTTGGTAGAGGGGGTCCTGGGTGGGCACCGCCAGGATCTTATCATCCTGGTCACCACCATCGATCATCCTCATCATACCTATGGCCCGGCTCTCAATTATACAACCGGGGAAGGTGGGCTGTTCCATGAGCACCATGATGTCCATGGGGTCTCCGTCATCGTATAGGGTCTGGGGAATTATACCGTACTCCGCCGGGTAATGTACCGGTGAGTAGAGCACCCGATCCAGGGCAAAGGCCTCCATATCCTTATCATATTCGTACTTGTTCCGGGATCCTTTGGGTATTTCAATAACTGCGTATACAACTTCCGGGGCGGATGGTCCGCTTTCCAGGTCCTTCCAGAGATTCATGCATTTTCCTCCAATTATGATGACGTGAATTAATGATATTAACTTTTTTATTCCGGGCTTAAATGCCCATCTATACTCAGATATCTTTTCTGACGAAGATATACCACGGTTATCTTCTTCTTCCTGGCCTTTCGTCGTAACTCCCGGTCGTTGGTGCACAGCACCCGGGATTGTCGCAGGAGTGCATCATCCACCCTTTCGCCCCGGCCCAGCTCCATCTCCCGCACCTCGAAGGGGGGATTCTCGGCTATTTTAATGGCCACTGAGGCTGCTATTCGATTTTTACCCCGGGATTTTCTTTTAATGTTCTTCAATTCCTCCAGCACGTAGGAGGGAACTGTGAGCTTATAGGATGGTAGGATGTTTTCCAGTTCGACCACCACATCCACCGGGAACTGGGTGGTGGTCATAAAAAATTGGCATCCACCAGGGCTTCCCTATTTGATGATACCATAACCAATTAACCTCCACCGGGCACCCACCCTCCGGCTGAGGGCCACTCTCTGACCGGCCTCGGCACAGACTGGTAGTTTGAGTTGGACATCCACCTCATTCTTACGGGCGCTGGTAACCACGCCAATGGTGGTGGTGGTTCCAATATTAATCATCAATGGTTCGGAGGACTTTATGGGCTCCACGGCCTTCTCTTCTTTGGTACCGACCACCCGTTCCAGTAGATGGGTTTTCATGGCGAACTGGTGCAGGATGTCCGGTAAAGATCCGGGTTTGCCGGCTACGGAACCGGAAAGGGAGTCGGCCTTGGTGAGGGAGGGATCCAGGTTGGTTCCCACTCCAATGAGGCCCCCAGGCCCCACTTCCTCCACCTGCTCTCCACCGGCTACCAGTCCGGTGATGGTGGATATAAGACTCATCCATTCCAATCTGCCCTTATTTTTAATCTGAATTCCCGGTTTTATCTCTATCTCATCTCCCAACTTCAACTTCCCCTGGATGAGGGATCCGCCAATCACTCCTCCCTGAATATTTTCAGGGGTGCAGCCAGGTCGGTTTATATCAAAGGACCGGGCCACGTGTATGCGTGGAGCTTTACGGAGGGATCTGCGGGGGGTTCTGATCTGATGCTGTATGGTTTCAATGAGTATGTCAATGTTAGCGCCCTGCTGGGCAGAGACCGGTATGATGGGGGCGTCCTCGGCACAGGTACCCTTCACGAATTCCTTGATCTCCTGGTAACTCTCCAGGGCTCTTTCCCGGGAGATGATGTCGATCTTGTTCTGCACCACGATGACGTCGGTGACCCCAATAACGTCCAGGGCCATGAGATGCTCCTTGGTTTGGGGCTGGGGACAGGGCTCGTTGGCGGCGATGACCAGGATGGCACCGTCCATTATAGCTGCTCCAGAGAGCATGGTGGCCATTAGAGTCTCGTGTCCCGGAGAATCCACGAAGGAAACCTTCCGGATGGTTTGGGTTTCACTGCCACAGTGTTCACAGACCAGGGAGGTGGTGTAACACTGGGGTATGGGGCACTCCATGCACCGGCGGAAGGTGATGTCCGCATAGCCCAGCCGTATAGATATGCCCCTTTTAGTTTCTTCACTATGGGTATCGGTCCATATTCCAGACAGGGCCTTGGTGAGGGTGGTTTTACCATGGTCCACGTGTCCTACCAACCCGATATTAATTTCAGACTGTACTTTCACGGACTACACCTTTTTGTAATTTTATTCTTCACTGCCTTCCAGGAGTTCAGTGATGCTCTTTTTACCTTTCTTAACCACTACGGTGTTGACCTGCACGATGTCATCAGACAGGGTGTTTCCCCGGACGGTTTTTCGTTTCCTCTGACCTTTTCGGGTGGGTCTGAATCCTACACCGCTGGTGAGCAGGCTTCTTATCCGGCGTGGTCCATCCACATCCCTTTTCATGGGGAAGCCGTTTTTATCACTTCCTCCAGTTATGCGCAGTTGGTAGCCTTCTAGGCCTACCATAGAAGCGTCGAATTCTTCACCAATCTTCAATCCTATGAGCTTCTTGGATAAAGCAGCCTCCACTTCCATTTGATGACTGCTTTTACCTTCTGAAACAACCAGTTTAAATGCCAATCTATCTCCTCCATCTTAACTCTGCTTTATATATTATATTATTTATCGGTTTTTATGCTTTTATTAATGAATCTAACTCACATTCCCCAGTTAGGATCTGCCTTCCTCTTTATCTCCACAATCTCCTCTAGAATTTGGAGTTCATCTTCGTTTAGCTTACCCTTCAACTCTTCTTCCAGGATCTGATAATGGTTCTCAGGGATGTCCACGTATAGCTCGTCTCCTTCCTCCAGGTTACGGCCAAATACTCCGTCTTTTATGGCCATGGCCACTTTAACACCCTTGGAAGCGGCGGCCAGGTTATCTCCCTTATCCTGCATGCTTTCCACACTACCCACCCTGACTCCGTCTTTACTCATCAGGCCGTAGCCCTTCTTGATGGTCCCGGAGAGGATTTCTACCCCGGCGATGGCCGGTTTACTCTGCCTGAATACTAGTTTAGGTATGATCCGGATCCGGGCTGGTTTGATGATGGCCTCCAGCCACTCTTTTTTACGCCTTTCTTCAGCGGCGTCCAGCCATTCCTGGTATTCCTCGGTGAGCTGGTAGATGACGTCGGCAGCGAAGAGTTTTACTTTCCTGTTTTTTAATTCCTCGGCAGCTGAGGGCAGTACTTTGACGTTGAAGGCGATGAGCACTCCGTAGAGGGGTTCTTCATCCTTGACTATGGAGGTGTCGATGACATCCCTACGGGAAACATCACCAATATCCGCGGAGCGGATGGGTATTTCCATGTCTTTGAGGATGTTTAAGAGGGCCTCCAGGGATCCCAGGGTATCCGCCTTGACCACCACTCCCACTTCGTCGGTCTGGATTTTTATCTCTTCCATCTCCTGGAGTATGTGTTCTTTAACCTCCTCCAGGTCTCCCCGGGCCACTCGCAGGGGGGAGCCGGAGACTACGTTCTCAATGTTGGGGGCCACGATCTTGATACCGGCAGCGGCCACCACCTCGTCCACCTTCTGGAATCGTTTTTTGGTGTCTCTTATCTCCTCTAGGGGGTTGGGCTTTAGAAGGGACCTTATCTTGGTGACCAGCACATCGTCCCTGGTAGTCAGGGCGATTTTATCATCCTTTTTCAGTACTCCATCGTATATAACAGCGTCAATGGTGGTTCCCAGTCCCACTTCTTCTTTAATTTCCAGGATAGTCCCCTTGGCCGGGGCGTCTGCTTCAATCTGCAGCTGCTCCTGGAGGTACTGCTGGGCCAGTCCCAGTAGCATGGTTAGAAGTTCGGCAATTCCCTCCCCGGTCTTGGCACTGATGGGGATAATACTCACCTGCCGGGCGAAGTCTCGCACCCGGTCAAAACGTTCGGATTCAAAACCCTCCTGGTGGAGGATTCCCACCAACTCGTAGACCTTGTTGTCCAGAGCGGTCTGCACTTGGGGGTTCTGTTTACTGTAAGTCTGACTGAAAGGCTCTTTTTCGTGGGTCTGCCAGCCGGGTATCCGGTCCATCTTGTTGGCACCCACCACGAAGGGGGTCTGGTACATTTTGAGGATGTTAAGGGCCTCGTAGGTCTGGGGTTTGAAACCCTCGTTGAGGTCCACCATCAGCACCGCCAGGTCAGCCAGGGCCCCACCCCTTTTACGGAGGGTGGTGAAGGCCTCATGGCCGGGAGTGTCAATGAAGAACAGGCCGGGTAAACTTTCCCGGATCTCCAGTTTCTGGATGAACTGGCTGCAGATGGATTCAATAGCTTCCATGGGAATCTCAGTGGCCCCGATGTGTTGGGTTATGCCCCCTGCTTCCTTCTGAGCAATGAAACTTCCCCTGATAAAATCTAGGAGAGTGGTTTTTCCGTGGTCCACATGGCCCAGAACGGATACTATTGGTGATCTGATCTTCAAATTTTCAACCCTCTTACTAAAAGCGCCCCTTAAAAGGAAAGAGCACAAAAAATTATGGCTCTAAGGTTTTAAATTAAGGTTCTTCGTAGATCCATTCCCGGTCTGGGAAGGAGCAATCACATAATTCATCAGCCTTGAAAAAGAGCTTAACTTCCCTTTCTGCTGAGGCTGGAGAATCAGAAGCGTGTATTATGTTCCGACCAGTGTCGATGGCATAATCACCCCTGATGGTTCCTGTATCAGCTTCTTTAGGATTAGTAGCTCCCACCATCTTACGGATGAGAGTGATGCATTCTTCTCCCTCAATTACCGTAGCCAGAACTGGGCCGGAGGTTATGTAATCCACCAGATCAGCGAAGAAGGGTTTTTCTTCATGTTCGGCGTAGTGCTGCTGGGCCAGTTCCCGGGGGATGACCAGCATCTTGGCAGCCACTATCTCCAGGCCTCGTTGTTCGAAACGGGTTAGGATCTTACCGGTCAGTCGACGCAGTACTGCATCAGGCTTTAACATTACGAAGCTTTTTTCCTTCATTGTTTGACCCATTTGACCTTTCTGGGAACTCTTCCCAGTTTAATCCGGTTTTTCTCACATTTACTGCTGCAGAAAAAGAACACAGTACCGTCTTTTTTGATGTACATCTTTCCAGTACCTTCGTTAATTTCTTCTCCGCAGAATGAACACGTTCTCATAATAACACCTTAACCTCTATGGGGTGCGTATTTCCTTGGCTTCCCGGATGGTGTCCAAGAGCATCAGGATATCGCCTTCTTTAATGGCTCCCATAACGTTCCTGGTGAGTATTCGGCCCTTATCCCTTCCGTCCAGTATCCTGCACTTCACCTGCATAACTTCCCCAGTCATGCCTGTTCTTTTTAGTACTTCTATTACTTCGGCAGGAGTTCCATCTTCCATATAATCACCTTCGTAAGATGAGAAAGGTGGTAACCTCTCTCTAGAAACAGTTTAATTTATTTCTTGAGTTCTTCCACCTTTTCTGCCACATCTTTGATGAGCTCGGCGGCTTCGCCAGCGTCAATAATGCCTGCAGATGCAGTTCCCACGTTTAATCCGGCTGCTTCACCTAGTTCATCCTTGGTAGGGATGTATACATAAGGTATTTCTTTTTCTTCAGCCAGTACTGGCATGTGAGCTGCTATTTCTGGTGGATCAATATCCTCTGCTATTAATACCAGTAGTGCGTCGCCTCGTTCCATGGCCTTGGTTACCTCGTTGGTTCCCTTGGTAATCTTACCAGTATCCCGGGCTATCTCCAGGGCCTCATAGGCTTTGTCGGCTAGTTCTTTTGGTACATCAAATTTCACATACATTGCTTTTGCCATTTATTTACCTCCTTTTTCATCTGGTTTCAACCATCCATCGGCAGATCCAAACTTACACGCCCCAGGGGGGTTGTAAGAGCTCATGCCGGATCAGTTAAATGACCGTCAATGATGAATTCTAATTTTTAAACTCACAAAAAAGCACTTCGAATCTAAAATTAGATATCAAAAAGTTAGTTGGAATTGGTATATATACTTATCATTTAGACCCCTCTCTCCCTGGAGTGGGGCCTGCCTGGATATCCCAGGGGTCAAACTAGGATTTTTATATGGTTGCTGAAAAATAGTCAGTGATGATGTAAGAAATTAAAAAAAATAGTGGGTTAAAGAGATAAAAAAAGATATTAAAAGGTTGTAAGGTCACTTACATCCTTTTGACGACCATTTCAATATCGGCTGCTTTAACAGTTTTACGTCCGGCGTGTTTAGCTAGTTTAACAGCGTCTAATGCTATTTCTTCGCCCATTTCTTCTAATGCTTTAGCTAGGGCTTCTCTAGCGTCGTCAGAAACTCTTTCGGCACCGGCGTTCTTTATTATTCTTCCAATGGGAGCTATTGGTAATTCCATATTATTCACCTCAATTTTGTAGATTTGTTAATATACACTGTAGTTGTACTCTTATATATATTTATCCCTAATTACAGTGATTATTCGGTCATTCATATGGTATGGGGTCACCACAACATGATTTATATGATCTTGGGTCATCTAGTTACCAATCGTGACATTATGGGTGGGGTGTAAAAATTTAGAATATAGAGATCCACCAGATTTGCCAGAGGAAAAATCTAGGGCCAAATCGTTCAGGACTGATTTATAATTCGGGACAGTGCACTTATATCAGCATCAACTTCGATAGGCTCCTTACAGGCATTGATTGCAGTATTAGGGTCTTTTAATAGATGTCCGGTTACTATGCAGACGATCTGTTCGCCCTTATCTATCTGACCTGATTCAACCAGCTTCCTAAGGCCAGCGATGGATGCAGCTGAGGCGGGTTCTACCCCGATCCCTTCCCTCCTGGCCAACAGTTTCTGGGCGTCCAGGATCTCTTCATCAGTAACGGTCTCCGCCATACCATCCGACTCATAAATGGCCCGCAGAGCCTTTTTAGCACTCACCGGAGCCCCGATGCGTATGGCTGTAGCCACCGTCTCCGGGTTCTCCACTGGCACAATATCCTCCCAACCCTGTTCAACTGCCCGGGCTATGGGAGCGGCGCCTTCGGCCTGAATACCAGTCATACGGGGCAGGTCCGAAATAAAACCCGCCTCATGAAACTCAGTGATTCCCTTCCAGATGGCGGATATGTTACCGGCATTACCCACCGGTAGTATGATCCGATCCGGAGATTTCCAGCCCAGATCATCCACAATCTCGAATCCAATTGATTTCTGTCCCTCCAGACGGAAGGGGTTAACGGAGTTTAACAGATAAAGCTGTCCCTCCAGGGCCAGGGCCGTCACGGCCTCCAGAGCCTCGTCAAAGTTGCCCCGCACCGATATAACCTCAGCACCGTGGAACATGGCCTGGGCCAGCTTCCCCAGGGCCACCTTACCCGAGGGTAAAAGCACGATACACCTCAAACCAGCCCGGGCAGCGTAGGCAGCCAGAGAAGCCGAAGTATTCCCGGTGGAGGCGCATCCCACTGTATCCACACCTAACTCCCGGGCTTTGGTTATGCCCACACTCATACCCCGATCTTTGAAGCTGCCGGTGGGGTTGGATCCTTCCACCTTCACGTAGAGTTCCACACCCAGATCATCTCCCAGCTTCTGGCAGCGGCAAAAAGGGGTTCCTCCCTCTTCCAGGCTGACTATGAGGGAATGATCCACGGGCATGAATTCCTTGTACTTCCACATGGTGGATTTTCTACACTCAAAAATGTCCCGGGAAACCTGGGGCTGGCATACAACCTCCAGTATAGACCCACACTCCCTGCAGGTATATATTATCTCCTGATTATCGTATTCTGCACCACAGGATATGCATATCATCATTATAAATCACCTTTTTTTTAATTTTAAGATACTCTGAACATGCTGTTTAGAGGATTTTCACTGGCAGTTTGGGTGGTGGCCCCGGTAACGTAGTTGGCCCAGGTAAGGGTGAAGTTAGCCTCTATGAAGGCACCTATCAGTAACAGGATAATGGCGATGGCCAGAAGCACCAGAGATTCCTTAAAATCATCGTAGTAAACATTTAACAAATAGCTGAACTGGTTGGCACGGGACATCTCCGGTTGTATGTGCCGGAGTCCCTTTAAGATATCTACAATCACTCCGGCCAGTTTGAAACCAGCGGCACCCGCTATTATGATCCCCACAATTTCGAAGATACCATGGGGGATGGTGTATACAATGAAATCCACCAGTTGATACTGGGCAGCGGCGTAACCTATGAAGACGCCGTTATAGAACAGGAAAAATACAGTAACGATACCGAAGATCAGTCCTCCCCCATAGAGGAAGAAGGCCACTTTCAGGTTGTTCATGAATATGGAGAAGGTGGTCAGTTGCAGCTCGCCCTGGCTAACCTGCCTTTTCATGTTGTCCAGAACGCTACCCATGACCCATTCCAGTAGCCCGGACAGTGCATATCCAATGAACATGGATGCAAAAAATATTACTGCGGAGATAATCAGGAATCGCTCATTCCTACGGTACAGTCCACCTATATAACTTTCATATCTTTCCCGTGCCATTTAGACCTCCTCCCATTTCAGACGACTAATTATATAATTTATCCTTCCAGCACTTTAAGTGCTTCATCCCGGGCCTGCTCCCGCTTCCGGGTGAGGTGTTCAAATAACTCCCGGACCTTACTGGCGGCCTGCATCTTACACTCCCCACACATGATCTGGCCCTGGGTGCACTGCTTGTAAATTTCTGCCAGCTCCTGATCATCATCCACCAGGTGGTAGAGCAGCATTTCGTATACCACACAGTCGGTGGGGACTCCTCCCAGTTTCTTCTGCTCCTGCAGACTTTCCCTGCCACCAGTCTTAGCGGTTCTTATCTTCTTCTCCGCGACCTCAGGGCTATCAGTCAAAAAGATAGCGGTTTTTGGTTTGCTGCTGGACATTTTACCACCAGTGAGTCCGGTGATAAAACGATGGTAAGTGGAGGAGGGGGTTATGAAGTTAAACCGGTTCTTGAATCGTTCGGCAATGTCACGGGTGAGACGTATGTGGGGGTCCTGATCCGGCCCCACCGGAACCACGGTGGGTTTAGGGCCGCCATAGGTCTCCAGTTGGGGATGGAGTATGTCCGCCACCTGTATCAGGGGCACGTAGAGATGGGATAGGTTGGTTGATCCATTAAAACCATAGATGGCCTTCATCTCATTCCAGTTCACCCTGCGACCCAGCTGGTAGGCTAGATAATTCACATCCTGGTTTTCAGACTGCAGATAAGTGTTTATGTTCTTTAGAGAAAAGTCCAGTCCCAGGGCGATGTAGTTGGTGATGTACTCCTCCAGGGCTATCTTACGGGACTCCTCAAATTCCACTCCCCGGGCGGAATAGGCCTCCATATCGGCGATGGGGATGTATATCTCGGCTCCCATCTTCTGGTACCAGATGATCTGGTCCACGATCATCTTATGGCCAATGTGCATCCGGCCACTGGGCATCATCCCGGTCACCACCGCAAAGGGGCTCTTCTCCCGCAGGGCCTTAATTATACGGCCAAAATCTCGGTGACCGAATATGATCCCCCTCCTCATTAGGAGGGAAGGATCTTCAATATCTCCCAGTAATTCCTGGAAGGGTTTAATTCCAAATTGTTGGATCAGTTTTTCGTAGTCGACTAGGGCTGAACTCCAGGGGTCTATCAGATTCATCACCTTGATCTTAATATTAGAGCTTATGGTCGGGATATAATATAACTGTCTCCCTAGGGCCGGGTCCATTCCACGTTGTAGTAGGTGATGTCCTGTTCATCATCCACCACTGCCAGCATGAGCTTCTTGTTAACTCCATGGGCTACCCGGACGTAACTGGAGAAATCGTTGATGGTTATCTGCTGATCCTCGGTCAGGACCTTTACCAGGAAGTCAGAGTGACCATTCCCTGGAGATCTTCCTCTTTCATAGAGTCTAAACTCTGATCCGTACTTAAAACCGGTTTTTACAATGTAACCCCGGTTTCTGAGGTCCTTGAAAACCAGGTACTTGGTGAAAAGCCCTTTATCCCGCACCACATTGGTGAACTCATCCCGGGATAGTTCTCTGCCCTCAGTAGACAAAGTTAACTTATCCTTTTCTGCCAGAAACAGTGCTTCTATAAGTGGTAATTGTAATTCTTCCTGGATCAACT
Source organism: Methanobacterium sp. CWC-01 (assembly GCF_030323845.1). Lineage (NCBI taxonomy): Archaea > Methanobacteriati > Methanobacteriota > Methanobacteria > Methanobacteriales > Methanobacteriaceae > Methanobacterium > Methanobacterium aridiramus. The sequence goes on from NZ_CP040735.1 coordinate 1,503,885, forward strand.
GTCCGAAATGGCTGTTTTCATGTAGTTTGATGGCTCTCGGACTGGCTACCGTTACCATATCCCCTTGTAGTTTTCCATTCATATCATTCACCGGGTGCATACTACCCTACTTTAAGGAAAAACCTACTCCAGGGTGGCGTGTCTTCTGCGCAGGTCGGTTTCCTTCTGCCCCATACGGGCCATGAACTCAGCTATGAGACCGTCCAGGAACAGATGGGTGGCATCTTCAAACAGGGTACCCATGGGGGTCATGTCATCATAATTCCCCTTTAAAGTGTGGGAAGTGGGATGTTTCCAGGGAACCTTGCTCTTACTATCCATCTTCACCAGCACATCCAAACTCTCACCCAGGGTGGATTGGGGGTTAGTGGTGATGGCCACCACTTTAGCTCCTACTTCCTTGCAAGTCTCTGCTGCTATAGTGACGGTCTTCGTTTCGCCTGATCCAGAAATAGCTACCAGACAGTCTTTATCAGTGATGGCGGGGGTGGTTACATCACCCACCACGTGCACCCGGAATCCCAGGTGCATGAGGCGCATAGCAAAGGCTTTGCCGATCAACTCTGACCGTCCACTGCCTACGATGAACACTGACTGGGAGCTTTTTATAGTGTCTATCATCAGGTTCACCTTCTGAGGGTCGATGCGGGTGATGACATCCAGGGAATGTTTTGCTATCGATTCTGCAGTTTTTTTCAGTATTTCCATATTTAACTTCCTTTTTTAAAATTTAAAGGCCCGTTATCCTTATACCGGCCAGTTTAATCCGGTTACGGATGTTTAAATTTATGAGGAGGGGGGTTATTTTCTCCACGATACGAGCGTTTTCCAGGGGTCCGCAGTCAATGGCCCGGACACCGGGTATTTTCTCCGCCAGCTCCATCACCACCTTTTTGGCCTCAAGATCATCTCCTGATACCAGGCAGTCACACTCCACATCGTTATTGGCGTTGGTTAGGCTGGCTGCACTGATATTGTTAAAGGCTGACACCACCTTCACCTGCTGGTCCTTCAGCATGGCCTGTGATCTCTCGGCAGCCGAACCCTCCCACACATCCACGTAACGGTTAGGCCGACCTGCCAGGCAGCTGTCCAGGGGTACAGTGGCATCCACCATTATCATGCCCTGAAGATCTTCCTGAACCCCTCTCAGGGTAATGATCTGGGCCTGCAGGGGTACGGTGAGCACCGCCAGATCCGCCTCCCGGGCGGCTTCCTGGTTGGTGGCCCCCCTTATATTCCTTGTTTCATCATCAGCCAGCATGTTCTTAACCAGGCTAACTGCATTCTCTGCCTTCTTAACATCCCTGGATCCGATAATGATTTCTTCACCGGCTTTGGCCAGTCTAAGAGCAATTCCAAGGCCTTGATCGCCTGTTCCGCCTATAATTCCCACTTTCATACTAATATCCCCAATTTACCTATTACTTCCATGAATCTGTCAATAAAGAATCTTTTTCTTCGGGCTTTATAAATTATTATACCTGGCCCCGGAAGGGTCCGCCGCTGAACCGGATTACATGAGGCCTTGCAGGTAACTGAGACTGGGTTCTACATCAGAGGCACCTTTAACCTCCACCACCAGGATTCCCCGGTATTTCAGCTTCTGAAGGTCGCCTATAATTGATTTGAAGTCGATTTCAGCCGATCCCAGGGCATGGTGCTGGTCGAATGATCCGTCATTATCCGAGAGGTGCACGTGTTTCACACGGGAAGACTTGAGCATCTCTGTGGTGGGAATGGAATTGTTATGAGCGTGTCCCACGTCCAGGGTTATGTGGGCATCTATGTCTCTAACCAGCCGGTCCAGCTCATCGAGATCCTGGAAGAGAAGACCATCAATGCAGGGCATGTTCTCTACGCACATGGCAACCCCACAATCAGTGGCATAGAGAGCACATTCTGCCAGTGACTCCAGGTTATAGCCTAGGACTGCTTCCTCCAGGTCCCTGCCCAGGATGGGCATCTGGCCGGGATGCACCACCACCACCTCAGCGTCCAGACTCCTGGCCAGGTCCATGGAATGCTTCATCTGTTGTATGGAAGCTTTCCGAATGGCCTGGTTATGGGAGGCCAGGTTTATATCTGACAGCGGGGCGTGGATGGTGGTCTTTATATTAAAGGACTCCAGGTCATCACTCTCCACCTGGTGGTAGGGGTATTCGTTTATTATCTCGCAGAAATCCACTTTAAGATCTTCCAGGCGACCCATTATGTTCTCCAGTTTCTCCGGGTACAGGGCCAGGGTTGAAACACCAATCTTCATCTAAGAGTTCTCCATAGCTATATTCTTAACACTATCCTTTCTTAAACCCTAATCTCTCCGCACCCGGGCTCCTATGGGTCTGTTCTTCTGCAGAGCATCTAAGATGATCTCCGCCAACTCTATATCCTTTTTTATCTTAATATGGCCCTTTTTGCCCACGGTGGCGGTGAACAGGTAATCATTGTTAACCAGGATGTCGAAGGGGGTTCCCACTGATTCTTTGCCAAACTGGAGCACCACGTAGTTACCAGCCAAATCCACTTCCACCGGGGCCTGATCCTGGATCTCCCGGGACTGAAGTGACTCCACACCGATGCTGATACCCACCTGGTTCTCTATTTCCTCTATGTTCTTTCCACGTTTACCTATAAGCTGGGCCACGTACTCTTCATCGATCCACACCGTGGCTCGCCGGTCTGATTTCATATCCACCTTTATCCTGGCCTGGGGGACTCTCTTTTTGATCTCCCGTTCGATCTCCTTCTCAGCGATACGGTGCACTGGAGGTTTCTCCCTTCTCTCCGGGCCCACATCCATGACGATGGTCTGCTCCCCGTAGGTGTAAATCTCATGGGCCAGATTTCCGGTTTCAAAATCTCTGATTTCAATTACCGGCCGGGCCAGATCCGCTTCCACCATTCCGCTGGGCACCTTCACCGTTAATGCCACCTGGTAGATGGCCTTGACCTGTCCCTCATCGATGTAGATGGTGGTGTCTATAATGGAGGGTATCATACCCAGCTCTACCCGGCCGATGATGCGCTGTATGGCATCGATGGGACGAGTGGCGTGCACCACCCCCACCATGCCCACCCCGGCCATCCTCATATCAGCGAAGATACGGAAGTCCTTGGTTTTACGCAGCTCATCGTATATGGTGTAATCCGGACGCACCAGTAGCAGTATATCTGCAGTTTTGCCCATATCCTTCTCCAGGGGGGCGTACTGGGTTATTTCATCTCCCACCTGCAGGTCCCGGGGGGACTCCATGGTCTTCACTATGGAGCCGCTTTTAAGGTAGAACTCGGCCACGGCCTGGGCGAAGGTGGTTTTACCAGCACCGGGGGGCCCGGCAATGAGCACTCCCTTGGCCATGTTCTGCAGACGGTCGATGAGTTTATCAGGAAGACTGTAACTGTCCATGGATACTTTGGCCACCGGCCGGACAATGGTTATCTCCACTCCATCCGAGAATGGTGGCCGGGCAATGGATATCCGGTACTCCCGGAACTGCACCACCGTGGCACCGTCCCACTCTATTTCTATGAAACTTCTAAAGTCACTTTTGGCCCTCTCAACTATTTCACGAGCCATTGACTCTATTTTTGACCGTCTAAGTGGCCTGGAACCTATTCTAACCAGATTAACATTGCCAGGTGTTCCCTTTTTAGCCATGGGGATCACGTTTTCCCGCAGGTGAACGGACATGGTGTTCTTGTCAAAAAAGCGAGTGACCTCGATGTCCCGGTACTCCAGCATCTCCGGCTTCAGGTAAACCGCTTTCAGTCCCTGGGCCTCAGCCACTTCCTTCTGCACCCGGTCACTGGTCATGAGGGTGGCCTGGTATTCTCCGGCGGTGCTGCGGATCATGGCATCTATTTCACCCCCTCGGGCCAGGGAAATCTCATCCAGGGTGGGCCGGCGTCCCACGTAGCTGACATGTATCCGCCCCTCACTGTGCAACTTCTGCAGATTCTTAAGTTCTTCCAATCCATTAAAACCAGTTTCTCTTCCTTTATTTGCCTGGTTTTCCAATTCAGCTACCACTGCCTCGGAGATTATAACTTCACAACCCTTATATTCCTCGTCCTGGACTATACGGGTGATCCGCCCATCCACGATGACACTGGTATCAGGAACAATTTTCAATACTACCCCTCTCCATAGATTTGTTCTGGTTCAAAGACCTTATCTCTCATAATCTTAAGTTTAAAGCCATCATCGGAATCTACTTTCCTGAAAAAACAGGAATAATATCCTTCATGGCAGGCCGCTCCTTCCTGTTTAATTTTTAAAACCAGGGCATCGGCGTCACAGTCCACCATGATCTCCTCCACCTGCTGTTGGTGTCCGGAGCTTTCCCCTTTAAGCCAGATCTTATTCCGGCTGGTGCTCCAGTAGTGGGCGATGCCAGTTTCCAGGGTTAGACTGAGTGCCTCACGGTTCATGAAGGCTACCATCAACACTTCCCCGGTCTTCTGGTCCTGGGCCACGGCAATTAGCAGTTCCTCCCCACCCATAGAGTGTCGGAAATTAAATTCAGATAAATCCATTACCATGAAATCATCCCCTAGTCCTTTCTGTGAGAACATCCACCACATCTTCCAGGGCCACCAGTTCCTGCTGGCCACTGTCCATGTCTTTAACTGTAACCTGGCCCTGTTCCAGGTCCCGGGCACCTACCAACACCACATAATTCACCTTCAGGTTGTTGGCGTGGGACAGTAACTTCTTGAACTTTTTACCGGCCAGATCAGTCTCGGTGGGAATGCCCGCCTCCCGGAGCTTCCGAGCAATCTGGAATGACTTTAATTTGACTTCCGGGGATACTGGTGCCACAAAAACTTCCACAACTTTGTCCAGTGGTAAGTAGGTGCCCTGCTGATGAAGGGCTTCCATGACCCGATCGAAGCCAAAGGCAAATCCAGTGGATTCCACCTTCTCTCCACCAAATATTTCTATTAAATTATAGGTTCCCCCACCACTTATCTGTTTCTGGGCACCCAGTCCGTGGACGTATATCTCAAAAACAGTTCCACTGTAATAATCCAGACCCCGGGCAATACCCAGGTTAACGATGTAGTTGGAAAATCCAACCGAATCCAAGACCTCCAGGAGTCCTTCAAGCTCTTGCAGGGCACCAATGGCCTGGGAATTGTTCATCACCATTTCCTCAACTTGCTCTAGAACTTCACGGTGTCCCTGCAGGCCAATAAGTTCCCGTAGCATGTTTTTATAGGAGTTTTCCATGGTCATGTCTTCTAAAAACTTCATTAACTCCTCAACTTCTCCCTTATCTATGATGGCCATGATCTGGGTTTGTTCCGGGCTGGAAACTTCCGCCTGGTTAAGGATTCCCCTGATTATCCCCAGATTACCAATGTGTATCTCGAAGTCTTCCAGTCCCAGTTCCTCCAGACAATGGGCGGCCAGGGCTATCACTTCACCCTCGGCATCCGGAGACTTACCCCCAATCAGTTCACATCCCATCTGCCAGAACTGCCGGAACCTCCCGGCCTGGGGCCGCTCGTAGCGGAAGCAACTACCAAAATAGTACATTTTCAAGGGTTTAGGAGCTTTCTGGAGTTGGTTAAGGTATAATCTTGCTACCGGGGCGGTTAGTTCAGGCCGGAGGGCCAGGTCTCTACCTCCCTTGTCCTGGAAGTGATAGATCTGTTCTGTGATCCCCTCACCGGATTTGAGGGTGAAAAGTGATAGATCCTCAAAGAGGGGGGTTTTGATCTCCTGGTAACCATACAATTCGAAGATCCTTCTCAGGGTTCCCTCCACATACTTTCTCTTTCTCATTTCCTCAAAGAGGAAATCACGCGTTCCACGCGGTTTTTGTAGTTCCATTTAAGATTCTCCATGAAATTAAGTTGGTAACCAATCTTAAGATTTAAAAATAAATCCCAATCCTATATTTGGAGTAATACCATCTAGTTCTTATAGCTAAACTAGTATGTTACTGTACTATTCCATTTAGTGGTAATATTTCCTTACTCGTAATACTTCAGGTATTCCCGCAGCATCTGGGGGAATGATTTGGCACTCAAAAATCGCAGGCCCAGTCTTTCAGCCCAGACCTTAATACCCTCATCGGCAGCCACCACTCCGGCTTTCAATTCCTTGGCCAGCAGGAGAACATCCAGGTCAGGGGCGCTATCCAGGGTCCCTTTCCTCAGAGCGGCCCGGTACTTTTTACGAAAGTCCTTAATGGCCTTGCCCAGGACTTCCAGTTCTATCTGGTTTTTCTTCTCTCCGCGGGACATCATGACCATGGACTCCACTGCTGCTTCCCATAGGGCACTTTCCGAGATGCGCATGCCCTTGTTCATACGTTCCCTCATGTCCTGCACGTATTCGTAGAAGATCTCCGAGGGAATCTTGGTATCATAACGATTCGGACTTTTCTTAACTATCCAGGTCTCCGACTTAACCATAATACTTTCTGGACACTCGTAACGTGCCATATAATCCGAAAACTCTTTATAAGTTACGGGGGGCATGTGACAGCTTATATTGAGCGTTATCCTGGAACTGGCAATTAGATCCAGAAGTACATCCACGGTCTGGTCCAGTTCACCATTCCCATAATCATCCCTCAACTGATTATCAGTAAATGCCGTTGTGTCTAAAACGAACCTCTGCTTGGCAGGCATCATAACACCCCTAAATAAACTTAAACTATAGAGTCGGTTTAACTTGGTCATTAATTAAAACCTAAACCCTTATCATCCAATACTCTCTAAAATCATCAATATAAAATCTTCCATATAAAGGAAGGATTAAGATTAAATTTTTTTTTAAATTCTAATTTTTACCATGGCATTAAATGAAATATAACCAGTAGGTTAGGTGTTGGAATCCAGATACCGGGTTTAATTCACGGAATTTAATCGTAAAAATAGAAATAATTAAATCAATTGAAATAATTAAATCTAATTGATTGATTTTTTAAAAAAATAAAAAAAATAATAATTAATAGGTGGTCATATTTGGTTTCCTTGTAGGGTGACCTTTAAGAAATCCGACGATGGCCCCGCCGATGAATCCGAGGATACCAAACATAACTACCAGCACCACCGCGACAGCTGCGCCGGCAACTAATCCTATGGCCAGTCCGGCGAATATACCGCCGAAAAGTGCAGCCAGGATGCCCAGGATTAATCCTCCAATAACACCTGATATTGCTCTGTTCACAGCGCCATTCATTGCCCCGCCACTGACCATGTAACCCACAATTATGGTGGCGATTAAAACACCGATTATACTTCACAAGTCCCTTAGTAATGAGAACAGTAGACCTAAGATTATGACTAATAAGGCGCTTTAAAATACTTTGTCATGTCACTTGAAATTGAAGATTGTGATTATACCCTTGATGGTGTAATAAACTATGGTCAGGCTTAAACCCCAAATAGCATAATCTCCAAATAAAAGAGTTTATAACAGAAATAATAAAGTTAGAATGAAGTTGTAACACTAATATTTGAATTCCTTACTTAGTTAGCTTGAATTAAATGAGAAGTATCTGTCTGGTGGTGATTAAATGATAACCGGCAAAACCCTCCTGGTAGGCATCATTGGAGATCCTGTGGAACACAGCCTCTCACCCCCCATGCACAATGCTGCCTTTAAACATCTGGAAATGGATTACGTCTATGTCCCCTTCCATGTAAGTGGTGAGAACCTGGAGAAGGCCATTCAGGGGGCTAGGTCTCTTGAAATAAGGGGTTTGAACGTCACCATACCCCATAAAACCGCGGTGATACCTTACCTGGATGAAGTGGACCCGGCGGCCCAACTTATCGGGGCGGTGAACACCATTAAATTCAACGAAGACAAGGCTAAGGGTTTCAACACCGATGGCTTGGGGGCGGTGAAGGCTTTGGAGGAGATAACCCCGGTTAAAGATAAAAAGGTGCTTATCATGGGTGCCGGAGGAGCGGCCCGGGCCCTGGCCTTCCAGCTAATTTTAAATGGAATTGGAGATTTGGTCATTGCCAACCGCACCCCGGAAAAGGCGGTTCAACTGGCCCTTGATATCCAGAGTAAACTGGAATTCTCCCCAGAGGCCACAGGTCTCGGGGAAGTGGAACTATCCAGTACGGACATCCTTATAAACACCACCTCAGTGGGAATGTATCCCCACCAGGACCAGCCCCCCCTGATTAGGGGTCAACAGATGCACCCGGAACTGGTGGTTAACGATATTATCTACAACCCCCTAAAGACCAATCTCCTGAAGGAAGCAGAAAGTATCGGTGCTAGAACATTAAACGGCACTAAAATGCTGTTATACCAGGGGATGGAGTCCTTCCGTATCTGGACCGGGGTTACCCCTCCGGTGGAAGTGTTCGAAAGAAGCTTGATGAGGACCTTGGGCAACAAGATCTAGCAAATCATCTATTGAATTACCGAGTGATATAAGCATCTTCTTAGTGAAGCATAAGTTTTTAGAAAAAAACCACTAAATATAAACTAAGAGATTATCGTGGGGGCTGATTTTATGAAAGAAGATGGGAAGGATGAGGTAGAGGAGGAAGAAGAGCACGAAAAGTTATCATCTGAGATGGACAAAGTACTATCCACCAGACGATCGGTGCTTAGAATTTTAGTAGCCATATTCGCTTTTTTCTGGTTCCTGGCTGGGGGCTCGGTCCAGACCGTGACATCCTTATCCGGGGAGGCCCTGGGTATCACTGGCTTTGTATCTTTCTTTTTAAGAAACCCCATCACCTTCTTGATCATAGGGATTATCCAGGTGGTTCTCGGGTTAATTATGGTATTATACTTTGTCTCATATATTCCACTGGCTATTTTCCATTTTCTGTGGTCGATAAGATGGTTTTACGGCTACTATCGCTATCGTAATGTAAAAGGAGGATCTTAACATAACCCGGATCCCAGCCACTGACAATCATATACACGTGGATCCCATCAACGGGGAGGGACCCCTGCCTGTGGCCCAGAAATTCCACCGATCCGGTGGCACCGCCATGATCATACCCAACAAGCCCACCTGGACCGTAGGGGAGGGATGTGACTTTGAAAGGGCTATGGAACTGGTGGTGGGCTACGTGGACAGGATAAACAGTGAAACTGAGGTTCAAGCCTTTGCAGTGGTGGGTTCACATCCAGCGGAACTCAGCCGCCTCTTACGGGAAGGAACCACCCTGGGGGATGGTGAACAGTTGATGCGGGAGGCCCTGGAAACCGCCCAGAAACTGGTGCTGGAGGGTCAGGCCGTGGCCATGGGAGAAGTAGGACGACCCCACTATGAGGTCTCCCCGGAGGAGATGGAGGTCCATAATCGGCTGCTCCTCTATGCCATGGAACTGGCCCGGGAGGCAGATTGTCCAGTGCAGCTTCATACCGAAAGCGCCGGTCCCGATGAATTTCTGGAATTTGCCCAGCTGGCCGACCAGGCCGGTCTCAAACGGGAAAAAGTCATCAAACACTTTTCCGGACCCCTGGTGCTGCCGGAGGAGAACCACGGACTTACCCCCTCCTTGATATCCAGTGGAGACGTGATTCGGGCGGGACTTAAAAAAGGAACTAATTTTCTCATGGAAACCGATTACCTGGATGACCTATCCCGGCCTGGGGCAGTCCTGGGGCCTAAAACCGTGCCTAGAAGAACTCGCAAGCTTTTAAATGCTGGTTTAATCAGTGAGGATGACGCATACCGTATCCACGTGGAAAATGTGGAGAGACTGTACGCTATAGAACTGGATTTTTAAAATTATCGGCTGATAAGCGGCTTTCTTTTAGTGGCTGCCACCAATGAGGAAACTGATGACACTGATCACCACTCCGATAATAAGGATTTCCACACTGGTTTTTAACAGACTTTCCCGGGACACCCGGCCCAGGTAGATTCCCAAAAGCACCAGGGCCACAAAGCAAAGGCTTATAGTCCATATTGTTGCTGAAAAGCGGCTTGAAATAAGTAGAAACGGCACCACCGGCACGAAGGAACCGGTGAAACTGGAAAAACCGTGGGTGAACATACTCATGTAGATACGCTTTTTGGCCTCCTGGTGTATGTGAGTGTCGTCCAGCTTACCCTCCTCCAGCATCATCTTCTGCTCCAGTTCCCGGATGGTCCTTACCTCCTCGGCTCTTTCTCCAATGAATGATCCGAAGGCATTGGACATGGCCAGGGCTATTCCCCCACTTAAACCAGTTAAACCAATTACGTAGTTGGGTATCTCGCTTCCAGCCACTCCAGCCACACCACTGGCGGCTAGGATTACTCCCATAACAGCCAGAATCCCGTCCATAGTTCCCAAAGCCACGTAACGGCTCATCTTGAAGTATTCTGCTATGAATTCGTGGATGTTCATATCGATTTTTCTCCAGGTTAAAAAAATAGGGTCGTTTATCCTCTGCCTAGTTCTCGGTGGGCACGGGCCAGGTGACCTGCTCCCAGGGCTCCTAAGAGTGAAAGCTCCCCGGCCAGAACGGTTCCTGCTACTATCTCTGCGAATTTTCCTACCTTACCCGAACCATAGGCGTCCATGATTTCCAGACACTCTCGGGCGGTCTCCAGACGGGTTCCCCCTCCGAAGGTGGCCAGGGGCACATCGGGCAGGGTCACCGAGAAGTACAGATCCCCCTCATCTTCCTGGGCCACGGTTATCCCCAGACTACCCTCCACTATGTGGGCCTCGTCCTGGCCGGTGGCCAGGAATATAGCCCCGATCATATTGGCATAGTGGGCGTTAAAGCCCATACTACCTGATATAGCAGATCCAACAAGATTTTTGGCGATGTTAACCTCCACTATGGCCTCCACGGTGGTGTGCAGTTTCTTCTCCACCACCTCCCGGGGGACCAGGACCTCGGCCACCAGACTCTTACCCCGTCCCTCGATGAGGTTAATAGCGGATGGTTTTTTATCCACGCAGAGGTTACCCGCGAGGGCCACCACATGGGCTCCTGTTTTTTGGCTTAGAACTTCCAGGGCAGCTTCGGTGGCCATGGTTACCATGTTCATACCCATACTGTCCCCGGTGGTGTAAACGAAACGGGGATACAGGTAGCGACCCACCACCACCACTGGATCGATCTTAACCAGTTTACCGTGATGGGTGGTGCTTTCTGCTACTTCTTTTAAATCTTCAAAATTATCTTCAATCCAGGTTCTGACTTTCAGGGCTTCCTGCAGACCTGATGCCTTTATCACTGGAGCTCGGGTCATCTTATCGGCCACGATACCTACCTTAACTCCTCCGGAGGCCTTGATAACTGAACAACCCCGATTCACTGATGCTACCAGAGCTCCTTCCGAAGTGGCCAATGGCACGTAAAAGTCTCCCTGAGCATGTTCTCCCTTAACTGTAAGGGGCCCAGCGATCCCTACCGGTATCTGGATAGCTCCAATGGGATTTTCGATGTTGCGTTTTAGGGCTTCCCCCATATCCATGGAGTAACGAGATAGATGTTCCATTTTTGCCCCGGATATCTTCTGGGCAAATAAGAGGCGTATCAGGGTGGCTTCCTCCGCGCTCTCGGCGTGGTTTTCCACCTGGTGGAGTTTGATCTCTCCTTTTAAGAGTTTATTCACGATATGATCTTTTTCAGGCATGCGACTCACTTTTAAAATAAGATGATTTATAGAAGTTTTTTTATTATTTCCGATATCTGGGAGGGTCGGTCCGCCACTTCCACACCGGCATTCTCCAGAGCGGTCTTTTTACTTAGAGCAGTTCCACTTTCCCCCTCTATTATGGCTCCGGCGTGTCCCATCCTCTTACCTGGAGGAGCGGTAACTCCGGCGATGTAGGCCACCACCGGTTTATCGATGTTCCGGGCGATAAAATCCGCCGCTTTCTCCTCAGCGTTGCCTCCGATCTCTCCAATCATTACCATGGCTCTGGTTCCGGGGTCATCCTGGAATCTCTGGAGGACGTCGCTGTAGTCCAGACCAACCACTGGGTCGCCACCAATACCCAGACAGGTGCTCTGGCCCATGCCGGCCTGGGTGATCTGACTGGCCACTTCATAGGTGAGGGTGCCACTGCGAGACACGATACCCACATCACCCGGATTGAAGATGTGACCTGGCATGATTCCCAGTTTACCAACCCCTGGGGTTATAATACCTGGAGTGTTAGGGCCGATCAGGATTTTATTATTTTTACGGGCGTAGGCCACTATCTCCAGGGTGTCATGGATGGGTATGTGTTCAGTGATCACCACCACGGTTTCCAGCTGTGATAAAGCTTCAAAGGCCGCGTCCTTGGCGAAGGCTGCGGGGATGAATATTATGGACGCATTGACTTCCATTTCTTCCCTGATCTCCTCTATGGAGTTGTACACCGGCACACCCTGGAAGTCCTGGCCACCCTTCCCGGGGGAAGTTCCGGCCACGATGTTGGTGCCATAGTCCAGCATGCTCTGGGTGTGGAAGGAGCCCTGCTTTCCGGTTATGCCCTGCACCACACACTTGGTATTTTCATCGAGAATTATCACCCATAACACCTTCCGATTATCAATTATATAATTATAATTAGTCTTTCTTTAATTTATTAATTAATTACACCTTCAATATTTTCATGCGCTGGGATAATGGTCCAGCCAGGTCCATTACGTTACCGTTCATGTAGGCGCTGACGGACAGGATCACGCTTCCGGGGATGACGTAGGAAGGTGAACCCCTTCTTACCAGGTAAACGTTCTTGTTTCCCAGAGCAGCTCCCACCATGGCTCCGGCTATTGCTCCGACACTCTCCAAGTCCTCAATGGTCACCGCCACCACCGGGTCGTCGGTCATATCCGACACGTAGCCCACTCCGGGTATATTCCTAACACCATCCACACTACCGCCACCAATGTCAGTTACCCCATCCATGCCTGCAGCGGCCTTCATGGCTGATTCGGCCACCAGGTGCACGAAGGACTCACCACCATAGGTATCAAAGGATAAAATTACTGCATCCGGAAACCGGTCCTGCCGTACCCGGGCTTCAGCGTAGGATATGCCCTCTCCAGCACCCTCTGGGGTGGGGGATATTCCATCAATATCTCCCAGGTCCTCGGCATTTTTCTTCAGTATCTCCACCATGGTCTGGTTAACCTTCTCTAGATATTCATCCTCGAGAAAGGCACTGATAACCAGGTCATCCCCGGTTACATTGGTCAGGGCCGCCTTTTGGGCACCGGCCCGTATCAACCGGGGTAGATCCTCTTCTATGCTTTTAACAAGTTCCGGGCTGCAATGCACATCGTTTCGGGAAATATCGGCACCAATGGAAGTTAGTTTCAAATTATCACCTATCTCCTCTTGAGCGGTTAAAGAAGTGGGTTTTTTTAAATTATGGGTAGATAAATTCAGTCATCTGTTTTAGATTATATTAAGATTGGTGGCTCTTATAGATTTTCACTAAAACTATGGCATGGTAAATAATTTTTAGTTTATAATTATAATTATTCCTTCCAACAAAATATTAACAGGTAAAACTAACCTAGGATGCCCCACCATGAATCCAAGTAAGGGAGAAGTGAAGGAATTTTTACAAAAACCCAGATATGTATGTGCTTCCATATTCCATGAAAATGGTGCAGATATGATCAAGTCTGCTGCTGCTGCCATGATAAGTGGGGCGGATCTTGTGGAAATACGTTTAGACGCACTTACTGAACTGGATCCGGAGGGGGTTCGTGATCTCTTAAAGCAGATACCCCATCCTCTGATTGCCACCAACCGCATGAAAGGGGAAGGTGGATTCTTCCAGGGATCAGAAACTGAAAGAATAGAAGTATTACTGGCAGCGGCGGAATGGGCTGATTATGTTGATGTTGAACTCCAGACCAGGGATAAATATATATCCGAAATTATAAAAGCATCTAAATCAACCATAATATCCTACCACAATTTCCAGGAGACTCCCCCCCGGGATGAGCTTTTCAGGATTGCCAGAATGGCCACAGCCGAGGGAGACCTGGCCAAGCTGGCGGTGATGCCCCAAAAGATGCAGGACACGCTCACCGTTCTGGAAGTGGTCTGCCGATGTGAGAATACCATCGCCATTGCCATGGGAAAACTTGGAAGCTACACCCGTGTAGTAGCACCCCTTTTAGGCTCACCAATTACCTATGCATCTTTAGAGGGCGAAATAGCTCCTGGACAACTGGATATAAAAACTACCCGTGAAATCTTAGACGTATTCATAAATAGAAGGTGATATATTTGAAATCAAGGACATGGCTCATTATAGGGATTCTGGTATTGCTATTACTGGCTGTCGCAGCCTACTGGGCCACATCCAGCACCAGTGTTAACATAACTGTAGAGACCAATGGTACCGATGTAACGGTTAAAGGATCCACCTCTCCCCTGCCCCTGGGAAATGTACCTGAGGATATGATATCCCAGATGAAAGATAAGGCCCTGGAGGATGTTCAGGATGAAACTAGCACCGTGGAGAGTATTAAAGCCGACATGGAGAGCATAGCTCAGAGTTACGGCTACACTGCCGAGGTGACACTGGTATCCCAGTTTGGAGAAGACCAGTTGCCCATGCCGGCCACGGTGAAGGGAACTTCCATGGTACCCACCCTGCAGGATGGTCAGGACATAATCGTGCTAAAAACCGACCAGTTTCAGGTTAACGACCTGGTAGTGGCTGTACATCCTGATTATGGTCTTATCGTAAAGAGGGTGGCCGAAATCGATGGCGACCAGGTTTATCTCAAGAGTGACAACCGTGAGACAGAGATTGTAGGCACCGAAAGCAGAGTTGTAAATGGAGTGGAAGAAGTGGTGACCATCGAGAAAACACCACTGGATGCCTGGCTTCCCAAAGAAAATGTGGTAGGGGTAGTGAAGGTTTACTAATCCCTCCTTATTCTTTATTTTTGATTTAAAATAAAAAAAGCTATTTTTAAAAAAAAATTAGGGCTATCCCATTTCAGATAGCCTTTTGATTCGTTTCACCATGTTGGGATGGGTGGACAGCACCTCCATGATCTTACTGCCGGTGCCAATCCGGATGGGAGTGTCTCGTAGTTGAGTTAGTTCCTCCTGGCTGATAACCCCGTCCAGGTTGTGGTCCAGTTGTTGCAGGTTGGATATCTCGTTACGGGCATCGGAGATGTCGTTGACGAAGAAGGCCTTAACCCCTTCCACCTGTTTTATCTGGTCCTTATCAATAGTGGCGGTTCCGTATACCAGTTTATAGAGTGCACTGGCAAGTTTGTGAGGTTTTGCGCCGATTTCCACGCTTCCTTCGTCGGCGTAGTATTCCCGGACCCGGGATATGAACAGTACCAGGAGGTTACCTAGGATGTACCCGGCCAGGGCCACCAATCCAATTATGCCGGCGCCACTGTCACTATCGCCGTCACTGAAGAGGGTGCTGATGAATATGTAGTAACAGATCAGGGGCACCACGCTGATGAGGGTCATCACCGCCATATCCTGATGGCGGATGTGGCTGATCTCGTGTCCCAGGACGGCTTTAAGTTCCTCCTCATCAAGGAGGTTTAAAATGCCCCGGGTTACACAGACCCTGCCGTCTCTTTTGCTTCTACCGAAGGCAAAGGCGTTGGGAAGGTTCACTTCCGCGATACCCACTTTGGGTTGGGGAATGTTGGCATTCATGGCCAGCTCCTCCACCATGGCGTGAAGTTGAGGGGCTTCCTCAGGGGATACATAGTGTACGTGCATTACCGCCTCTACCATCTTGGGTCCCAACAGGTACTGGCCCAGGACCACCACCACGGCCAGGATGGCGAAGAATAGGGGGCTGGAAAGGCCGAAGTAGGTACTGATTATGCCTATTATGGCATATAAGATACCGAATAGGATTATGGTTGCTAACCATAACCTTAAAGTAAGCATGAACTTTCTCATTTTTTTCTAACACCTCTAAGTTTTAGCGCATACTAGTTGTTGACTTACTATATAAAATTAACGAATAATAAAAAGAACTTATTCCAGGTGACTCTTGCCCCGATAGTGATAGATAACATAGGCCAGGAAGGCTACCGCCCCCACCACCACCAGTATATCCAGGTAGTGCCAGTACTGCTGTATGGTGGTCCAGTTAGGGCCTAGAATGAACCCGACATAGCCCAAAGCCAGACACCAGGGTAGGGAACCTACAAAGGTGTAGAAAATGAACTTGTGCAGGTTCATATGGGCGATTCCTGCTGGCAGGGAGATGAAGGTACGAATAACAGGCAGCACTCGGCTGATTAGCACTGCTTCGTGCCCGTACTTGTCGAACCATTCCTCAGCCAGGGTTAGTTTACTGTGGCTGATTAGCACATATTTCCCGTACTTTTCCAGAAAGGGTCTTCCACCCCACCAGCCCACGAAGTAGGCAATGAGGGAGCCAGTCAGGTTACCAAGAGCCCCCACCAGGGTGATGCCCCACAGGGTCATCTGTCCCTCCCAGGCTACGTATCCTGCAAAGGGCATTATAACTTCACTGGGAAGTGGTATGCAGGCGCTTTCGATGGTCATACCCAGGAAAACACCCCAATAACCCAGGGATTCGATGAGATAGATGGCCAGGTTACTTACATATTCAACTAAACTGAACATTACCAAAAAACCTCTTTTGAGAAATAATTATATACGTTCTGGGGGTTTATCTATTTATATTATTTACTCTATTGTTTACAAATTTAATTCTCAAATATCTGCTTATTTCATGGGAATTTCTCAGTTAGGGACGGTTATAAAATGCGAAAAATCAGAATTTACAGGGAAACTTTGTTAATATTTTTAAGGGGACTTCTGATGGGAACCGCCGATGTGATACCCGGAGTCTCCGGAGGCACCATGGCCCTTATCACTGGAATTTATCAGAGACTTATTCACGCCATTAGCCAGATCAACCTTACCTTTCTGTTTTATGCTTTAGAAGGGGAGTGGAGTAAGGCTAGGGAGGAATTAAGGAAGTGGGACTTTAACTTGTTTATCCCTTTACTGGCGGGTATTGGGCTGGCAGTTTTAACCATGTCCAAGGTGATGACCATGCTCCTTACGGTGTACACCGCCCCTACGTATGCCTTCTTTTTTGGTCTGATACTGGCCTCGGCGGGTTTTGTTTACAAGCATGTGGATGAACTGAACTTGAAGAATATAACTTTCCTAATCATCGGGCTGGTATTTGCCATACTATTTGTTGGTTTAAATCCAATCCAGACCAACCATACCCTGCCTATAATCTTCCTTTCAGGGATGATAGCCATCTGCGCCATGATACTCCCCGGTATTTCTGGAGCATTCATATTACTACTTCTAAATCAGTATGAATACATGCTTAATGCTCTGAATGAACTTAAAATTGTGGAGATCATCATTTTTATGTTAGGGGCCTTGATAGGTATTCTTTCTTTTTCACGCCTACTGGATTACCTTTTAGATCACCATAAATCCATAACTATGGCCTTCTTAGTGGGGCTTATGATCGGCACCCTGCGATTACCCTACACTAAAATCAGCACTACTATGGATTCCGTGTGGCCAGTGTTGATCGCTGCGGTCATTGGCTTTGCACTGGTCATCATTCTCGAGAAACAGTTTGAAAAGTATCATATCCCCTGGGAAGCCTAAAAGAGCTACTCAAATTTCTTAAAACTCTGGGGACGGAATCCCATGGTTAGTAATACATTATGATCGGAAATCTCCAATTTTTTTTCAGTAGCCGGGGGTATGGGACTTCCCTTCTTGGCTAAAACGTATCCATTTTTCTTGTTGGCGGCCAGAAACTTACCAGCATCTCCATTAACTATTATGTGGCCTTTGATCATATCTATGGCAGTGAAGTCATCAGTATCACCGTTGATAACCACTGTCCCTCCATTGAGAAGGGCTCCTGTATTTTTACCAGCATTTCCATTTACACGCACCAAACCCTGGCGCATGAGTATCCCGGTGGAGAGATCAACGTTACCCTGAAAGATGATCTGCAGATCCCTATCCAGACGGGCGCCGACGGTGTCCTTAACTGTCCCATCCTGGATAGTGAACTTTTTACCCTCCAAATGGGCCCCGACCAGTTTATCACCCTGCAAGCCATTAGTGGCAATGTCGGTGATGGAACGGAACTGCCGATAATTTTTCTGGGAAGATCTGACCTCTACCAGGTTACCCATGGGTTCTTTAACCTCGCCCTTGACGTAAATAGATCCACGGGTCATGCTGATACCCATACGACTGTCTACATCCCCCTCCACGTACACATCTCCCACCGGGATGTCCTTCCCGGTTCCACCGAAGTACTGGAGATCCACCCCCATACTGGAGGACAAACGATGACCCGCATCGGCTATTATCCGCACATCACCTCCCTGTTTAAGGTGTTCCACCACGGTACCGAAGGTGATTTCCGTTCCCGGGATTAACCAGCTGGGGTCCATCTTTTCTCCATTATGTTGCCAGTGAAAGTTGAAAGTAAAGTCGCACAGGCAGTCCACCCGGCCTTCAGGCTCTATTTCCAGAACTTCTCGTTCTTCTTCCTTTTTCTTGCCACCGAAAATCTTGAACATTAAATTACCCCCATATCCAATCTTTATATAGAGTTTTACACCTTAAACCATATTATATATAAAACCAGAAAAATCTCTTTCGTTGCAGCTCTGCACCAAATGGCAGTCTGCATTGACATACAGGGGCAAAGTCCCAGTAAATCAGTTTCTACTCTTCAATGGAGTTGATGGTATCCTGGTGAGGTAATGAATAAGGAACTAGCCAGATTGCTTCAGAAAATTGGCGTGGACAGCCGTTTTGTCAGCATCCTGGATGATCGGATTGTGGTGAATAATTTACGCTACTCCCGGTTCTCCCGGAATAAAGAAGAGATCTTTAACCATAAATTCCCAGAAATCACGGTTATACGGTCTAAAATGTTTCAGCGCATCGCCACCCGGGCTTCTCGTAACCTCAAGGCTGAATTAAAGCCAAAGGATAGGGTGGCCGTGATTATGGATGATGGTTGTGCCACCCTGACCCTCCACGCAGTTTTAGAGCCATACACCCGGAAGTATGGTATTAAAATCATTAAGTTAGGGTCCTGGGAGGAACTGGATTATCTGGATGTGGATAAAGTGGCCCTGGCCTTGGACATGGACTATGAGGTGGAGGCTCTCCTGGAAAAGATGCTCCACGGGGAGAGGATCCGCTTAGAGTCAGGTAGAACCTCTGGAGAGGGGTATGAACTTATTTATCCTCTTATAAATATTCCCCGGGATTGGATATGGTCCTGGACTGGTTCTGAAAACATTCCCTGCACCGAAGATTTGTCAGAAGGGATCCCTGCCGAGATGGTCCAGTTCCTGTCCAACTTTATCCCCGATGTTCGGGAAAAGATGTACAGATCAGCTTTATTTTTAAAAGATAATGAGTAAAATCAGATAATATTGTCTTTAATGAGGGCCATATGCATTAAAATAGAATCTTTGGGACGTTTTTTAGATTTATGGGTACTATGGCTGGTTTTTACTGGACAGAACACAGTTCAGCTCCGAGAGTGCCATTAAAATGCTGTATCCCTTCTCGGTGATCATGTAATCACCCCTCTCATGACGCTGCAATATAAGATCTGTTTCGGTGAGCTTCTGCAGGTGAAAAAGCAGATTACCGCCTTTAAGTCCGGTGAGCTCCGAGAGATTGGAGAAGGTTTGAGTCTGGGTGGCCATGGACTTCAAGATCTGTAATCGTTGTTGGTTGGAAAGGGGGTCCAGCACATTTTTAACCAGGTATTCCTCTGATAGGCAGGATAGATCTTCATGCTTTTCCTCCGGGGAGCTGTAAATCCTTAAGGAACGCATCAGGCGTACCTGTTTTTGGAAAAGGGTATCTACCTCCTGGAAGCATTTATCACACCTGGCGTAGGGTGCTTCTTCGGCAAGTTCCAATAATTCGGCCTGATTTTCAACTATAAATTCCGGGGTAACCTCCCCTTGTCCGATGAGACTGGCGTTTTTTTCCAGAAAATCGGTAAATCTGGACTGGCACTCATCCCTCATTTGACAGGGATAGACCATGGATTTTTCCAGGTTATCCTGGATATCATGGCGCATATACTCCTTAAATGCATTACAAAAGTCTTTCTTGGAACTTTCTACCAGGAGCTCAATTTGTTGCTGGTTACATTTCTCTATCAGCCTTTTAACGTCACGTTGCATGTGTTCCAGGATCCTTTTAATCTCGGAAATCTCGGGACTAGATCCCAGGGGTGATCCTTCCATGCACCACTATATGGAACCATCACCATAAAAGTTTTTCCGCTGACCTTGGGAGTTACTTTTATATACCAAGACACCGTATATTTTAGTAACCGTCAGGTGCATGATCATAATATCATAATAAGTGACGGCTAACTGTTTACGAGGTGAAAAAATGCAAGTAAAATTTGACCTACAACACTTCTGCTGCGGTCCTAAAGGCTGTGAAATAGAAATAGTTTACGGCGAAATGATGGACGCTGAAGAATAGATAATTTATTTTTAGATGCCCTATTTCCAACTCCTACTTCTTTATTTTATTTTTTTAACTGAGAATAGTATTTTTAAACAATTAAAGATTTTAAGGGGACACTGCCCTGTTAAAAGATTAAGAGCATAGTAATCCCTTAAAAACTGAAAAGAGAGGTTTGTGCTTCTTTTTTCTTATCTTCCTTCTCATTCTCGGCTGTTTTAGAATTATCATCAGCGATGATTTTTTTACCGGAAGGCTTAGTCACCCCAACTTTTTCAGTGGAGGGTTTTTCAGCGGAACTTTTTTTGTTAGAAATCTCTTTAGACTTCTTTTTAGACTTCTTTTTAGTGGCAGTATTCTGGGCCTTATCTCCAGCAGAATCCATTTTTTCAGAAGTTGACCCGGCTTTTTTTCCAGTCCTGGATGGTGGCGATCCTTTTTTGCTGGAAGATTTTGCTTTGGCAGCAGCCTTCCTAACACTTTGGGGAATCTTCCGGGAGCGGAACTGTTTCACCTCAGCATCCTCCAGCTCAAAGTACTGGGACAGCTCCCAGGCTAGCTCATTATCCTGGAACATCATCTCCAGGTAAGGGAACTGATCGATGGCCACCTTCCGGGAGGTGTGGAGTTTGGCACCAATCTTGGTTGCCACCCGGTCTCTCAAGTCCCGTTTGGCCCGGTTCTTGGATAGAAAACTAAACATGGTGGAGTTGGTGTAACGGGCGAACTTCCGGTAGGTTTCCTTCTTGGACAGGGCCACCCCCGGGCCCATTAAATCGTAGGCATATTTCCAGTAGCCATAGTGGCGGGTGTTAAAGGCCCTTCCCAGGTACAGGTCCGCCTCGGCGATCATGTCGTAGGCCTTCTCTATCTCTTCCTGTTTCTCATATTCCCGGGGCACATTCTCGGCTATTAATTCCAGAATGAATCCTGGTTCTGCTTCTAAGCGCAGAGCATCCTTAACTCGCCGGGGATTTCTACTCTTGAGTACGGTGCGCACTGAGTCGAAGATGTTCTGCACAGTGTCCTTCTCAGCCAGGGCTTCCAGGTCCTGGGAGGTGACAGATTCACTCCCCCGGGCCATCATCTCCAGGTCGTTGATGGCCGATCTCAGATCCCCCCGGGAGCGTTTGGCCAGGGTGCGGAGGACGTGTTCCTCAAATTCCACTCCTTCTTTGACGCAGATCCGCTTGAGCATGGCCATGATGGAGTTGGTGTGTATCTTGTTAATCTTTATAAGCTGACATTTAGTCTTCAGGGTGGTGATCCGTTTACTGTAGAGGTCATTGGCCATCATGATCACCGGGTGGTGGCTGGACTTTAAGATCTGATTTATAGCACGTATCCCACCCCGATCCTCGTTACCATGGAGTCCATCCACTTCGTCCAGGATGATGAGCTTCAATCCAGTACCGAATAGGGACTGGGATGCGGATGCTTCCCCCACGCTGCGCTGCAGTGCATCCTGGGAGCGCTTGTCACTGGCGTTGAGTTCCAAGTATTCGGTGAAGTGCTCGGCCACCAGATGAGCCAGGGTGGTCTTACCCGTACCGGGAGGTCCTACTAACAACAGGCACTTCTGGGGTTCTCCCTCTAACCAGCCCTCCAACCAGTCCTGGATCTGGTCCTTGGCCTTGGAATTACCCAGAACTTCCTTAAAGGTTTGGGGCCGGTATTTCTCGGTCCACAACATTTAATCTGCCTTTGCCTTTGGTAAAAATTTAGTTAAAAGAGCTTCCAGTTGTATACGGGGATTACTGCCCTCCCGGATACGGTAATCGTAGGTTCCAATGTGGTCCACCAGGAAAATGTAGTGGTTCTCTTCAATCAGTCCCTCCATGGACATGCGGGACACTTCCTGGTAGATCTGGGTGATCATATCCTCTCCACTGGTGCCCTGCACCACCATAACTTCCCTTAACAGGTCCCGGGCAGCAATGAAGTCTCCATCCAGAGCCATGTTAATTATGCGCCGCACATCCCGGGGTTTGGCCTTGGAAACAACTTCCTGGATATTTTCTTCTGTGATTTCCTCCCCCACCGAGGATGAGGCCTGCAATATATTCACCGCCCGACGCATATCTCCTTCAGCGAAGTACACAATACTTTCCAGTGCTCCCGGGGTGTAGTTAAGATCCTCGGCCTGGCAGATGATCTCCAGGCGCTTTATGATATGATGGCCCTTAACCGGGGCGAAGCGGAAGATGGCACAGCGGGACTGGATGGGATCAATGATCTTGGAGGAGTAGTTGCAGGATAAGATGAAGGATGAGGTTTTGGTGTACATTTCCATCTCCCGTCTCAGGGCGTGCTGGGCGTCCTTGGTCATATTATCCACTTCATCCAGGAAGATTATCCGGAAAGGAGCACCCACCGCTTTTAATCTACAGAAATTCTTAATATCCTTCCTAACCGTGTCGATACCACGGGCATCCGAGGCATTGAGTTCCAGGAAGTTCTGCTTCCAGTACTCTCCCAGGATGGCCTTGGCCAGGGCCAGGGCCGTGGTGGTTTTTCCCACTCCGGCTGGTCCGGTGAACATGAGGTTTGGCATGCTCTTATCCTTAACGTATCTCTCCAATCTTTGAATGATGTGTTCCTGACCCACCACTTCATCCAGACTCTGTGGCCGGTACTTCTCTACCCATGGTCCGCTCATTAAATTCACCTGTTCTTTAAAATATAATTTGATCTCTAAAATAAGAATGGACTTCTATAATAGCTTCTGAAGTTCGGGATGCATCTTTCCTTTGATGCCCAGTTTATCCATGGCTTCTCCGTAGGAATCATTTATAGCTTTGAACTCAGACCGCACCATTCCCCGGAAGGCATCGTAGCCCATTACCTTACCGTAATTATCGGTGATCACCGTTATGATTTGACTGAAATCTCGAAGGAAAACACTTTCCCTGTCCTCGACCTTTATCTTTTCAGTATTAGCTCTTAAGGCATCAAAGTCAATGACGGCGTTGCTTTTAATATCAACTCCCTCTAAAAGTTCTTTACACTCACTGGAGGGCAAAAACTGTTTAGTAAGCCCCCGGGCCGGGGACACGCCCATGATCTTACTGGCACCAATGGCCATGGCCAGAAACAGGGCCTCGTAAATTTCAATGATTAGGTCCGCTCTTCCCGGGGGATCATCAGGTATTACCACACTTTCCGGAAGGTCGGGTAGTGATATGGGTGGCTTAATGGTAGGTATAACCCCGGATGGTTTTTCCTCCACGGGTTTTGCACTTTCTACTTCAGCCTCTTCTTCTATCACCTGTTCATCTGAGGATTTAACTTCAGTTACGGTGGATATTTCAGCTTCGGTAACTGATTCTTCATCTGGGATGGTCTGGGCTTCAGCAATAACTTCTTCAGGAACACCATCTGTTTTCAGAACGTCTTCAGACACCTCTTTTGCAGAAACTTCTGCTTCTACCATTTCACCCGAAGTTTCAACTACGGGCTCAACTAAAGTTACTTCTGGGACTGGTTCTTTTACTAATGCTTCCTCTGGGATGTATTCTTCCACAGATTCCAACACGGGCTCTTCAACAGTCACTTCGGGGGCGGATGGTTCCACCTCAACTAATTCCATATCCTGGGTTATTTCAATAATTCGGGGAGAAACCCGGTGGGCGGTCATCATAATCATGCCCAGGTTGGCATTTTTCTCAATAAGTATGATTAGGTGAACCTTTTTCAGCTGTAGGAATAATG
Organism: Methanobacterium sp. CWC-01; assembly: GCF_030323845.1. Lineage (NCBI taxonomy): Archaea > Methanobacteriati > Methanobacteriota > Methanobacteria > Methanobacteriales > Methanobacteriaceae > Methanobacterium > Methanobacterium aridiramus. The sequence continues at coordinate 1,528,025 of NZ_CP040735.1, forward strand.
ATTTTCCTTTTTTTGACTCTAAAAGGACCTTCTCCATTTCCCCCAGGCCGGCTGATCCCAATAGGCGTTGTGAGGAACTGTCAATAACTTGGGCCATGGGCCCGAATAAAGCCAGGTCCCCACTGGATTTGAGGTTGTGTTTAAGAACTTCTCCAACGGCACTGACGATAATTGCACCTTCAACCCCTTTGGTCTGGTTCAGTTCATCCAGGACGGTTTCCAGCCCTTCTTCCATGTCATACTCACTCATCAGATCACTAAATTTGTTTTGAATATATTTTTATCCTAAACACTTATTCAATGAGTGGTATAATAAAATTTTTGCAATTGGTGATTAGGGCCAATAGATGCTGGTCCAGTATCATGTGATTGCCAGTCGTCACCTATTTTTAGGATAATACAACTCTTTCCTCCTGGCTTCTAAGAGGCATGGCTCCTCACCAATTAGTTGGGAGGCCACCAACACCTCCCCTCCTGATTCCTTTACCACCGACTCCAGGAACTGGGCATAGCGTAGATCCCTTAAAAGATGATGGTCCACCACTACCCGGGGCACTTGGTCAACGATTTTAATTAGATTTTCACGAGCCATCTCCAGATCCTTCTCTCCCAGGGCAAAGCCCACCAGATAGAGGGGAGGACCGCTGAGGATAAGGGTGTCGGGCTTTTCCTGGAGAATGTAATCCCTGGTTCCCTTAAAGATGGGTCCCTGCACGTCTGAAGCGTGCATAAAGGTTTCGTCATCACACCTGATGGTGAGGGCGATGAGGTAGCCCATCCTGCTGCCTTCGGGACCGTGTGGAAGGGGATCAGAGAATTTGAGGTTGGTATCCCCCACCTGGAAGGACTTACCATCGGCATAGGAAATTTTACTATTAACCAGATTCTTCAGAAGATTTCGGGCCCTTTTTTTCTGGTTCTGATTAATTTTAGAGGTGGGATCTTTTATGAAAAGAAGTTTATTGTCGTAGATCTGGGCCGCATATCTGGGACTGGAGTCCAGATACTTTCCCAGCTGGAAGGGGGTGAAGTGATCATGGTGGTAGTGGCTGATGGTGACGATATCCGTATTTCTGGCGTGTTTTTGTATTTCAGCCCTGGTTCTGTATAATGCTTCCAACTCCGTCTTCCAGGGAGGAAAACCAAACCTTTTGGGTCCTAAAGCAGTTCCAGGGTCGATTAGTATCTTCTGATCCGTCTCCACATAGGTGGCCATGGAACGAACACCCATACTTTCAAAGGCCAGGGGAATAATTCTCACTTAGATCACCAAACTCTACCTATAACATATGTTAAGAATACTAAAATAACCAAAGTGAAATAAATACCAGTGTTGATTGATAGATGGATAATAGACCAAGAGGTATTTCAGTAGTGGCAATAATCCTGTTCTTTGCAGCTTTTATGGCCTTTATGGTAGGAGTTTCAACAATCTTTCCTCGAACTCCTTTAGACGTATATGTGCATTAAATAATTCTGTTCCACCAGGATTTAGATATACGTTGGCAGGAATGATGTTCGGATATTTTTTAGTTTTTATAGGGTTAATCGTATTAATTGCTGGATGGGGGCTGTTAAAAGGCCGAAAATGGGCCTGGCGGATAACTATTATAATATTTATTGCTAATGGAGTTGGAGATATAGTCTGATTGGTATTAGGTAGTTTTGAAGGGATAGTAGGATTTTTAATAGCAGGAGGTTTTTTATTTTATCTTACCCGGCCTGATGTTAAAATATTTTTTGAATAATCTTGCCCTACGTGCTTAATGGTGGATGAAGTGTATTCCATGGAAAATAGAAGTCCATTGGAAAATACAAGTTATTTTTGATTTAATCCAGAATCGGGGCTTTATTTGGTTTATTTTATCTAATCCACCCCGCCCGGATGCTGGAAATCCAGGTCGGTTAAGTCTTGCAGGGCCTGGTAGAACTCTTCTATATGATCCGGAGCATTGCACCAACAACTGGTCACCAGTTCTCGACCATTAAACGCAATATCCAGATTAAAAATGTGACCATCCACAATTACATCCTCTGGAGGCTGATACAAGTTTTTCCATTCCCAGAATCCAATCTCATCCAATGCTAACCAAAAAAGAGACCATTCCTCAGGCAAAGGTTCTATTCTAACTTCTCGGAAGGGTTCATAATCCTGGAAGGACGGCTCCCACCTGAAATACAGTTCATTTCCTTCCAGGGACAGCACGTTAACACCACTGGAACCAAAGAACACATGTTCTAGTTCAAATTTATTTGGTAGGAATTGGTTCATGGTATCACTTTTATTGCTATGGAAACATCTTTCTAAGCCAAATCTGGGATTTGAAGTAAATCCTCACTAGGATGTAACTGGAGATGGGGACTGTAGTTAAAACCAGTTTGTAGGGATCTAGCATAAACTTTACTGTTAATTTTTAAAAAGGTAATTCAAATCAATCTTAAAAAAAGTTTAAAAAGTAATACTGGGGGATTGGGGCTTCAAATTTCTAAACTAAATTACAACCCAAACAATTAGGATCTTACTAAAAATTTATAAAGTATTACTAAACTTTCCCCAGCCCTTTTATTACTAACTGCCGTATTATGTATGATCGGGATCGATCCTGCTTTTGGGCCATTTCATCGATTTTCTGTATGTACTCCGATTCCAGGCGGATGTAGACACTCTTCTTGGCCATGTATATGATTACAATTCAGTACATATAAATACATTACTTACATACCGGAATGAAACCGGCACCGTTGCCAAATGAATAAAAATAAAAGAAAAAGAAGAGCTAAAAGTAAGCCCCTTAAATCATCTGTTTACTGATTAGTTTCCCTTCCAGATCATAGATTTCCACTTCCAATGGTGAACTGCCATCAATGGCGTGGGTGGCACAACTCAGGCAGGGGTCGTAGGCGCGGATAATCATCTCCAACTGGTTTTTAAGACCTTCCGAGATCTCATCACCATGAATCATTTTCTTGGCTGTTTCCCGGACCCCAATGTCCATGGACAGGTTGTTCTGGCCGGTGGATACGATCAGATTGGCCCGGGTGATGAAACCAGCGCCATCAGTTTCGTAGTCGTGGATAAGTATACCCCGGGTGGCTTCGATCATTCCCACTCCCCGTCGGGTTTCACCTGATTCTTTGGCCTCCTGTTTGGTCATCAGTGGTTCTGTCAAGGTCTGACGTATATCAGTGCTGGTAATGGAATCGTCTTCTAAAAGTTGCACCGCCCTTTCGGAGGCGTACATCAACTCGATCAGCCGAGCATAGTGATAGAGAAGTGGATTCTGGGCTATTCCATAGTTTTCCTTGTATTCGGCGAAGAGTTCCGAGGCTTTATCGGTAGGGATGGAATTAATCACGTTAAGACGGGCTAAAGGTCCTACTCGGTAGTTGCCTTGGGGGAATCCAATCTGCTTCAGGTAGGGAAACTTCAGATAGGACCAGGGCTGGACTTTCTCTTCGATGTAGTCCAGATAGTCTGAGGATCCAAATTGGTGCACGGTGTTACCGGCCGGGTCTATGACTTTCACATCCCCGTCGTAGAAGCTGATATCTCCACCATTATTAGTCAGAGCTCCGAAATGTGTTTCGATTGGTCCAAGAAGTTCAATTGCTTCACTGTACTGTTCAAATAATGGTTTAGCAACTTCTACTCCTTTTTCCACAAGTTCAACTGCAGTATTTGCCTTTGCAAGTAAATCAGCCTGTTGTCCAGGGGATAGTCCTCGTGATTGTCCTCCTGGCACGGCGGTTACCGGGCTGATGGGTTTTCCACCCACAACTGCCGTGATTTCCTGCCCGATCTTTCGGGTTTGGATGGCCATGGAGGCCAGTTCAGGGTTGGTCTTCAAGATTCCCAGAACGTTACGCATGGCTGGGTCTGATTCCGGTCCCATCACCAGATCTGGGGCACCCAAGAAGTAGAAGTGAAGAGAGTGGGAGTGTATGTACTGACCCAGAAGCATCAGTTCCCTTAACTTTTTAGCAGTCTCTGGTGGTTCCAGACCAAATATCTGGTCAGTGGCTTTGGCGGCAGTCAAGTGGTGGGCGGTCTGGCATATACCGCAGATACGGGGAGTGATACGTGGTGCTTCTTCAACAGCGGCACCTTCCAGAAACTTTTCAAATCCACGGATCTCCATAACGTGGAAGTGGGCATCAGCCACATTTCCACCGTCATCCACTTGCACGGTGATTTTGGCGTGTCCTTCAATACGTGTAACCGGACTTATTTCTATATTCTTCATGATCATCACCTACTTTTTCACAAGCTGGGGGATCTTTGAAACCAGCTTATCCTCCATGATGGTACTTCCAATAACAAATCCGTATACCACGTGTCCCAAATCGTACATCTGTTTTTCAACGTCCTTTTCGGGCATCTTGGAAAGGTGAGCAATCCTCTTAATTACTCCGTTGTAGATGTCATGGCTGGGTTCTCTTAGCACATCCAAGGAAGGGCCCCCACAACCATGGCAGGGAACACCTGCATCGGTACATAGTCCGCCGCAACGTCCCAGGGTAACTGAACCCAAACAGACGTATCCCTGTGATAGGAAACATTTACCATCCTCGGGTGATCCTTCCACCCGACGGTGGATCTTATCGTATTCCACATGTTCCATTTCCCGGTGACAGTCGGCGCAAACACTCTTTTTAGGAACATCAGGTGCCTCATTATTGATGAGTGGTATCAGGATATCTCCGGTTAATTGTTCCTTGGGGGGACAGCCGGGTATGAATCCATCTATTTCAGTGAAGTCCGCAGCGGGGTGGACGATGCTTAACAGTTCCGGCACCACTTCATTGGGTAAAGGTGCGGATTCAGTACTGGGATTGTCTGAATAGGTACGGGAAGTTACCTCATCCTGGGTGTAAAGGTCAGCCATCCCGGTTATCCCACCATAGCAGGCGCAGGTACCGTAGGCAATTAGGATGTCAGATTTTGCTCTTAATTCCTCCAATCTTTCCTTGTTTTCCACGTTCCTTACTGAACCGGATACAATGGCGATGTCGATATTATCCGGTAATTCCTTGGCATCCATTAAAACCGGTGCGTAAACCAGTTCGGCTTTCTCCAGAAGTTTTGGTAAGTCTTCGTGTAAATCTAAAATTGATATTTCACAGCCAGAACAACTGGCCAGTGTTTCTAAGGCAATGGTTACCATTATTTACCACCCCATTTGATGGTCAGGGTTTTAAGACAGGCGTTAGGACCCACATGGTCTATATCCAGTTTGCCCTTGATGCTCATCACTTCTTCCACCGCTCCAACCATGTATCCGTAGAGCAGATAACATAGTGGTCCTTTCTGAGGTAGACCGGTTCTTCGCAGGGTTTGTCTTACTACGCAGTCCATGAACAGGACTTTTACCACAGTTTCATTTCCTTTTTCGATGGTGTAACCTTCCTGTCCCGCAGGTTTCCACATTTCAAAGTAGAATTCCACCCCTAAAACTTCGCCCATTTCGTTTAAGGCCTGTTCCAAGTCGTCGGTTTTTTCCATCATTTTGGCCGCATCATGGCCCATACGTTTTCCAGCCTGGTAAACAATGGCGTTGGCCCCCCTTCCGGACACTTGTTCCAGGGCACTTGACATGGAACCTACGAACTTCATAAGCACGTGTAGTGCTTCTTCGTAGTCTCCAATGTCGCCTCCAGTTTCTTTGGGGATGATTTCTGGTTTGAATGTTCCCCTTATTTCTTCGATTTCCATATCCATGGTGATCCCCTCAGATTATTTTCTCCAGGACATCGTTTACCTTGCGGTCAATGTACAGTCTTTTGGCAACATGTATGTTTCGGTGGGTCATGGCCTGGGATGGACAGATCTCGTGGCAGGAGAGGCAAGCCATACAGTCATCGGCATTAACCACTGTGGTTTTCCATGTTTCCTCATTCATTTTATACACGTCATTGGGGCAGTCGTCAACACAGGAACCACACCCTACACATGCATCTTCGTCGATTTCAATTTCCACCATTTTAAATCCCCTAGGTATATTTTTATTTTTCTGTTTCCGGGAAAGATTTTTTAAAATCACTCCCTAAGTGTCAGTGGATATTATTTCTTAATATTTTGATATTCATAGTACTTATATGATGATGTTGATACCCCACCCACCTTCTCGTATTAAAAAAATGTTTTCAGAGATTCACGTGGCTTTGAATAATGATCCAGTTTTTCACACTGGGGAATTAAGTGTATAATGCCATTTTCTTCGTGTAGTCTATGGGGTCTTTCGTTAGATTCTAGAAAGTGGACTATCATCACACCAAAATAATGTTTCTTCTTATATATATTGTCTTCTATTGACAACAAAAATTTTTAGGATTAATAAAAAAAGGTGCTATGTAATCACTTTAAACAGGGATTGAAAAATTAATTCAGACTACTAATGGAAGTCATCTTGCAGTGCATTATGTAGGCGGCTTGTTTTTTGCCGGGTGGATAACAGGTTATAATTAGTAGTCGTGGTTCACCTTCCTGGGCAAATCGAACCGGATTGCTCCTGTAGTTCCAGCGAATATCATCACCATTGGAAGTCACCTGATAGACGTATTTCTTCTGCAGGATATAATCACGAATTATAACTTCATCACCCACTTTAAGTGAACTTATATTTGTGAAAAGCCCGGAGTAAGTGGTTCTGTGACCCAAAAATCCGCATTCTCCTGGTTTACCTGGCATAACACTCTCAGGATAATGATAAACTGCGTTGTATGCGTTTACGGTATCTCCCCGGATATTGCAGCTTATCCCCAGTTTGGGAATGATGAGATCATAGTTTAAATACCCCGCCACTGAGGAGGTAGGATCCAGGGCGTTAACCGGGTTACTCATCCTTTCCTTATAGTCCTTTATACTTTTCTGGGCAGTTTGAAGCTCCTGGTACTGGCTATAAGCTGCCATAACTATTCCTACCGATAGAACCACGCAGGCTACTATGATCAAAAAGGAGTAGATGCTGTACCTTTTCATTAACTCACCAGGACATCATTTTGGAGATTTAAATATTTTCTGAATCTTCTAGTCCTTCAACCAGGATTCCTTTCACCCTCTCTGCCAGCTGAGTTCTATATTCAGCTACTTTTTGAGGTTTGTTTGTCCAAACGCTTAGGGTGGCCTTTACACCCACATCACTAAGTTCTTTTATAAGAATCTTTGGTTTAGGATTGGAACGAGCCCAGGAAAGGCTTCCTGCCGCCTTTAAGAGTGCGGGGGTAATTTGTTCCAGATCCAGTGGGTAGGAGATGTTTATTTTCAAATCCACCCTCCTGGTGTCCATGGTGGTGAAGTTAAGGTAGGGAGTTTTTGAAAAGGCGGAGTTAGGTACGGTGATGACCTTGTTGTCGGGGGTGGTCATGGTGGTGACCCGGAAGCCCATCTTCTGTATCTTACCCCTCTGGCCTGAGATTTCGATGGTATCCCCCACCCGGAAGCTTTTCTCGGCCAGGATGAACATTCCGGATATGAAGTTGGACAGGGTATCCCTGGCAGCAAAACCCACCGCAATACCCACAATACCCAAACTGAGAATTAATGGGCCTACATCAAGTCCCCATACCTTTAAAATTAGGGTTATGGCCAGGGCAATGATGGTGTACTTGAATATCTCCTTTAAAACCTGTATAACCGTTAAATCAGTATCAAGACGTTTTCCAATCCTTTTCAAAAAGTGGGAAATTATCTCATATATTATATAGGATCCGATCAGGGTGACGGCACTGATGATCACTTTCTGTAATAGCGGATCAATCTGCACGGCGCTTCACCTGCACACTCATCAGATCTTCGGCCACCATCACTTCCGGAAATATTTCAGCGGCCTCTTTTTTCAACAAATCGGCGTCACGGTATCTGGTGCTCAGATGGGTTAAGATCAGCTTCTTTACCTGGGCCAAAGCTGCCACCCGGGCGGCACTCCTGGAGGTGGAATGTCCAGTGGTTAGGGCCTTTTCTTCCTGGCTGCCGTCAAAGGTAGACTCATGGATGAGCATATCCGCCTCTTTTGCCAGGTTAACCATCTCCACACAGGCCCGGGTGTCTCCGGAGTAGACTATTTTACGGCCTTCACGTTCTTCTCCCAGCACTTCTTCTGGTTGAATGGTACGATCACCCACCTTAACCGGTGTTCCTCTTTGCAGTTTACCAAAGTCGGGCCCAGGTGTCAGTCCCAGTTCCAGGGCTTTATCCCGCATAAACTTGGGGGATCTTTTTTCCTCAACGGCGTAGGCCAAGTTTAAGACCGAGTGCTGCACGGGACAGCAACTTATCCGGTAGCCCTCCTCCTCCAGGAAAATTCCTGTCTGCAGTTCTTGGGTGATGATGGGAAAGGAAAGGGCAAAATATCCCAGTTTTTTAATACTCTCCACCACGTCTCTGAGACCATCTGGGCCGTAAATGTAGAGGGGGTTTTCACGTCCCCGGAAGGCCATGGACTGTATCAGTCCCGGGAGTCCCAGGAAGTGGTCACCATGGAGGTGGGTGATAAATATGCGTTTAACCTTCATGGGACTCATTCGGATACGGGTCATCTGTCTCTGGGTCCCCTCCCCGCAGTCAAAGAGCATTAACTCCCCAAAGGCCTTGAGGGCCAAGGCTGAGTGGTTGCGGTAGTTGGTGGGTATGGCTGATGAGGTTCCCAGAAAGACTAGTTCCATGATATGAACACCTTGTTTGGTTATTTATAAGATAACTCTATAAAACCTGGTTTTTGATGCTATGAAAATATTGCATCTTTTATGCCTTTAAAATTTATATTCCTTATTATATTATATATTCCCGTCTTATTGAGTCTATTTAATATTGCACTGTATAGGATTAGAATTGTATGATATTGACTAAAGGGGTTTTTATTTAGTACCCAAGCCACGCTTATTTTAAAGTATCCAACAGCTAACTAGTGATATGGATTAATTTTATAATATTATTCCTTTGGAAATTTCAAAGGATAGTTAAGGATTATTTAAAATCTATCCCGATAGTAATTGGAATATATTGCTCCTAAAGGATTATGGGCAAGTATTCGGTCTTTTACGGCTAGAGTAGTTACTGGTGCATTGGAATACTCGGTGAATAATATGTCATGACCTATACAAAGCCCGATAATAATATTAAGGTCAGTTTTTTTCTCGTTAAAAAATGATGCCTGACCCATAGGGTTGCACATGGCCTCTTCACGCTTTTTATCAATTTTCTCTAACTCGAATTCTGTTTTATCAATACCGCAGATTTTGCAACAGGCAGAGTATACCTTAAAATATTCTCTGAAGATGTTATAGATTTCTTTGGATTCTTTTTCTAAGCCAACGCAGAATGCGAGTCCTATTTTTTTATAATTCATCTTCATGGAGAAAAGAATTGTTTCCTCTATCCGTGTTTTTTTCATGTAATATTCGGCCTCTATGCGGGCCGCTGTTTTAATAACAGAAATTTCATGTTCTTGATAAAGGTTTTTTATTTCTTGTTTATTTTCCAGACAATCTTTTCCACTCAAACAATCTTTTTTTGAGCATAAAGCGCAATTCAAAAAAAGACCTCCTTAATAAAGCTCTAATGATGGTGGCGTTTGATAACTATCCAAATTCAGCTTTTTTAAATTAAAGTTTAATATTAGTTTTTGCTTAAATAAAATTAGTTAAGAAGTTTGTAAGGTATTCTCTAAAAATAGTATTTAATGATATTTATGATGTACAAATACCTTCAAACACATAGAGCGAAGAATAGTTAGAGATTTTATACAAAATATAATGACTGGTGTGGATGATCATGCGACAAGACCTGGCCCGTCTGGTATATGAAGATATGGGATTCGAGGACCTCACCACCCAGGCCCTGATACCCTCCTCTATGAGAGTTAAAGGTCGTATCCTTGCCCGGGAAGAGGGTGTAGTTGCCGGCCTGGATCTGGCCCTTTCCATCTTCAAGGAGTTTTCCGTCCAAACCTTCCTGAAAAAACAGGATGGAGATCGGATAGCTCCCCAGGATGTTTTAATGGAGTTTGAGGGTGAAGCCCGTTCCATATTAAGCGTGGAGAGAACGGTTCTTAACCTGCTGATGCGCATGTCTGGCATCGCCACCCTAACTGACCGTATAATTAGAGTAGTCCGGGAAGTAAATCCCACCATAATAGTTGCTGGGACCCGTAAAACTACCCCTGGACTCCAATTTTATGAAAAAAGTGCCATAAGGGTTGGTGGAGGAGACACCCATCGCTATCGTCTGGATGATCAGGTACTCATCAAGGACAATCACCTGGCCCTGGTGGGTAGCGTAACTGAGGCGGTGGAAAGAGCCCGTAAACATGCCAGTTTCACCAAGAAGATAGAAGTAGAAGCAGACACTCTAGATCAGGCTTTTGAAGCTGCTCAGGCCGGAGCCGACATTGTTTTACTGGATAACATGTCTCCGGAAGAGGTGGAAACAGTTTTATCTGCTCTTAAAGATAACAATCTGCGGGATAAAGTTCTAGTGGAAGTTTCCGGGGGAATAAATCCGAATAACATACTGGCCTATGCAAAGCTGGAAGCGGACGTTATATCCACTGGATACATTACCCACTCGGCCCCCTCCCTGAACCTTAGCCTGGAAGTCGATGGAAATTAAGGATACTCTGCTTATCTCATACTCCATTGAAGAGCATCTTGCATTCTATTTTTAAAATTTTATAGATACCTATCATAATTATCATGGGACGGGAATTAACTATCAAAATTTTTAGTTGAATCTTTCATTTTAACCACAGTATTTAAATAAAGTTATTTCCAGAGTAGTATCATGGAGAATGATAGGATGGATGAGTCAGAAAGGAATGAAGAATTTCAAGAGAATGAAGAAGAATTTACCAGGGAAGTTACAGAAAACAAGGAACCTGCAGATGAATTTAACGAAGAATTTACCGAAGAATTTCAAGATGAACAAGAATTAGAAGAAGAAATAGAAGAAGAAATAGAAGGGGATGAAGAGGATGAAGGCCTGCCCTTCGCTAAGGCAGAAGTGGTACGTCTCATGAAGCAGAACCTGGATAGCGATAAGATGATCCGGGAGCGGGTGAAGGTGGAGATGAACCGGTTCCTGGGAGACGTGTTAAAGAAGGTCTGTGACCAGCTCAACCAGTACCCTTACACTACCATTGAATACGAAATGCTTAAAGAGTCCATCTACCCCTACGAAAACATAGAAAGGATCAACGAGGAAAAGAAGAGAATCCTAAAACATCTGGACGCCATTAAAGCCGATTGTGATGCTCTCAGTATGGATGTTAAGGTGACTCTAAGGCTTAACGCCTCTGATGACACTGATGAAGACGATATTTTCAAATAATATCCCTTCATTTTTTTTTATTTCAAAAAATAGTCTATTCTAGAAAATACTTAATTCTACTCATAATTGGAATAAATTCTACTCATAATTAGAATTAATAATAGTAAAGCCCGTTTTAAGATTTTTTAACTCATCTTCGGTTAAACCTCTCTTTCTGGCATCCTGATGTAGGATGGCGCTGTGACCGAAGGGATCCTCCACCACCAGTTCAGTCTGCCTTTCACCGCATCTCACCTGGTGAAGGCCATCCAGTATGCTCTGGGCATTTTCCCTGGCTACAGGATCATCTGCCCAGGCCAGGGCGGTTTCAACGGCTTTTTCGAACCTTTCCAACACCCCTTCCACGTTTGAAACATAGCCCTGTGATTTGGGGCCGGGTTCCACCTTAAGTCCCAGTTCTGGCATGCTGAGGGTGGCTGATTGGGACTTGATTACCCGGGTATTGAGCTCCTCCTTGCCTATTATTAGGGTGTAATGCACCGGATCCTTCTGTTCCAGACAGATAGTGTCCGAGTGCTTGTAACCACACTTCCGGCACAGTAGTGTGGACTCCATTATCTCCCCAAAGTAGGGAATATTATCGGTTTTGGTGGTAACCTCTACACATTTCAGATTACCGCAGATGGGACAATCTGAGATCATCTTATTCAAAATACAAACTCTCCTTTCAAATAAATCTAGTTGAGATATCCATAGATTAAAGTTGAAAATTAGGTCTAACAGCTTGTAACTTAAGTTTTTGGTTCGGGATGATAGACCAGACCCATCTCTTCCAGTTCAACTATAATGTTCTGGAGACTCTCCTCATCAGGGGCACAGATCTGGTTGCTATGAATGTTATTTGACAACTCATAAAGTCCCTGCAGGTCTTTACGCCTTTTTGGATTCTTCTTTATGAGGTTTATGAAGCGTTCCGCCTCCACTGGATCGTACACATTAACCTTCCTCTTCAGGGGCTCTCCGAAGCCGGGTAAAAAGTAGGAAACATCCACGATCCGACCGCCATACTTATTAAGTACGATGTTAGTGACCTCTTCCAATTGGTCCACGGTGTGCTGCAGCACCAGTTCGGTGCAGTTTTCACGAATAATGGTCAGCATCCTTTTTTTGGTATTATCCAGATCCAGGTTGTTGATAACCGGAACCTGATGATCACGAGCCTGTTGCACCAGATAATTATTGATTATACGATTCTCTTTAAAGTATTCCAGATGTTTCCCGCCTCTTTTAATCTTCATAGCCCTTCTAACAAACCTCTCCTTGTGGGTTTCCTCGTCGGCAGTTAATATGAAAAAATGAATAGAAGCGTCTTCCTGGAATTTCTTTATATTCAGTAGCCCGGGAACTAGATGCACACCCTCAATCACCACATCATCAAAATCATCGACCGCCCTCTTAATAACCTTTTCAATGGCGGGAATCACAAAAGAAGCATGTTCTTCAAAACCAGCACTGATCAGGGCCTCACCATTACCCTCATAACGGTGTTTGTCCTTCAGAGTAACGTAGGCATCAAATGAGGATTTATGAAGGGCGGGGGCGTACTCCGGCCCAATGATACCCCTCACAATTTCTCTTATAAAATCGGTTTCAATCAGGTGTTTAATACCCAACTCTTTGGCTAATTCTGAGGATATGGTTGATTTACCAATCCCGGATGCGCTTCCAATTAGGATTACATAGGGCTTTCTCAAGGCAGCCTCCTCCAGGAGATTATAAAGTATCTTGAAACTTATTCAAAGAGAATGGGTATTATTTCAGATAGTGGTGGCTACTAATCAGCCTAAAAAGTCCACCACTCTTTCGGCGCTACGCCGCATTTCTATCCGGATTAAACCTAAATTAATATTTATATCTGTAATAACTACCAGTATACCTTCACCAGAATCAATCATTAAAGTTTTACCTTTTTCTCCCTCAATCATTACCTGTTGAAGGGGCTCGTGCTTCATCTCTTCAGCGGAACGTTCGGCAGTACCAAACACTGCGGATGCCATTGCTGCTACCAGTTCCGAGTCTATATCTGATGGTACTTCACTTTCAATAATCAGACCATCTTTTCCAACCACTAGTGATCCGTTTACCCCGTTGATCCGGCCTAAGTCTTTAAGTATCCTTTCTATCATACTATGCCTCCACTATAAATTGAGTAGGCTAACCAAAATATATATCTTGCTTTAGTATTTATTAAATAAATAGGTAATGTAATGATTCACATGTTCACCAGATAAGAGGAGTGATTTTTTGAATTTTGTATCTTCTGTTCAAGAACTACAGGAGCTCAACCCGTACATAGTAATAGGATGTGGAGGCGGAGGCGAAAAATTTTCTAATTTCCAGGGTGTGAACGCCCTGGGCTTTATTGATGATAACCCCAAAAAACAGGGTCAGGAATTTTGTAACAAGATAATAGCATCAGATTTGGGGGCCCTGGCCAGTGAAACTGGGGCTAAAAGTGTGGCCATCATGCTGCCCATAGGTGCCGAGGGCTCCGCGTTGAAATACGCGGTGCAGGCCATTGACCGGGGCCTGAATGTGGTAACTTCCTTCCGATCACTATCCCTGCAACGTAACGAGGCCCTCCTGAAGTTCGCCAAAAGTCGTAACGTTAAAATAATGGAGATCAGCCCCCGGCTGGATGTTATACATAGTATTTTTGGAACTTCACCTCCGAGCTGCACGGAAACGCTTCCTAAACTCACTTACAAGCCTACGATGCCGGTTATTTTTGTGGGTGGCACCTCCCAGGAATGTGGCAAACGAACCACAACCCGTTTACTTGGTAAAACCGCAAAAGAGAATGGAATGAATCCAGCAATCATATCTACCGATGAAATGGGTCTGGAACAGCCAGTAGATCTTAACTTCCGGGCGGGTAGTCTTTCCGTCATGGATGTAGCATCGGCAGTGATGGGTGCCATGAGAAAACTTGAAGAACAAAAAAATCCTGATATCATATTGGTGGAGGGTCAGTCCAGTTTAACAGAAAGGGGCAACCCTCATCCCCGGGGACTTTCAGCCGCCATACTGGTAGGGGCTCAACCAGATGCCACTATTGTATGCCATCGGCCCAACCATCCTTATCGCCAGCCTGTGGGAATAAAACAGGAGATCATGGCTATAGAGGCGATGGAACCCACCAGAGTTGTTGGAATCTCGCTGAACTTGCGGAATGTTGAAGATAAAGAAGTGGTTTCAGAATATGAGGCTGAATATGGTCTCCCTACCGCTGATGTTTATAATAGGGGAGCGTCACGTTTATTAGATGCGATTATTAATGAAACAGGGGAAAAAACATGAAGGACGTAATGGACATTTTGAAGAAAAACCTGGGTATGGAAGAAAATGATGAGGAAAAAGAGGAAAATGAGACTATAATTGTCCCTGAACACTCTTTCTATGAGATTATCCTCATGAAAACCAGCAATCTGGATGACTTTGACTATGCTCTTTCCCAAGTGGTTGATTCCAAGAACCCCATAATCATGGACATGACCCTACTGGAAAAGGATTACCCAGAAGATTTTAAAATAGCAGCCGAAAAATTGAAGTCTTTTAGAGATACTAAGGGTGGAGAAGCCATACTCCTATGTCAGAATGGTAAAAGTGTGATCATCGTCACCCCTCCCGAGATTAAACTAATCCGAAAGTAAAAAACTAACAACCGCAAGACCCGTACTTAAATTAAGGAGAGTAGAACTATGGACATGCCCATTACCAAACCATCTATGGTGGCCTATGCTGACCAGCTGGAATTTTCCCAGCTTTTACAGGAACTATCACAGACTAAAAAGAATGGCTTTATAAGGGTAACATCCGGATCTGAAGATGGATATCTGCTATTTAAGGACGGAGAACAGGTTGCTGCTTCTTATGATAACCTATCCAAATTAGAGGCTATTGAAAAAATAAAACTGGCCATGGAAGACTATAAAACTCTGGTGGAGGTTTTCGACATTCGACCATCCCAGGTTTCATATCTGATGGACCTGAACAAGCCCTATCTCCTGGAAAAGGTTCCAGATATTGAGGAAGTATTGGGAGAGCTCAAAAAGGATAAAAATGAACCGGCAAAAGAAGAAGCTTCAAAAGAATCAGAAGAACCTTCTCTGGAAACGGGATCTGAAGATGAACGTCCCATAACCCCTGAAACTGAGGAAGCATCGGAGAATAATCCGGTCCCGGAATCTTCAGAGGGCCCATCGGCTGAAGAATCCCCGGCTGTGGAATCTGCTGAAAAGGCAGTAACGGCTGAAACATCCTCGGAAGCCCTAAACGAAGAAGTAGCTGTGGAGGATGAAACAACTTCTTCTGATATAGGAAACAAAATAGGAGAGGAATCCCCGGTCTCTCCCAGCAACTCCACAACCACTCCCCCGGCGGAGAGCACTTCCAACCCCATGGAAACATCACCAGAAACACCTGTTGAATCATTATCGGAGGAGCTAACCGAAAATTCCACCCCCAGCACTGAAATTTCTCAACCCGAAATGGAGAAAGATGCTAAAACCGATCCAGAAGATACTAACCTATCAGAAACTTCAGATATGGATGATTCTGGCACTGATTCCATGGATAAAGCTCAGCCTGGCGAAACAACAGTGAAAGGATTTTCAGAAACGGAAAATGAGGAACCAATGGATCGTTCCGAGCTGTTGAAGAAATACGGTATCAAGGACATTGACGAGGAAGATGTGGAAAAAGTCCTGGAGTCCTATACTGGTGGTTATCTCTCGGATAACGATGTGGAAAAGGTGGAACTTACCCTGATGAACCGCATTAAAAAATCCATAATGGGATTGCCTAAAGTTAAAGGCACGGAAGTGATGATATTCCTGGATAATGCCGGGAACGACCTTCGGGGTAACATTAATGTGATCATGGAGTACCAGTCCCAGGGATTTTTGTCCCGAATCGTGGGCGGGTCGAAAGAAATTAATAATCTTAAAAGACAAGTAATAGGTATTTGTAATATGGAGATTAGAAAAATATTCCGAGAATATCCAGAAGTGGTGGATAAATTTGAAATTAATGTAGAGATTAGCTAGGAGGTATGTGATGACAAGAGTTATAACTGTGGCTTCGGGTAAGGGAGGAGTAGGAAAAACGACTATTACCGCTAATCTTGGGGTGGCACTGGCTACCTATGGGGAAGAGGTCATTGTCCTGGACGCTGATGTGGCCATGGCTAACCTGGAACTCATACTGGGGATGGAAGGAAAATCTGTCACCCTGCAGGATGTGTTATCTGGAGAAGCAACCATCGACGAAGCTATATATGAAGGCCCTGGAGGCGTGAAGATTGTTCCAGCTGGAATATCATTAGAAGGACTCCGTAAAGTTAAACTGGACCGTTTGGAAGAGGCTCTGGAAGTTTTAATTGAAGATGCAGATATACTCCTAATAGATGCTCCGGCTGGTTTGGAGAAGGATGCTCTGGCCGCTATTGCCGCAGCCCAGGAAATGATCCTGGTTACCACCCCGGAGGTACCATCCATCAGTGATGCCCTGAAGACCAAGATCATCGCCAACAAACTAGGCGTGGAGATCGTGGGAGTGGTTATAAACCGGGAACAGCATGATAAAACCTTCCTAACCATTAGCGAGATCGAAACCATCCTGGAAGTACCGGTTATATCGGTGGTCCCTGAAGACCAGGAAGTGAGCCGAGCCGCAGCATTCGGGGAGCCTCTGGTAATTAAAAATCCTAAATCACCTACCAGCAATGCTATAATGCAGTTAGGTGCTGATCTTATTGGTGAAGAGTACATGCCCATTGAACCTGATAAGAAGGGCGTTATCTCCAAATTAGTGGAAGGATTAATGGGAAGAAGGCGTTAACTAACAGATTAAGTACTGATTAGAATGGCAAGATTCATAGCAGTGGCCTCTGGTAAAGGTGGTGTGGGTAGAACCTCCCTGGCCTTTAACCTGGGAGTGGCACTGAGCCTTTTTGGCGAAGAAGTGGTAATGTTGGATATGGATTTGGTGATGGCCAACATGGACGTCATCACCGGCTTATTAAATCCCGAAGTTACCCTTCACGACGTTTTAGTCAGAGACAAATCCATTGAAGACTGTGTATACGAAATGAACTATGGTATCAGGGTGGTTCCCACCGGGATGCACTTTGAAACCCTAAAAAATATAAACACCAACTACATCTCCTGGAACAAGATCATCAACGAGATTGCCGATTATGGAAACATCTTCGTGCTGGACTTACCGGCCGGAATAGATTCTAACATCTTAGAAGCCCTTCCCGCTGATTCAGAAATAATTCTGGTAACCAATTCTACCATGCCCTCCGTGGCGGATGCATTAAAGTTGCGCATACTGTTAAATGAATTGAATCTTGATATTCTGGGCTTCGTACTGAACATGTGGTACGAGGACAATTTCTTGCTCTCCCCCCAGGAGATTGAATCCCTCTTAGAAATTCCCATGATCTCCATCATACCCTACGACCGGGAGATGGACCGGGCCCTGGCCCTGGGACGTTCTGTGGTGGAGATAAACAGTTCCTCCCCCACCAGCAACTCCATAATGCAACTGGCTGCTGATATCCTGGGTAAAGAATACCGGCCAGTGGAGCCCGATAAACGCAGCATCCTAACCCGTATCAAGAAATTTGTGGGTATGCTGCCAGAATAACAAGGTCCGGATTACTTTAAACCCTATTCTTTCCTTAATTTCTTCCAATTCTCATTCTACTCAAATCCGGAGTTTATCATGTACAAAGGCGTGGATGTGGCGGTATTAGGAACCTGTAACCTGGACTTCATCAGCAGAGTTTCCAGATTTGCTGGAGCCGATGAAGAAGTAAACATGGACCATTTACACCAGTCTGTGGGAGGATCCGCTGCAAACGCGGCCTTAACCCTTTCTGAGATGGGAATCAAAACTGGGATAATGACCCGGGTGGGAGAGGATTACGGTGGCAACCTCATCCGCCAGGCATTGGATGATGCAGGAATCGGTACCGAAAGAATCATATCATTGGATAAGCCCACCGGGATGACCTTCATTGCCGTGGATGATCAGGGAGAAAGATCCATCTACGTCCACATGGGGGCCAATGCCCATTTCCAACTTATAGACGAGGATAGGGCTTACATTGAGGATGCGAAGGTCTTGCATTTAACTGGAATGTACCTGGAAGTGGTGGAGGAAGCTTCCCAACACGCCAAAATATTATCCTTTAATCCTGGAATGTTACTATCCTCATTTGGACTCCCAGAACTAAAAAATACCTTAATGAGGGCTGATATACTGTTTTTGAACCAGAAGGAGGCGGGAATACTCACCGGATTGGAACCTTCTGCCGGAGCAGAATACCTGGTTGAAATGGGCGTACCTCGGGTAATTCTTACCAAGGGCCGGGAGGGAGCCACCCTCTATACCCCTGATGAGATAATAGTTTCTCCGGCAGTGGAATCCAAGGTTACCGACACCACCGGTGCCGGAGACACTTTCGCCGCCGCCTTTCTAGCCAGTCACCTGCAGGGTAAGGATGGACGGGACTGTTTAAACGAGGCCAATCTAGTCGCATCCCGGCAGGTGAGAAAGTGGGGCGGATTCTAGACGTAATTAGCTAGGGTTGGAGAAAAACAAAATCTTTCTAACTCTAAACCCCTCCTTTATACCTCATCCTTTACTCTACCCGGTGTGGAATTTAGATCCCTTAGATTCCGTAGAAGACAGCAGCGTTCCGGTGAGAAACCATTTCCATTTCTTCATTTCCCAGACCGGCCAATTTCATCTGGTGCACAGTCTTGGGCACTGATAACGGATCCGAAGGTGAAGAACTCATATCACTGTCCAGGACAAATCCTTCACAACCATATTCTTCCAGAAGCTCCACTGCCTCCAGGGGGCTTACCTTCAGGGGTTGCACGGTTAATCCCATCAAACCCCCGAATTCCAGGGCCAGGTCAATGATGGAGGTATCCACATGGTCCAGTTGTACCCGGGTGGGGTCAATATTTTCAGCTATGATAGATAGGGTCCTTTCGGTGACTTCCCGTTTGTTACGCCGGGGAGTGTGCACCACCACTTTCATACTAAGTTCATCGGCCAGTTGTAGTTGATCTTTGAAGATGGCTTCCTCTTCATCCCTTACTGTCTCCAGTCCCACCTCCCCCAGGGCCACCACCCTTTCATCTTCCAGGAGGATAGGCAACTCTGCCAGAACCAAATCCACATCGGGACATATACTCCGGGGATGTACCCCCAGGGCCACGAAAAGTTCAATTCCATTAGCCGCAGCCCTCTCCCGGTCGTTGTTTAATATACGATGGAAATGGTCCAGTACCACCGCGGAGTTACTCATACGCAGGGGATCATGGGCCAGAGTAACTGCCGATTCAATTCCGGCCACCGCCATTTTCTCGAAATCCTCGTAGGGCCGGCAATCAGCATGGATATGTGCGTCGATCATTTGAAATCACCAAATCTACTTCTCATCAATTAAAGATTTATATTTTGGTTAGCGAGTTATGATCAGGAATTCGAAGGGGAATTATCACCAAAAAAAAATCATTCTTAGCTTCAAGGTCTTGTAAGAGAGAAGGGGGAGAAAGCCATGGATGTTAAATTAATGCCTATAAATGAAATTTCAGCTGGATTAAATGATTTTGAGTTTATTGAGACCAAAAATACCCAAATCCCGATTATGGGCCGGATTATAATTGGCAGCAGTCCCGGTGACCCGGCAAATCCCCGCTGGAAAACCGTAGTGCTGGAGATCGGCCTGGAAAAAAATGATGGTGCCAGAGATTACCAGTGGTACTGGGAAATCAGTATCCGGGATAGTTACACCACTGAATTTGTTTCTAGAAAACATAACACGGGATACATTGCCAAATATATGCCCAGTTGTGTGGGATGTTCCTGCCGACCCATGGAACTTAAGGGGGATGTCTTAGGAGACTTTTCCCAGGAGATCATAGCGGATATCACCACCCATTTCGATGTGGATGGCCACTAAAATTATGGTTTTTTAATGGATTTTTCAAAAAATTTTAACTGAATATTCCACATAATAATAAAGGGGTGTGTAGTTATGGATGTAGAAGAAATGGCCAAGAAGGCCTCCATGAAGGAATTGAAGGAAATCGCCAAAAAACATGATATTAAGCTGGGTCGATGTCCCACCAAGCTAAAAATAGCCCAGTTAATCCCTAAAGAGGAACTGGAAGAACTGGTTAGTAAAAAATAATATTAAAAAAGAAATAACTTAAGACGGCTTATTTCCCGGTCTCAAGTTCCCTTAATTCTTTTTTTCCAGATATTAGAAGCTTTAGAGTCTGGGGAAGGTCTTGGATAGATGCCCGAACCTGTTTCTGACTGTCCCTTTCACGGATAGTCACCGTATCATCCTCCAGGCTCTGATGGTCTACTGTAACTGCGAATGGGACTCCTATCTCATCTGAACGAGCATATCGCCGGCCGATTGTTCCGGAGGTGTCTTTTTCGCATATGATGCCCTCTTTTCTCAGATCACCAAGTATCTGTAGGGTCACTGCAACTAGTTCATCCCGGTTCACCAGGGGGAAGATGTTGACCTCCACCGGAGCCACATCGGCAGGCAGCTTAAAGTAGGTGCGGTCCTCTTCCTGGACGTAACTGTGTAGCAGCACTGAGTAAACGATACGGTCAATACCGTAGGATGGCTCGATGACGTGGGGATAGATCTTTTCTCCCCGGACAGTTTCTTCCACCATCTGGAAGCCTATCAGATCACTGGTAATCTGGTATTTATTCCCCTGCAACTCTAGCTGGAACACCCCTTCCTCTTCAAGGGCTTTTTTAATGGCCTCGGAGTCAATTTCTTCCAATGCTTTCAGGATCATAGGGGCATCTCCCTTGAAGAGCGGCCCGAATTTTCCCATGTTGGCCTTAACGGTCAGCTTCTTCACAATCTGGGGTTCCGGGTATTCCAGGAAAACCCGCAGGTCTTCTTTGCTGTAGTCGCTGTGGGACTTCAAATCGAAGTCGGTCCGATCCGCTATTCCTATAACCTCGATCCAGCCATAACGGTCTGTGTAGACCTCCACATCCCAGCAGTCAATGGCATAATGGGCCATCTCCGTGGACATGTGTTGCCGGAACCTTAAAACATCTTCGGAAAGTCCCAGTTCCATTAAAAAGCTGCGTGCCAGACTTAACTGGTAGGTTAACAGTTCACTGGCCACTATATTCTCATCCACAGCCTTCCTGGCGGTTATCTGGATGGGTTCATCCCCTGCTTCCTGGCAACTGGCCGGATACAGGGTGAGGAGTTCTTCGGCCACCCTGGAAAAGTGGGGATGGCTTTTATCCCGGGGGTCCACGAAGATCTCGGCCTCGGCCTGGGTGAACTCTCGGAGGCGTATCATACCCTGCCGGGGGGAGATCTCGTTACGGTAGGCTTTACCCAGCTGCACCACCCCGAAGGGCAGTTTACCCCGGAAGAACCTTAAAAGTCGCTTGAAGGGTATGAAAATGCCCTGGGCAGTTTCGGGACGCATGTAGCCCGTTTTTTTCCCCTTGGCGCCAATAAGAGTCTGGAACATGAGGTTGTAGCTCCAGACATGGGTGAGGTGTCCGCCGCATTTGGGGCAGCGTATCTTATCTTCCGACAGGATCTCGGTGAGTTCCTGGTTTTCCAGTCCCTCCACTTCTTTCCCAGTGGCCTCTTTAATGACATGATCCGCCCGGTAAACATCCATACAGTCTTTACACTGGGTCATGGCATCGTTAAAGTGATCCACGTGTCCGGAGGCCTTCAGGGACTCTTCGGGCATGATGGTGGGTGATTCGATTTCGTAGAATCCCTCCCGGATCACGTAGTAATCCCTCCACTTGTTCATCACTTTATTTTTTAGGGTGGCACCTAATGGTCCGTAGTCAAAAAATCCAGCTGATCCGGAGTAAATCTCAAATGATGACCACAAAAAACCGCGTTTACGCGCCAGGTTCATTACATCCTCGTTCTTCATAAATATCACTTAAATTGGATATAGATTAAATAGTCTTGAGTTAAATTAGTCGGGACTGCCTCCGGTCCCGGATCTCGTAGTCCTGTTTTATCTTACTGGTAACTGGCTTCTCCTGATCCATGTACTTACTATCCCGGTCAGGATGCCCATAGGGTTTTAAAGAGGGGCTGGTCATGGTTTCAAACACGATCTGACATACCCTCTGGCCACTGTACAGGGCCACCGGCATTTTACCAATGTTGGATATCTCCAGGGTGATCTTACCCCGGAAGCCCGGGTCTATGTAACCGGCCGTAACGTGCATGGTGATGCCCAGCCGCCCCATAGAGGAACGCCCCTCCACCCTGGCAACCAGGTCATCAGGAAGTTCAACGGTCTCGTAGGTAGTGGCCAGGGCGAATTCCCCCGGGTGGATTATGAAGGGACTTCCCTGTTCGATGTGGAATGATTCCATGTAGGACTCCAGATCCGTTGGATCTAGGGGGTCAATACAGGGTTGTCTGATTATTCTGAAGCCTTTAAACTCACTCCCAATACGGAGGTCCACTGAAGAAGGTTGAATCTGTCTATCTGGATCTTCCAGGGGTTCTATGATAATTTTTTTCATTTCCAGGTACTTTCTGATATCCTGATCACTTAGAATCGCCATGCTCTACCCTCTTTAAAGTCTTCGTTTTCTATCTTTTTAATATCTATCTTTCCGGGTTCGGTGATGATGTTGGGCAGACCGGAACTGTTACCCACCCCTACTACCAGGACCTTGGAACCAATTTCGGTGCGGTAAATAGAATCTCTCACCACACAAAGTGCCTTTTTCGATGCCTTCATGATCTCCTCGTTCATCTGGCTGATGGCCTCTTCTGGGCTCATCTTAACAATGACCGCATCGGTTTCCAGGTCTCCTTTAGCCATGGACTCTTCGATCATCCATTTATCAACACCCGGCCCTCCGATGACCACCCCGATTCCTTCGGCGATGGACCCCGTCTGTTCTCCTTCCAGTTTCACCGCGGCATCCACGGTGATGATCCTCTTCAAACCCTCCTCCTGTATGAGGGCGGTGATGGTGGGTCCCACCTTTCCCACCCTGGCTCCCGGCCCCTTGGCCCGGGCGATGATTACGTGTCTACCATCCATCTCCCGTCGACCCACCATCATTCCATCCCTTTCCTCCAGCTCTACATGTTTTTTCAGTAACATGCCCGCTATTAAGGGCCCCAGACCGTCACCTATGGGTTTACCCTCTGAGAAGGCCATGGTACCCTCAAACTGGGCCTTAACAATCCTCATAATCAGGGGCAAACTCATCTGCAGCATGAGGAGTATCTGCAGGTTCCCGGTTTTCTGGGCCAGCACCAGGTTATGCCGGACCATCTTAAATACCCCTTTAAGTCCCAGGGTGGATTTCAGGGTCATTATAATGTTGGATATCCACTCCGGATCTGCCTCAGGGGCTAGTTCCTGGGCCATTCTCTGGAAATGGTCCTCACTGAGATCCAGTATCCTCCGGTACTTCTCCACGATGCCGTTGGGATCCAGATCCACCGGGGGGATCACAAAAAACTCCAAATAATTTTCAACCAGCTCATGGAGATCTTTACTGGGATTCCCCTTCTCCTGGCATAACTTGACCAGCAACTCCTGGCTATCTTTTACCATAGCTTCCAATTCATTGGTGGCCCGGACCACCGAGGAGATGAGTCTCATTCGAACAATGCGGGGTAACATCAAAATGAAAATTATTACTACTATTATTCCTATTATCTCCAGGGGTCCGACATTAAACAGCATCCTACTGACTCCTATTTCAAAAATTGATTTAATCTTTAATCAACATGTCCCTAATCTTACGGAAGACTCCCTTAGTGGTGTGAGCCTCCCGGCCGGTTATGAAAGCCCTCCCCAGTATCCGGCCGAATATGATAAGTGCGTTCTGGTGTTTATGTGGGGGATAATCCAATGCTCCCAGGATCTGGTCCAGAAAACCCACAATATCTTCCCGTTCCTGTCGGGAGGACTCCCTCACCTCTAGCCGGGGATAGGTTTTAACATTCTTGTACAGTTCATAGAATATAACCGCCGCGGCGTGGCTGATGTTCATGATGGGATACTCGTCACTGGTGGGAATGGTTACCACCACGTTACACAGTTCCAGTTCCTGATTACTGAGTCCATCACCCTCCCGGCCGAATATGAGGGCCACCTTAGCATCAGGATCAAGAGATTCTGCCAGTTTTTCTGGAGTGATGGCAATCCGGGATACATTATAACTGCCTCCTGCTGCTCCAGTGGTGCCCACCGCAAAATCAACTTGTTCCTCATCCAGGAACTGTTCCAGGGAATGGTGGGTAACACTATCCTGGAGCACATCCTGGGCATGCATGGCATGGTAATGGGCTTCTTCCCCTAATTCGCCGGGTTTGATGAGAACCAGGCGGTGTAGGCCGAAATTCTTCATGACCCGGGCCATGAAACCCACGTTACCCGGGGCTTCCGGCTCCACGAACACCACGTAGATCATTTAGCTGCCTCCTAGTTCTGGTAGGCCATCTGGAGGAGTTTGAGGATGTTCATAACCTCTACTTCCACACCCTCCTCTTCCAGGGAGAGGCGCAGGTTGTTCTCGCAGAAGGGGCAGATGGTGATGACTGCATCCACATCCAGCTCCTTGATCATCTCTACCTTATGTTTAGCCAGAGCTGCGGCAATTTCAGGCTTACCCGCACGTACTCCTCCCCCGGCACCACAGCAACGGTTGGGTTCCTCCATTTCCACGAATTCCACACCTGGAATTTTTCTGAGTATCTCACGGGGTTCTTTACGAATTCCCTGACCACGGGCCAGGTGGCAGGGGTCATGGTAGGTAACTCGCAGGTTCAGGGGCTTCATGTGAGTGGTGTCCATTTTGTCTATTAGAAACTCGCTGATATCCACCACGTTTAATTTAACCCCGTACTGGGGGTAGTCATTTTTGAGGGTGGCTCCACAACCGGCGCAAACGGTGATGATGGTGTCATAGTCCTGGAGTGCTTTGGCATTCTGTTTCACCAGGGTCTCTAAGATGTCAGTCTGTCCCGTGCGTATCATGGGCGAGCCACAGCAGACCTGCCCTTCCGGGATGACGATGTCCACACCATGCTGCTTAAGGACTTCGATAAGGGCAAAACCAATCTCGGGCAGACGATAATCAACCAGACAACCGGTGAAAAAGGCAACCTTTGAGGTATCCTTCCCTGATTTGCCGGAGACTGCCTTAATAAATCCTTCCCCCAGGGGTTCCACGGAACGTCCGGTATTTTTGATGAGTTCATAGACAGAACGGTGTGGTGGAAGGGGCCCCACACCTTCCTGGCAAGCTAATTCCCTTAACTTTTCGATGGCTCCTCCGAAGGTGTTTATCTCCTTGGGACAGACCTCTCCACATTTACCACAGGATGTGCAGCAGTACAGGCCATCTTCCACTCCTTCCCGGGCCCGATCAGCACAATCCCGTGGGTCCAGGGCGAATTTGGAAAGGTAACGCATAAAGTAGGGTCCTGAAAATTCATCGGTTTCCTTGATAACGGGACAGGCCGATAAACAGGAGTAACATTCGATGCAGCTTCTCAGCTTCTTAGAATCTGCCAATTCCTGAGGGTCCAGGATAGCCGGGCATTCCGGTAATTCACAACCCTCCTCCAGATAGAGGGCCATGCTCTTGACTTTCTCCTCTACCTCGCTGCGATCCACCACCAGGTCCTTGATCACCGGGAGGTCCAGTGGTTCTAGCACGTCGCCATCTTTGATTTCCGCTTTACAGGCCAGTACCACTTCCCCGTTAACCTTCAAGGCACAGGAACCACACTGTCCAGCCCGACAGGAGGAACGGTATGCCAGATGAGCGTGGTGCTCATGGTTAATGTAATTCAGGGCATCCAGGACCTTCATCTTATCCTGTTCTTTTACAGAGTAGGTTTCAAAGTAGGGCTCCTCATCTTCCTGCGGGTCGTACCTTAAAACTTTGATCTTGATCATCTTAATCTCCAGATAAGTCTAATTTGTTATTTTTTTAAAATTCCCTTTGGGAAATAATTAGTTAATGTCACTAAAATAAAAGCTAATTAAATATTGCACCTCACCCATATAAATACAAGATTACAGGCCGGTGAATATCATAAAAATCCCGGTTTTTAGAGTGTTAAAACTTAAAAAACATTTTATGGTGATTGTTTGGATTACTTCCAAGTTTCTTCTCGTCTGGAAAAATATTTGAGGGTGATAGAAGAGGAAACTGGACTGCCGGTCAAGATTCTGCAGAGTCCTGATCTGGGCATCACCGGGGCCAGGGCGGCCTTCAACTACCACCCTGATTATACTGTAGTGGTTTTGAACTCCTCGCAACCACGTTTGAGTGAGGATTTGGAACGCTCTGTGGCCCATGAAGCTACCCATGGTTACATTCTGCATAAATTGGGATATTGCCGGGCGGTTTTCACCGAAAAGGCCAGTGAAGATGTTAAAAAGAAGGCTAACGTTTTATTTTCCATAGTAGAGGATCTGGCAGTGAACCGTATAATCCAGGAGAATGGTTTTCCCCCCTTTGGCTCCGAGTACCTCCCCATGTTAAAAAAGGAGATAGAAGTGGCTAAAGCCGGCGAAACTGAGGGGGAGAAGTTTTACAGCCAGTTCACATCAGATCTGGAGTTTGAGGACATCATCATGGTCTCCCGATATATCCTGGCCTGGGGCTTTTTAAGATACTATCCCCTGGCCCCAGAAATACGCGTTATCCTGCAGAAGTTCCTGGAAGTCTACTCTAAAGCCTATCCACACCACTATCCCCATGCCGCCCAGGTAAAGGAGATAATACTCCAGAATGATGTTTTCACCGCCCAGGGCGAGTGCCGGGCCATGCAGAAAATCATGAAGTTATGGGGATTTGCCGGGATGGTTAAACCGGTAAGTACCAGAGACGTCCGTTTCTAGAGATCCTTCACCCGCAGCCAGTAGAGGGCCAGTTCATGTTCCCAATCTTCATAGTCCGGAAACTCCTGGGCTATGATGTTCCAGAAGTTTTTATCATGTTTACGCTCCACCAGATGGGCCAGTTCATGGAAGACCACGTACTCTATGAGTTCGGTGGGAAGGTACTGGAGATGGGTGTTTATGCTGATGTTTCCCTCGGCACTGCAACTTCCCCAACGGGATTTCATCCGACGAAAACGAACCTTATTCACCTTCAATCCCATTTCTTTTAACTTCTTTTCCATATAGGGAATTACCAGGCCTTGAAATTCTTCAAAAGAACGATTATGATGAATTGACCTCTTTTGAGCCTCTTCCAGTTGCTTTTCCCGCAGGGATAACCTTTTAAGGATCCATCCCTGATTCTTACGAATGATATCCTCATGATTAATGGCTCCATCCGGCATTATAAGTCGCAAAGCACCATTTTTAATCTCCAAACGTGCATATTTGACCTTACGGTAGATAAGCTCATATTCCAGGTCAGGATTCTCTATTTTAATCTTCATCTAAATACCTATATTTCCGGGAAATCTCAATAACATCTAATAAGAAGATGTACAGGTACCTATAATCCCCTTCTCATCTAACTAACTTCCCTTATGCTTCACCTACCTTATAATGCTAAACCTAATATGCAGTGGACACCTATTCTAGTTGTTAGACAAATTTCTATGGAATGGACATCTAACAAGATCTAGTACCATCTGACTTTAAATCACTATTTTACAATTAGGAGATTGTTATGAACTTAAAGGATATTCTGAATGGAAAAGAAAATGATTTACTCTTCCTACTGGGAAACGAAGCCGCGGTACGTGGAGCAATAGAAGCCGGCGTC
The DNA here is from genome assembly GCF_030323845.1 of Methanobacterium sp. CWC-01. NCBI lineage: Archaea > Methanobacteriati > Methanobacteriota > Methanobacteria > Methanobacteriales > Methanobacteriaceae > Methanobacterium > Methanobacterium aridiramus. The sequence goes on from NZ_CP040735.1 coordinate 1,556,175, forward strand.
CGGGTGGCGGCCACCTATCCCGGCACCCCCTCTTCAGAGATTGGGGATGTTTTACACCTCCTGGCCCGGGATGCAGGTATATACTTCGAATTCTCCATTAACGAGAAGGTGGCTTTGGAGGTGGCTGCTGCTGCCGCTGCTTCGGGGGTCCGTTCATTCACTTTCATGAAGCATGTGGGTCTGAATGTAGCTTCTGACTCTTTCATGAGCGCGGTTTACACAGGGGTCCGGGCAGGTATGGTGATCCTAACCGCCGATGATCCTTCCATGTTCTCCTCTCAGAATGAGCAGGATAACCGACACTACGCCCGGCTGGCCAATCTCCCCCTGCTAGAGCCTTCCAATCCCCAGGAAGTTAAAGACTTCATATTAGAGGCCTATCAGATATCAGAGGCCTTCCAGTTACCGGTGTTGGTACGTACCACCACCCGGGTCTCTCATATGAGGGGGATTGTGAAGCTGGGTCCCGTTGAGCAAAAACCGGAGAAGGGCTTCTTCAAGAAGGATCCGGAACGATTCGTACCGGTACCAGCTACAGCCAGAATCATGCACCGTAGACTGGTGGAGAAGATGGAACGAATAAGCCTGATTATGGAAGATTCTGCCTTGAATGTGGAATATTCTCAGAACGGTAATCTGGGCATTATAACTGGAGGCAGTGCCTACAACTACTGCCGGGATGTGGTGGAAGAAGACCAGTTGCCGGTGAACATTCTTAAAATAGGCTTCTCATATCCCTTTCCCGAAAATAAGGTTGTTAAATTCCTTCAAGGTGTGGATAGTGTGCTGGTGGCCGAGGAAGTGGATCCCATTATGGAAAAGGAAATCCTGGCCATCAAAGGCAAATATGGGCTGAAAGTGATAGTTAACGGAAAATTAGATGCCTCGATGCCAATGATCTATGAATACACGCCGGATATCGTACGTGAAGCAATCTACAATGTTTTAGGACTTAAAAAAGAAAAGATGATGATTCAGGAAAGTAACAAACCACTTCCTAACCGCCCTCCCACTCTGTGCCCTGGTTGTCCCCACCGGGCCGCCTATTATGCGGTGAGTAAGGCATCCGAGAATCTGGAACTAGCTGATGTGATACATCCCACCGATATTGGCTGCTACACCCTGGGAGTTGAAGCTCCCTACCAGTCTGCTGATTACCTGCTGTCCATGGGCTCATCCATCGGAACCAGCTGCGGGTTCTCCAAGGCCACCTCCCAACCGGTGGTGAGTTTCATAGGAGACTCAACCTTCTTCCACGCAGGAATACCGCCCCTGGTCAACGCGGTTCATAATAAAAACCGATTCTTACTGGTTATCCTGGACAACCGTACCACGGCCATGACCGGTGGCCAGCCCCACCCGGGACTACCCGTGGATGGAATAGGAAATGAGGCCCCGGAGATATCCATCCCAGCCCTGGTGCAGGCGGCGGGGGTGGAGTTCATGCGCACCATCAACCCCCTGAACATTAAAAAATCGATTCAAATATTCCAGGAAGCCCTGGAACACAACGGAGTGGCAGTGGTAATCTCCAAACATCCCTGTGTACTTCTTAAAACTAGAACGCAAAGGGGAACCACCCGTCTGGTGGTGGAAGCCCAGAAATGTGATGACTGTGGAGAGTGCCTTTCCACCCTGGCTTGCCCGGCCCTGTACCAGGGTGATGGCCAGGTGGAGATAGACCCTCAACTGTGCCAGAAATGCAATGTATGCGTGCAAATTTGTCCCCAGGGGGCTATAAAGGGAAAAAGGATAGATACTAACCAGGAGGAAAAACCATGAAGGCTTACAGTATCTACATCTCCGGTGTTGGGGGTCAGGGGATTATTAAAACCTCGGTGGTAATCGGGGAGGCGGCCATGAAAACCGGCCAGGTGGTGGTGATGAGTGAAATACATGGAATGGCCCAGAGGGGGGGTGGAGTATCCACCGAACTCAAGATAGGCCACGCTCACAGCTCCATCATAGCCGATGGAACTGCAGACCTGCTTTTGGCCTTCGAACCATTGGAGGCACTCCGGGCTCTTCCCAAGATCAGCAAGAACACCCGGGTGGTTATGAACACCTCCAGGATTCTCCCCTTCAATATTCAGGGCAGTGAACTTCCATATCCTCCATTGGAAGATATACTGGAGGAAATGTGTTCCAAATCCCAGGAAGTTAAAGCCCTGGATGCCGTGAAAGTGGCCACCCAGGCCGGACACATCCTGGCCATGAACATGGTTATGCTGGGCGCAGCATTAACCGTACCAGGATTTCCCCTGGATAAAAAAACCCTGATGGAATCCATGAAGGCTAACCTTCCGGAGAGGACTGTTCCCATCAATACCCGGGCCTTTGAGCAAGGTTTTGGAACCTTCAGTTAAATTTTTTTTAAGTTCATCAACTAAATTACTAAAAAAGAAGAAGGATTTAATAGGAGATCGAAACATGGACAACAAAGTAATGGCCCTGATTTTAATAGTGGTGGTGGTAGTGGTGGCTGGTGCCGCATACTACCTGGGGACTCAGCAGTCAACACCCCCTGCAAATAACACGACCAATCAAACTAATACCAATGCCACCCCCATTCACAACGGCACCAATCAAGCCACTAATGATACCCCAAAAGTTAATATAACCGCTCAACAGGCTCAACAGATAGCCATCGATGCTTCTGCAGATCTGGGCTTCCCTGCCAAAGCTCATGGCACTCCAGTGCTATTCAAATGGACCCAGAATCATCTTCATACCTGGGCCTGGGATGTTCCACTGGAATTTGAATCTGGAGCTACCAAATACGGCTCTTTCTATGTGGATGCCTATACCGGTGAGATAATCATGAATGAATAGGAAAAAATTTATTTTTTCTTCTTCTCTTTTAATAAAAAATGTATTAGAAAAATATATTGGAGATCTAAAGATTGTAAATCTCCTGAGCAGAGATCAGATCCGCTCCACCACTTTCCAGGGCTTTTATACCGGCATTAATGTTTTCCGGGTGTAAAAGGACAATGGCCATATTCTCCTTGGCCACGAAGGCGTAGAGGTAGGAAAGATTTATATCGTTCTCATCCAGGATTCCCAGGATCTTACCCAAACTTCCCGGTTCGTCCACCATTCTAACGGCAATGACCTCCCCGGTTTTAACTATGAAATCATTATTTTCCAGTAAATTTTTAGTTTTCCCTGGTTCAGGGACGATAAGTCTTAAAATACCAAAATCAGAGGTATCTGCCAGTGAAAGTGCTCTGATACTCACTTTGCCCTTTTCCAGAACATCAAGTGCTTTTCGCATTCGTCCTTTCCTGTTCTCCAAAAATATGGATAGTTGTTTTATTTTCAACCTGATTCCCCCTTAATTATCAAATTTCCTCTTATCAAAAACCCTAACTGCCTTTCCTTCACTTCTGGGAATTGTTTTGGGTTCTACCAGGGTTACATTAACCCGTAAACCTACTTCATCGTGAATATAATTCTCAATTTTCTTCTTGGTGCCTACCAGCTCCTTAACCTCGTCTGAAAAGAGTTCAGGAGAGGCTTCTACCTTTACCTCCATCTCGTCCAGGTGCTGAGGCCGGGTTACGATGATCTGGTAGTGTGGTTCTATGCCATCGATCTTGAGGAGGGCCTTCTCCACCTGGGAGGGGAACACCGCCACTCCCCTCACTTTAAGCATGTCATCGGTACGGCCGGTGATACGGTCCATCTTAACCAGAGTACGGCCACAGGAACATTTCTTACGGCGTAGTGCGGTTAAATCCTTGGTTCTGAAACGGATTATGGGCATTCCCTCCCGGGTGAGGTTGGTAAGTACCAATTCCCCTGTTTCTCCTTCACTCAGGTTTTCATGGGTCTCGGGATCAATGATCTCCGGATAGAAATGGTCCTCCATGACGTGCAGCCCGTCCTGTTCCGGGCATTCCAGGGCAATTCCCGGTCCCATGATCTCGGTCAGGCCATAAATATTATATGCCGGGGCATGGAAACGGTTCTGCAGTTCCTGCCGCATTCCCTCCGTCCACATCTCAGCCCCAAAACCGATGGCCTTCAGCTTCAAACTCCTGGTATCCAGACCTTCCTCCACGGCCACTTCTGCCAGGTAAAGGCCATAGGAGGGTGTGACAATAACTACGCTGCTCTTAAAGTCCTCCATGATCTCTATCTGCCTTTTGGTCTGACCGGTGCTGATGGGGATTACTGTGCAGCCGATTTTCTGGGCGCCGTAGTGCACTCCAAAACCTCCTGTAAAAAGACCATAACCATGGGTGTTCTGTATTATATCGTCCGGATCTGCTCCGAACATGGTAAGACCACGAGCCATAACCTCCGACCAGGTATCCAGGTCTTTACGGGTATAACCAGATACCACGGGTTTCCCGGTGGTTCCGGAGGAGGTGTGTATCTCCACGATTTCTCGAGGGGGTACGGCAAACATTCCAAAGGGGTAGCTCTCCCTTAAATCTTCTTTGGTGGTGAAGGGGAGTTTTTCAATATCTTTCAGAGTCCTTATATCATCCGGTTTCACTCCGGCCTGATCCAGACGGTTTTTATAGTGAGGCACATTTTCATAGGCTCTTTTGACAACTTCCTGCAGTCTTTTAAGTTGTAGTTCTTCCCTTCTCTCCTGATTCATACATTCTGCTTCTTCATTCCAGATCATTACTATCCCCTGTCTGATATTTCACGAAATTATATTTAGCTGGACTCCTTAACGTGGAAACTGTTTAAAATAAGCTCCATATCGTCCTTATAGTTTAAGAGTGACTGATTAAATACAAAAACCAAAAAGTAAACCCTTCTATTCTTTTCAAAGGCCACCCCCCGGGTGACGTAGGTGGTGGAATCGCTCTGGATACTGGATTCCACATCATAGGCCCGGGCATTGTCCACAGTTATGGCCTGTTCATAGGTGATGTTGCTGGTCTGGAGGAGGTTGGCCTTCCACTCCACCAGCTTATCATGGAGGGTCATATTTCCCAAATCTTCAGAAAAAACTGAGAGAAGATTATTATTATCCTTATACACCGTCACCATCACGGGAGACTCTACTTCCTCGGATAAATTCCAATTTAAGGGATAATTGAAGGTTATATTCTCGTCATTATAAATATTAAAGGTGGTATTGGCCTGGGAATTGTTGGTCTGGTTGGTGTTGGTTTCATTCCCAGCTTCAGAACCTGAATACAGGGCAAATGCTACCACCAGGCAAATAACTACCGTTAGAATAAAAAATAACCTGCGATTGGCCGATATATAGCCCCTTTTTTCCTGAACCTTCTGGGAGAGAAGATCCTTACGGGATGTTGGGCTTTTCTTGCCTAAACTTTTCTTTGGAGGACTTTTTCGCTCATCCACCCTCTTCTTGGGAGGTTTTAGCATCCGGGCTGCCTTGGATACGAAATCTTTCTTACTTTTATCCGGTTTTTTCCTGGAAGGTTCTAGCACCTTATCACTGCCATGAAGAGTTTTTATGCGGTTTAGGATATGTTCTCATGATGATATGAGTAATTCTTAATTAATGTACTACTTTAAAGATACTATTTTTGCTGGGGACGTATAAAATTAGCGACATTCCCCCCAATGGTTATATTGTTTAAAATTTAATTAATAATCATTATAATTGTAGGATATATTATTAGTATCCATCAATATCTATTACGGAGGCCTAAGGAATGGACTTGCTGATATTAAGTGTCGTAGTTTTGATCTATCTTTCAATGATAGGATATGTGGGTTACATAGCCTGGAAACGTACTAGAAGTGCCGATGACTACATGGTGGCCGGTCGTAAGACCCACCCCTACATCATGGCCCTGAGTTATGGGGCAACATTCATAAGTACCGCTGCTATCGTTGGTTTCGGTGGCACGGCGGCTAATTATGGTATGGGTATTCTCTGGCTGGTCTTTCTCAACATCATCGTAGGAATCTTCATTGCATTTGTCTTTTTTGGGAAAAGAACCCGACGAATGGGGCACAATCTCAACGCCTTAACCTTCCCGGAATTTTTATCCCGTCGTTTTAACAGTCGCTTCATCCAGTACTTCTCCGGGGCCATCATCTTCATTGGAATGCCCCTCTACGCATCGGTGGTCCTGATCGGTATGGCCCGGTTCGTGGAGACTACCCTCAGCATAGACTATAACATTGCTCTTATAGTAATGGCCATCATCGTAGCTGCCTACGTTACATTCGGTGGAATAAGAGGGGTAATGTACACTGATGCCCTGCAGGGGACCATCATGTTCTTTGGAATGCTGTTCCTCCTGGGGGGAATCTACTATCTGCTGGGTGGAGTTACCGATGCCAACCAGGCCCTCACTAACCTAGTTAACATTGTACCCCAGAGTGCCACGGCCAAGGCCACCGCCACTGGATTCACAGGCTGGACCTCCATGCCGGCCCTGGGAAGCCCATTCTGGTGGACCTTAGTATCCAGTTTAATACTGGGGGTGGGGATTGGAGTGCTATCCCAGCCCCAACTGGTGGTACGGTTCATGACCGTTAAATCCAACCGGGAGCTCAACCGGGCAGTCTTAATAGGAGGTGTGTTCATATTCGTCACCACCTTCTCGGCCTATGTGGTGGGCTCCCTATCCAACGTGTACTTCTTCGAACTAACCGGTCTCACTGCGGTTCAGGCGGCGGGAGGTAATCTGGACAAGGTGATACCCACTTTCATCTCAGCCGCTATGCCTCTATGGTTCGCTTATCTGTTCATGATCACCCTTTTATCCGCGGCCATGTCCACCTTATCGGCCCAGGTACACGTCCAGGGGACCGCCCTTGGCCATGATATTTATGAAACCATACGGGGAGAGAAGAAAAAGGGTTCATCAGTAGTTATAGCCCGAATGGGAATTCTGGTAGCGGTAGTTATAGCTGTTATCCTGGGATTCATCCTGCCTCCCAGCATCATCGCGGTGGGAACTTCCATGTGGTTTGGAATCACAGCCGCGGCCTTCTTATCCATGTACGTAGTGGCATTATTCTGGAAACGGGCCACCAAAGCCGGCGCCATTGCAGGACTGGTGGGTGGAAGTTTAATGAGTCTTTTCTGGCTACTGTTTGGCTTCAAAAAATCAGCCGAAGCAGTGGGAATATGCCAGGCCCTAACCGGTAAAGCGGTGATCATCACCACCCTACCCTGGCCCACAGTAGATCCCATAGTCATGTCTCTGCCCATTGCAGCTCTGTTAACGGTGGTGGTAAGTCTCCTAACCAAACCTCCTGAGAAAGAACACGTGGACAAGTGTTTTGCTGGAATAGATGCAAATAAAGGTAAATAGGGCTAAAAACCCTAAATTCCTATTTTTTTAAGAATATGCAACTTTTACAATTTCCTTACCATAACCGAGGGATAAAAGATTGGAAGGAAGTCTTCCAACATTCCCGGCCTGTCACCCTGGAAGTCTTCATTACTGGTACGGTGGCCATCAACCGAAAGGGGTCCGTCAATCCTGCACATCCTCGGGCTGCATCTGTTGAGGAGGAGGAACTGGAAGTTCCCATCCTGGCCTACTGGATTCATCACGAAAAGAAAGGAGATTATCTTCTGGATGCCGGGCTGGATGCTTCTTACTACGGGGATCTCTACGGTGGATTGGAAGGTTCCGAAGTGGACCAGTTTCATCAAGAAAAGGATGAGAACATTGCATACCATCTCAAGGCTAGGGGAATTCGTCTTGAAGGAGTTTTCTTCAGCCATCTCCATGCCGATCACACAGCCGGGCAGCGGGAACTTCCAAAAGACATTCCCTACGTGGTGGCTAAGGGAGAATATGATGATTACTATCCGGAATTGCATGGAGACTTTCTGGAGGGACTGGAGGTTTTACATGAAATAGACTTCTCCCGAGCAGATGAAATGCCTCCTCTGGGCCCCAGTGTAGATCTCTTGGGTGACGGATCTCTGTGGGCTATTTTAACGCCGGGACACACCAGGAAGCACCTGTCTTTCCTGGTAAACGGTTATGGAGGTCCTATTTTTTTAACTATGGATGCTGCCTTTATCCGGAAGAACCTGGACCGGGGAGTGGCTCCCAGTGACTACACCTGGGACGTGGAGATGGCCCAGGAGACTCTGGAGAAGATCATGGAATTTTTAAGGGAGTGTCCGGAGGTTAGGGTGCGGGTGGGGCATGAGCTTTAAATTGTTTTAAAGCTATTAACTGGGTTTATTTTTATTTTTCCATGAAATCGAGATGAAAAGAAATAATTTAAGGAAAACAGAAAACTATTAAATGAGAATTTTTAATTTAATAAAAAAAACGGGATGAATAGAGGGGAATAGATGGCGGTAATTGAAATAAAAAACCTGACGAAATATTATGGCAAGGTTCGGGCCTTGAATAAGGTGGATCTTACAGTAGAAGAGGGGGAAGTGTATGGGTTTATTGGGCCCAACGGAGCCGGAAAATCCACCGCTCTCCGTATTATTCTGGGAATGCTCCGCAAGAACGGTGGTGATATTAAACTTTTGGGACAGGATCCCTGGCACGACGCGGTGAAACTCCACCACCGATTAGCTTATGTCCCGGGGGAAGTAAATTTATGGCCCAATCTCACTGGTGGAGAGGTCATTGATCTTCTGGGAAGACTCAGGGGAGGATTCCGTGACGAAAGAAGAGAAGAACTCTTAAAGATATTCAAACTGGATCCTACCAAAAAATGCAGTGCATACTCAACTGGGAACAAGCAAAAAGTGGCCCTCATAGCGGCACTGGTTTCGGATGTGGAATTATATATTTTTGACGAGCCCACCCTGGGACTGGACCCTTTAATGGAGGGAGTGTTCCGAAAACAGGTACAAGAACTTAAAAAAGCAGGAAAAACCATCCTATTGTCCAGCCACATCTTATCTGAGGTGGAAGCACTCTGTGACAAAGTCAGCATTATCCGTGAAGGGGAAATAATTGAAACAGGAACTTTTGAAGACTTAAGACACCTTACCCGTACCTCCATAACTGTGGATACCATTCAGCCCATCACCGGATTGGAAGAATTATCAGGAGTCCATAATCTGAGTATGGAAGGTACTCACGCCCATTTTAGTGTGGATGCAGAAAAAATAGACTCGGTATTGAAATTTTTGACTCAATTTGGTGTAAAATCACTTTTAAGTACCCCTCCTACATTAGAAGAGCTTTTCGCACGTTATTATGGTGAGGAGTACGAGCCATTGGAGCAGGAAGAACTGGCCGGGGACTGATTTCTAATGCTAATAAAAGACGATTTTGCTGGTACCGCAGCCATGATCCGGCTTATCCTGCGTCGGGATAGAATTATCATACCCCTTCTAGTCATATTCATGGCCCTGTTTGTAGCATTTGTAGCAGCCAGTTTTATCAATCTTTATTCCGATGAAGCAGTACGTATGGCAGTTTATTTACAGCTGAAGAATAATCCTACCTATGTTTCCCTTTTAGGTTCGGTTCTTGATTCCTCTATTGGAGCACTAACTGCCTGGAGGGTGGGTGTTGGTGCTTCATTGATTATGGGCCTAATCAGTGTATTTTTAATGATCAGGCATACCCGTAGCGAGGAAAGAAAAGGGCGGCTGGAATTAATAAATTCTGGAGAAGTAGGTCGCCAGGCAGTGCTGAGCGCCGCTCTTATCACCACCTTTGGGGTAAATTTAGTCATCGCAGTTTTGATTGGCCTGGGATTAATGGTACAGGGCCTTGATGCATACAGTTCCCTAGTTCTGGGTATGAGTTTAGCAGCCTTCGGGTGTTTATTTGTGGCTATCACCGGGGTAGCGGTGCAGTTAACCGAAAGTTCAGGTGATGCCCGCTATTTAATGTCTGGTCTTTTAGTTGCCTTTTTTATGGTGCGTATCTTTGGATGGGATGACGGAGATTATGCCTGGGTCTCCTGGTTATCACCCTATGGCTGGGTGCACCATATTGGTCCTTTTGCCGAAAATAATATGTGGATCTTTGCCATATTCCTGGCATTCATTGCTGGTTTAACTGCCCTGGCCTACTGGCTCTCCTCCCAGCGAGACTTAGGGGCAGGAATCATAACCCAAAGGCCTGGCCCGGCACGGGCCTCTAAAAACTTGCAAAGTGCCCTGGCACTGGCCTGGAGACTCCATCGGGGCATGTTACTATTTTGGGTAATTATATTCGCTTTAATGGGGGTTATGCTGGGATTCACCGTCCAAACCATAACTGATATGATTAGCACTAACCCTCAATTTGTAAATTTGATTCTCCAGCTAGGAGGTAACGCCGGAGTCACTGATAGCTATTTTACTATGATGTTAGCATTTTTAAGCGAATTGTTCGCCTTTTACACAATTATAGCCACATTAAAGCTCCACTCGCAGGAATCAAAGAAATATTCTGAAATGGTTCTCACCAGTTCGGTTTCCCGGAGTCAATGGGCAGTCAGTAACTTAGTATTCGCTGTTTTAGCTCCTGCATTAGTTTTAATTTTATTTGCTTTGAGCATGGGCTTAAGTTATGGTTTAATCACTAATAACCTATCTGATGTTGCTATCCGTATTTTAGGGGCGGCTCTCGTGTATTTGCCAGCTATATGGTTATTTACCGGCATTTCCATGGCATTATTCGGGTTAAAACCGCGACTGGCTTCTTTAAGTTGGGTGGCCCTGGCAGTGATTGTCATTATTGATTTAGTAGGTGAATTTTTTGATATCAGTGAGTGGATACTGAACATTTCTCCCTTTACCCACATACCCCAGTTACTGGCCGGAGATACCATAGAAACACCACTTATTCTGCTTCTATTGGTTGCAGTCCTACTCGTCTTATTGGGAGTCTTGGCTTACCAGCGCAGGGATATAATGGGCTAAAAAATAAATTTAGCAGCATACAGGGATATGAAAAACTACAATCACGATTTTTCCACTTCGAAATTGTATCCGCAATTGTTACAGTTGCAAACTTGCATTTGCTTATCGGTGGTAAGGTTAGTGTAAATTCTGACATCTTCCACATTAGAAGAACCACATTGAGGGCATGATACTGAGGAAGTGCATCCGGATATGGACACAACTCCTGTAACTAGAATAATAGTCACCAAAAGGATCAAAAATTTTTTATTCATAATGAAATTCCCTGAATGTCCTGTTTTTATTTATTTAAAAGAATCTTAAAATAAATATTTAGTTTCTGTATCTTTTCATCTTGTTGGCCATTTTTCATCTCTTTTCCCTTCAGTTGAGGGTTTTTCTTTCTTTCAACTCCTGCATCTTTTTTTGTAATTTCAGGTAACTTTTCAGTCTCCTTTCCTCTGATTCTGCCGGAATTAAAGTGGAAAATTCCCACTGCACTGGACTAACCGATGAAGACCCCAGCTTATCCCCATGAATGACGATGGATACAACATATGAACGACCAAACCCCCTCTGAAACAGCTGGCTGAATAGGAAACCATAACCACTAACAGACGGCGGAAAACTAGCACTAATCTAAAAAACACTCCATAAGGGGAGAACTTTTTTCTCTTTTTTTATTAGCCTCAGTATTCTCTTTTTATGAGTATCTTATCCCCAATAGCCACTACCATGTGAGGAGGGATTACAATGTCTTCAGAACTTCTTAAGCCTGCGAAAATTCCGCTTTCTCCCACTATTAATGCTTCTAATGTTCTGGTTTCGAAGTTTATGTCCAGATCCTTTACTTTCCCAATCACATTTGCATTAACATCCATGACTTCTTTCCCAATTATCTCTTCTTTAATTCTCATGATATTCATCCCCCTATTATCAGATTTATTAAATAAATCTAAATTTTCCCCGATCTTATCTGAATATTTATCATCTTCCTCAAATCTATTATCGAGCGTATTTAAGTCTCTTAATACATTTAAGTATCTCTTTTCAAGCTCTTTAAGATCATTACTGGTAGCCAGTTCAAATTTATTAAGCCCGGTGCTTGGTTTAATAGGGTGTTCGTTGTGTCCAGTTGATAAATCGTCGGTGCTGGATTCATCGCTTATATTGTCATCCACTCGGGAAATACTTTCAGCACTGTCTGAAACCCCTATTTTTTCATTTATTATAGAAGTCTTTTCAGATAATTCATCACCTAATATGACCGCAGTTCCAGTGGCAGTTACGATGGTCACGCTCCCTTGTAACCCGCCCATTGAGACATAGTCAATTAAAACTTCTTCCACTCCATTTGCTCCCATTGATTTAGCTTTTTCGAGCATTCGGGACAGGGCCCCCTTTTTGGCTTCTCCTAAATTCATATCCTCCAGTGGTGTCGGTTCAATGATTTTTAAAAGATTTGAAAGTCTTCCTTCAGACTTTTTCTCTTCGGCGATGCCTTCTCCAGCAACTAAACCTACATATCTCTGTATTTTCTTCCCATTTACATGAGGAACCGATAATAGCGGTATAGATAGTTCATCAAGGAAAATTTCATCTGGTTGTTTGGTTTGTTCCTTTTTCTCGGTTTCAACGGGCATTCTTTGCATTATTCTAGATGGTAGGTTGAGTAGTGCTTTAGTTATCTTTAGCAATGTGCCTACAACAACTACAAAGAGGATATAGTTAACCAATATAGGGAATGCAGCTTGAATCGTGAGTATTATGGCGATTATGGTGATTAAGCTTAGTGTAACAGGTTCTTTGGGGAAGATTATGCCAGGACCGAACCAGCCGTAACCATTGATTATCATGAAGGTTAAAAGAGCGCTGATAGCACCGGTACTTCTCCCGTACTTTCTACTAGCTATGAAAGTTTCAATGAACCCTCCCAGAAGAGGAGACACTATGTACATTATGTTAAATCCAAAAATAACTAAATTCCATGCTATACAAATAAGAGCAGAACCAAAGCCTGCGAATACTCCTAAGAATATGGCTACCAATGCCCAACGTTTTTCTCTGAGAAATTTCACCACTGCTGGCATAACAATATTCCCCTTCCAGAGTTTAAGATTCCTGGTAAGTAACTGCCGTCCCTGTGACCGTGACCATTATGGTGTTTCCCATGGTGCCTCCCAAATTATGATAAGATACACGAGTCCCTATGATTGCATTAGCACCTTGTTTTGCCGCCTTTTCTTCCATACTCTCTATGGCCAAGTTCCTGGCAGTGGTAAGTTCTTCTTCATATTTGGAGGTTCTTCCACCTACCACATCTCTCACTCCTGAGAACAAATCTTTATATAGGTTGGCTCCCAAGAGAGCATCTCCGGTTACTAAACCATGATGTTCAATTATCTTTTTCCCTTCAATGGTTGGGGAGGTTAAAATCAGCATTTATAACCACCTGCTGAAATGAGAATGTATTGATGATTAAGTTCTTTAAAATCTTTAAATGCCATTAAAGATTTATTCTTCACCCTCTAAAGCGTTCAAACGTTTTTCAATATTCTTAAATTTATTATTAGCATGTCCTCTGTATTCATTGAAGCGTCTGCTCAAATCGTCTAGATCCGTTGCTACTTTACCATATTTCTTTTCCAGGTCACTAATATCTTTTTTAGTGGCTAGTTCCCAGTCTTTTATGAGTTGGTCGCTTTTTTCGTCTAGGAATTGGTCTATTTTTCCGGATAGGACGTCGGTGCTTATGGGGACTTCTTTGACTTTGCCTTTTAGGCTTTTTCCCACGCCGGAGACTTTTTCGCTGACTCCAGATACATTTATTTTTTCACCGACTCCGGAAACCTTCTCACTGACTTCGGATACTTGTAACTTTTCACTCATGCCTTGCATATGGCTTTCAGTTTTTACTTTGCCTCCTAGATCACTGGCTCCGGTGCGTACAGTTTGGCCCAGGTTAGTGGCATCGGTTCTCATGGTTTCTAAGCTTATACTTCGGTCTCGGATGTAGTAGTAAAGTAGTACTATTACTGCTCCGGCTAAGACTATGATGGCGAATAATTCCAGTGCGGTCATATTTTACAGTCCCCCTTTTCCTTTGCTCTTTTTTTCTACTTCTTTTTCTTTTTTTTCTATTTCGGTTAGGAGTTTTTGGAGTTTTTCGTATTCGGTTCTGGTTTCCAGGCGGGTTACTCTTTCGTTTATTTCACTGTGCATGAATCCGGCTTTGTGCATTAGTTTGGAGGTTTCTCCCCGTATTTGGGCGAGTTTTTCTTGTTGTTCCTGTGGTAGAGGTATGACATTTTCCATCATACGTTTTGCTTCTAAGTCCTTCCCTACAAGTTCAATTTTCTTGAGGTCGGCCTGTTTTTGAAGGAATTCTACATTGCTTTGAGCCTCTCTAACCCTTCTCCACTGCATAACGATTATGATTATGGTTATTACTGCGATTACAATTATTATAAGCCAAAAAATATTCTGCGGAATGTTCACATCAGCCATAAGCTATTCCCCCTTATTAATTTTTTAATATTATTGTATGGATAATAGAGTTTTATAGCCATCATTGCCCCTAAATGTTTATTTCGGTTCTTCATGCCCATTACTGACTTTAAATATATTATATGATTCAAATATTAAATAATTATTGATTATAAATGTGCAATCATACATAATAGTATCTTGAGATACATTAATGATGAAGATACTTAATCGGTGATAGAAATGGTTGTTGGGCATCATGAAGGAAATAAAATCGAACTGAAACTTGAAAAAGATGGTATAAGTCTTAAAAAATCGGGAAGAATAAGTGGATGGACCAAAGGAGAAAAATTTGTTGAATATGAAGACATTACCGGTATAGAATTTAAGAAAGGTGTTTTATGGGGAGATCTTGAAATATTTACTTCTGGAATGAAAATAGAAGTTGAAAGGGTTAAAAAAAATGAAGGAGATGCCTTCGTTACCGTGTTAAGAAATAAATTGAAAGAAACCCGAGAACAAAAATATGAAAACGCAGAAACCATCAGTCCCATGGATGAAATTAAAAAAGCCAAAGAATTATTAGATGCTGGGGCGATAACGGAAGAAGAGTACGAGGAAATCAAAAAGAAATATTTATAGGTTAAAAAAAGAAGTTTTCTCATTCCATAATTTTTAAGAAATAATAAATTAGAGGAATTCAAAATTGGCCTAACCAAATAAGAGGTCATACTCCGATTCGGTGATCACTCCTCATTTTTTAAAAGATAGCTAATTTTTCTTATTTTACTTCTGTATCGTTTGATAAATCAGTTTCAGCTTCGCGGGCTTCTGGTTCCTCGTATTCTTGCTATTACTGACATAGATCCCTCTATTGCCAAGAGCTCCCAATCATCATCATCATTCTTCTTCTGGTTCTCTTTCTAGCTCTCCACGTCCGCTGGTCCTAAATCTGGCATATAAACTATTTCCAATTTTATAATTTGTGAACAATTTATACCTCATTTATTCTTGTTTAAGTAGTGAATATTTGGATTATTCCTTTGGCGTTGGTGTTGACGATTAGGATTCCTTTTGGTTTTTAATGTGCGATCTAAAAACGATTTATACAAGTAATCTTTTTTTAAAACTAAAATTTCGAGAAAGTGAATTTATATATTTCAATTTCGATCCTGACTTTGGCCATTAAATTAACCTTCTTAACTTTAATTTAGGGTGTATGAATGTGATCTATCTTTAAAACTGGTTATTGCACATTTAACTTCGATAATTATAAATATTTGGCATTGTAAATTATTACACGTTAAAAGGGAGGGAAAAAAATGATTGATGATTTTAAAATACCACCATTTCTCCAGCAAATTGTCATAATAGCCGTTATTTTTGTGGCATTTTTAGGAATGAAATATACTTCTGAGATTTTGGGGCCATTATTACTTTCAATATTCTTGAGCATAATAATCTATCCCTTTTTGATGTGGCTGAAAAAAAGAGGCCTATCTTACAATTTAGCAGTGATAGTAACCCTGGTTGGTATTTTGGCCTTAGGTACGGCAGTAATAGGTTTCCTTGTTGTGGCATTAGCGCAATTAATAAAAGCAATTCCAACCTTATCTATAAGTTCTAATGGTTTTCTTGCACAATACGGGAACGAAATAATAAATTTCATTGTCTCCAGCATACCTGAAACAGACTCTGCAGGGATTATCTCTATGGGAGTTTTTATTCTGTTTTCAGTTATCTTCCTGGTTTATGAGCTTCCTCAAATCAGAAATAGACTTATAAAGATGATGGGTGCTGATAATCCTAACCTGACAAAGACATTTACTCTCATCGAAGGCTTCGTCGAATACTTTGTAATACGAGCAAAAGTAAATCTTCTTTATGGAGTGGGTGTTTCGGCTATTCTCCTACTGTTTGGCATCGATTTTGCAGTTCTCTGGGGATTATTGACATTTGTATTAGGATTTATACCATATGTAGGCATTATACTGGCAGCTATACCTCCCGTACTAGTGGCGTGGGCTAAATATGGTATACAAGGGGCTATAGTAATGGGGCTTTTCTTTGTCATTATTAATACCATAGCAGAAAGTTATGTCTTCCCAAAACTAACTGGAAAAGATCTTCAAATGTCAGTTTATGTGGTATTTGCTTCAGTATTTGTATGGGGTTGGGCTTTAGGGCCTGTCGGATTTTTCATTGGAGTGCCTTTAACCATGGTCATCATAGTTTATCTGGAAAGCTTTGATGAAACTCGCTGGTTGGCATCACTTATGGGCAGTGGCGAGGAAGATGTTTCTAAGAAAAAGAAATAAGTAAAATGATGGCAAGTTGGCCTCCGATATAGTGAAGCCCTGAGAATAAAATTTATCACATAGGGGGTTGGATCCTTGCCATACTTTCATTTTTGACAAGTTATAAGTTCATTATCTGAATAAAATAACATTTCTGCTGAAGGTTAGGTTTAACTATTTATTCTTACAACTCTTTTTTAATAATAAAACTCTTAGTTGAATAAGTGCTCATTATATAGGGCTTATAATTTATGCCTAAAACTGATAATATGAAAAATAAAAAGCTTAATCCTTATGGGGATGAAGAATTTATACATAATAAAGAATTTGAAAGAATAAAACAGTTAGAGCTCGATCTAAAAGAGATTAAATACAAATTTAACGAAGCAGAG
The DNA here is from genome assembly GCF_030323845.1 of Methanobacterium sp. CWC-01. Classification (NCBI taxonomy): domain Archaea; kingdom Methanobacteriati; phylum Methanobacteriota; class Methanobacteria; order Methanobacteriales; family Methanobacteriaceae; genus Methanobacterium; species Methanobacterium aridiramus. Next base: position 1,573,133 of record NZ_CP040735.1, read on the forward strand.
GCCATTGCCAAGATTGGTTTTTGGGAAGTTGATCCTGTAACTCTAAATCTAACCTGGACTGAAGGACTTTTTAAAATTGTAGGATATGATCACAAATATGGGCAGGTCAAATATTTTGATCAAAAGAAGTTTATACATCCTGACGATTGGGAATATTTTTATGAGGCTCTCCTAAATGTACTTAAAACAGGCAAAGATCACACTATTGATGTTAGGGTAGTTAGACCGGATGGTATAATACGTATCGTTCACCTTATCGCTAAACCTATAAACGACAAGAATGGAAAGGTTATTGGGGTTAGGGGTACAGCTCAAGATATTACTTATTTAAAGAAAGTTGAAAACGATCTTAGACAATCAGAAGGATTTTATAGGGCTCTTTTTGAAATTACAGGGACAGCAACCATTGTTGTTGACGAAGATAATACCATATTAATGGCTAATTCACAGTTTGAAAAAATTTCAGGATATTCTAAAGAAGAATTAGAAGATAAAACAAGCTGGAAAGAAATGGTATCAAAAGAAGATCTGGAAATTATGGAAGAATATCACCACCTGCGTATAAATGATTTAGGAACCCCTCCGGAACATTATGAAGCTAGATTCGTTGATAAAGAAGGAAACATTAGGAGCATTTTAATTAATGTGGCCGTTATTCCCGGAACAAAAAGAACAATAGCTTCTATTCTTGATTTAACCGAACTTAAGTTGGCTGAAGAGTTAATTAAAACCACCTTGGAACGTTTTTATACTATTCTTTCCAATATGCGTGCTAGCATTTTGTTGGTAACAGAGGATGATCTAGTTGAGTTTGCAAACCAGGCGTTTTGTGACTATTTCAATATTAGGGAAGCACCAGAAGACTTGAGTGGACAAACCGCATCGGAAATGATTAAAAAAATTGAGAATGTCTATCAAAACAGCGCCGAGGAAATCAACCGCATTCAGGAAATAGTTGGTAATTGGCAACCGGTAATAGGTGAAGAAATTGATATGACCGGTGGAAGAACATGTATACGCGATTTTATACCCATATCTATATACGATAAACCTTACGGCCGGTTGTGGCTTCACTTAGATATCACCGAACGCAAAAAGATGGAAAAAGAATTGGCCGATAGTGAAGGAAGATATCGTTATCTAGTCGAAAAAGCTTCCGCCGGAATGTTTATTTTGGATAAAAATGGAGTCATCACCTATTTGAACGATCATATGGCGCATATACTGAATTACACCAAAGATGAAATGTTAGGAAATCATATAAAATATTTTGTTGATGAAAAAGATGAATTTATTCGGCATAGAAAACCATTTGAGGTTCAAATAGAACGATACAATTGGTTTAAGTTTTTAAATAAAACTGGCAACGTTTTTTGGACAAACTTGGCAGTTTCGCCCATTTTCAATTCTAAAAAGGAATATATTGGTTTGCTTGGAATTGTTTCTGACATCAATGTACAGAAAGGACTAGAAAAAGCATTTTTAGAGAGGGAAGAAATATTCACCGAGATCATCTACGATATGATGGGAATGCTCAACAATATAACAAAAGACCTAAATAAGTCTGAATTCGGTCAAAAAGACTTAGCTTCAGCTAAAAAATTAGATAATAACTAAATTTTTATATGTTGATAAATAAGTATATTTAATACCACAGAAATGTTTGATAAATGAAAAGGCCTGATTATTATGCAGGAATCTGAAATCGAAATATTTAATGATCCATATTTTGTTAAGTTCATTAGGGGCAGGAACCTCTCGGAAGCAACTGAAAGAGTATATGCTGGAAGATTAAGATCTTTTTTTGAATTTGTAGGTAAAAATCCATCTCAGTTAATTAAAGAGGCTCAAAAAGATGGTTTAAGAAAAGTAGATGAGTTTTTCAACGATTATATCGAAACCCTTAAAAAAGGTGGTAAATCCTCAAATACAATTATTAACCGAGTAGATACTGTAAAAGCATTTTATCATGCTTTTAATGTTGATACTAAGGACATTAACAAAATAAAACTTATTGAACCCCCTCATTTGGAGAATAACATACTCATTTCTTTAGATCAGATTAAAGAAGCTCTCGAATTAAGCAACTTGAGAGATAAAGCCATAATTTTGCTACATTTATCATCGGGCATGGAGGCCACAGAGTTAAGATGCTTAACTTATGGGGATTTTATTAATTCCATTACAGAATACCTCGATTTAGAACCTGAAGAATTATTTAATGTAAAAAAAATAGCGAATAAACTTCTTAAAATAGATGAAATTGTTGGAACTTGGAAAATAGAAAAAAATAGGACTGGCAAACCTTACGTTACCTTTAACACTCCTGAATCAACGAAAGCCATTATAAGCTACTTGATTGATCGAAAAAGGAAGAATAAAGATATTAAATCACTTAACGATCCTCTTTTCGTTAATTCACAGAACCATGCTTTAAAGAAATCTTCTCATGGTTCTATCTTTAAACGTGTGAACAATAGGGCCAACTTTGGCTACTTAACAAAAAAAAGACGATTTTTTTCTTCTACTATGCTTCGAAAGTACTTTAAAAATAAATTAAATGAATCAGGAATGGATGAATCAACCATAAATGCTCTTCTAGGACAAAAATTGAATGATAATATTGATTATCATTCTTACAATGAAATAGAAGTCCTTAAAAATAAATATATCGGCGCCTTAGATGAATTGTCCATAGATAAAGTGGCTATTGAAAGAGAAATCATCCCTGATGAATATAAAAAACTACTGGATAGACTTAACGAAAAAGAAAATGAATTAGAAGAAATTAAAAAACATATAAATCGACTAACACAATCAATGAATTTGAAAGATGTATAATAACACTTGTATAATGGCAGTGATTTATTATTTGTATTAATTTTAGTCTAATTTTAGTTACTTTGTTAAAGGTTCATGTTCGTTAGTTTTACAGATTAATAAAGACAATTTTAAAAAATAAAAGTAAGTATTCATGCTTTCATTTAGACTATTTTGCGAATAAGGCCGCAATACCACCGAAGAACAACATGAATACTGCAAACCATGCTAGCCAATAGATTAAGAAGGGGAATACCAGTATTAGGATTGCGATAATAATTGCAAGTCCAATCATCCCACCTGCACTCGCTTGTTGTGTTTCAACCATTTACATCACCTCTTTATTATATCAAATCTTTTTTATTCAAGTTCTAATTTAATGCCGCCGATTCTGGGTGCTAGTACGTTGTAGAGTAGGGCTACTATTGCAGTCAAAATAAATGTTCCGATAAATGCTTCTATAGGCCATATAATGATTAGATATAGGGCTCCCATGGATGTGATTGAACCTGCCACTGAATTCACTATTGCTGCTGTTTCATTGTTTAAACTGATAATAATGGTGCTTAGTTGGTATATGGCTGCATATCCGATTATGAACCAGATCACTCCAAATATGAATGCTAGAATCAATGTAATAACTGATACTATCAAAGAAACAGCGACTACTGGCAAAGATTTTACTTCTTTAATCATGGTTTTTGCTTCTTTTACTTCTTCCATCTATTTCACCTCCTTTTAATGGTTATAAAATGTTATATGTTGATTATGATATAAATAATTATACAATTTAAATGTACTATTAAATTTATTAATGGGCCTTCAGACAAACCAGCTAAGAAGTGATTATAATATTTTTAATGGTTTGATATGATGGAAAAAAATTTTCAATATAAATCCCATATAATTTATACCAAGAGCAATAATCTGGTTAGATTTTTTTATTAGTTGGAAGGTCTTTATTCCGGATTAAATGCTGTTTTAAGCTTCATAAACTAGTTCAGTAATGAAAGGGGGATTTCTATGGAAATTAAGGTGTATGGACAACTGGTGGACGATAACGAAAAACCCATCTTTGGCATTCAATTAAAGGTAATTCTAGACAATTCTTCCTTTTTTGCTGATGCTCCTACCATCAGTGATGCTGTAACTGATGAAAATGGTAAATTTGAAATTGATTTAACTTTAAATCTCGAACAAAAGGAGAAATCGGAAAATAAAATAAAAATAGTGTTTTTAATCGATGAAAAACCGGTAATGAACATTTCTAAAGAAATTGAAGATGTTGTTGATTTTGGGGTTATAAAATTTCATAATGGAAATATTGGAGTTGAAGGGCAGATTAAAGATGAAAAGGGTAATCCTGTTGAAGGATTGATCGTAATAGCCGAAGATGTTGATTATGGGAAAATTGAATTAAATGCCCTGAATCTCATAGAATCTAAGGTTAAATCTTTTATTAAAGAAGGAATTTTAATTAAGGAAGAAGGAATTTTAGGAAGTTCCCTGGATTTTATAAAGGACAAATATAATCTCTTATTCTCCTTGAGGGATGATCTTTTAGGATCTTCGATTACCGATGAAAATGGATATTACCGCATCATCTATCCCCCAGAAAAATATCTAGAAATTCTCGACAAAGATCCGGATATAAGAATCATAGTTAAGGATAGGCTGGGTGTATTCGAGCTTAAAGAAACGGAAGTCCACCAGAACATCACCAGCACCATTGAAAAAATAAGGGATATTATTATTTACCGGGCTGAGATTGAGGGATGGCCGGTTACATTAAACAGTGCTTCACCATCCAGAGTGAGTTCGAATAATAATTTTGAAATATTGATTGATAATCATGTGGCCTGGGAAAAGATGGTGGAAGTTATCGAGCAAGCTAAGTCCTACATTTACTTAACCCAGTTTATATTTTACCCTGAATTCGTGCCCCGATTCTTTTCATTCTCAGATGATCCATCAGATTATAAAAGCGATGATCCGTTAGCATACAAACTTTTAGAAGCTCAAAAACGGGGGGTGGATGTTAAAATTATCATAAATGAAAATAGGGTGGTTCCTGATAATTACGACGAGTTATATGCTTATTTTAAAGAAAGTGATGTGAAAGTAAGAAGATTCCCAGCCAAAGGCCCATTTTCTATGCATGCCAAGGTAATTGTTGCCGATGGAGAGAAAGCATTTATAATTGGATCACCCTTTACTCAGAGCTATTGGGATACCAGTAAACATGACATTAACGAACCAAGACGTTTGGATAAAAACGAAGGCCCTTACCATGACGTTTCAACGTATTTCGAAGGTCCAGTAATCAACCACCTGGAAGAATTTTTCATTGAACTCTGGAATTATCTTTCCGACCTGGATTTCGATGGTGAAGATAAGATTAATGAAAATAAATCTTTAAATAAAAAAATAAGCCGTATTATAACCTCAGAAAAGATAATGGACTTCAATCCCGATCTGAGAGTTGAAAATGAGTCGCTACAGATCGTAAGATCCATAACCCCCGAGACCCTATCCAAAAAAGGAGAAGCCGGAGTGCTGGAAGCGTACAGAAAAGCCATCACCAACGCCCAAGATTTTATTTATCTCGAAAACCAGTACTTCACCAATAAATACATTATCGGGGCTTTAAAAAAGGCAGTTGAACTAAACCCCAAGTTACAGGTCATCATGCTCATTAATGAAGTTCCTGACGTTCCCACTTACCGGAGCTGGCAACATTACGGTTTTGAATTCATGGGACTAGACCTGCAAAGGTTAACCATTGAACATCCTCAAATTGGAGTTTTTGCCAAATGGTCAGGTAAATTCTCTAATGGAAAGAACAAACTGCATAACTGTTACATTCACAGCAAAGTTGCCATCGTAGACGATATATGGGCCACAATAGGCACTGCTAATCTTGACGGATCTTCATTGAGTGTCGCCGAGGAGTTTGGAAGTAGTGAAATATCAGAAAATCACCGGAACATGGAAATGAATGCCATAATGTTTGACATGAACTCCCCCCAATCTGGTTACATTGAAAACTTCAGAAAAATACTGTGGGGAGAGCACTTAGGGATGGATATTACCAACCTGGAACGTCCTCTAGAAGGATGGCTTGATCTGTGGAAAGAGAAAGGCATCACCAATCTAAGCCAATTAGAAAAAGAAGAAATAAGTCTAAATGGCGGAATATTGCCCTACAGCACTAAGAAGAATGTAAAAGAGCAAATTAAAGATTTAGTAGAACAGTATAAGAGAATAAAAGGAAGATTCAACCGTTGATAAAAATTCAACATTTATTTTCAGGATTTAGTCCATCCCCAAGTTTGGAGTGATTAAAGTAATTTGCCAGCATAGCATATTCACTACATAGTATATTCATATACAAGCAATCCCTTAGGTATTCAAGGGTTTTGAGAAAAATGGATGCGGAATTAAACACCAAAGAAGATTCTGACCCCGGGATGATGGTACTTACCACCCTCATCCTGGTGGCGGCGGTGGCCAATCTTAATTTATCAGTTGCCAATGTGGCTCTACCCTCCATCGGATTTGCTTTTGACGCTTCACAGGTACAGATTAATCTGGTGGCAGTTGGTTACTCCCTGGGGCTGGCTGCGTCGGTACTGTGGTTTGGGGCCTTGGGAGACCACCATGGCCGGAAGATGATGCTTATCATAGGCACTCTGCTGGCCATACCCGCATCCATCGTAGCTGGCTACGCTCCTTCGGTTGAGATCCTTATTATGGCCCGTATACTTGGTGGTTTAGCTGCAGGAATGGCTTTTCCTACCACTCTGGCACTTATAGCTGCTTTTTGGTCCGGTGTAAGACGAACCAGGTCCATTGCATTATGGTCCGGCGTAGGGGCGGCTATAGCCTCCCTTGGACCGGTAATCTCCGGATACCTTCTCACCTTTGCCAACTGGGGTTCCGTATTTCTAGTGACATTACCCCTGGCTGCGGTGGCTCTCATAATGGCCATAATGTTCATTCCCGCTCATATAAACGAAACTAAAGCTCCAGTAGATAACATTGGAGGTCTTCTATCTCTTTTATTACTGGGAACCTTAATCCTGGCCATTAACTTTGCCCCGGTTCCTGGTTCAAGAGCTATGGTTATGGGGTTAATAATCATTGCCGCTGCTGCTGGTGTCTTATTTATAAGGCGCCAGCGTAACGTAGAGAATCCTCTCTATGATCTTAAAGTAGCCAGTCGTAGCATATTCTGGGTGGCGGCCTGCGCAGGTACCATTGTTTTTGGTGCACTAATGGGGGCCATGTACATTGGCCAGCAGTTCTTACAAAATGTTCTCAGCTACTCCACCCTGGATGCCGGGATCTCAATTTTACCGGCAGCAGCACTGATGATTCTGGTAGCACCACGATCTGCCCGGCTGGTTGAGTCTCATGGGGCCCGTTTTACACTCCTTTTAGGATATTTATTCTGCTTGTTAGGATTCTTCACCATGCTGTTCTTATGGCAGGAGAACATTCCATACTGGAAGGTGGGGCTGGCCTATGCCCTAGTCGGAGTGGGGGTCGGGTTGGCAGGAACTCCTGCTTCCCATTCCCTCACTGGTTCAGTTCCGGTTAAACGAGTGGGTATGGCTTCGGGAACGGCAGACTTGCAACGAGATTTTGGAGGTGCCATCATGACCTCCATATTCGGCGCCCTGCTAACCGCTGGTTACGCCAGTTCCATTGCATCACAGATCAGTGCTCTGCCGGCCTCTATCCAGGAGCAAATATCCAGCAGCATAGAAGTAACACTTCAGAAATCATTTTCCAGTGCCATGGCCCTTGCACAGCAGCATCCCCAATATTCAACCCAGATCATAAGTGCCGCCAGAGCTTCATTTTTAGCAGGAGATCATTGGGCCTACATTGCCGGGATAGTAGCCATCATTATTGGAGCGGCCATAGTATTCTTCAAGTTCCCGAAAAAAGACCAGGAGGAACAATTGCTCGTGGAGTACCAGGAAGCTGACATTGAAAATTAATACAAATGTTTAGATAGGTTTAATTCCATATTCTATAACACCAATACAAAGATAAGGGGGAATTATATGGTAAAATGGGGTCCAGTTATTGTTGGATTTATTTTAGCAGTGATACTGGGTAACTTGTTTGGATATTTTGTCAACGCCTACTGGGGTGTTAACCTGGGACTGTTCATTGCTGGATTTATTGTGGGATACTGGGTTCATGAAGGTCTTTTGGGAGGTCTTTGGAATGCTACCGTGGCCGGAGCCTTCGGATCAATAGTGCTGGCCATTCTGTTAATCATTGGAGGAACCATTTTTGGTGGTATCGCTGGATTAGCAGCAGGATTAGTCACCGGGTTAACCCTGATTCTGGTTTCACTAATCGTGAATATCGTAGCCATGGGGATTGGGGGAGCTATTGGTGGCCTGTTGAGCGGCGACTAATCTAACTCATCATCCTTTTTTATTTTTAAGATTACTATTGATTTTCATAACGTCCCCAGACAGTCCCCAGACATCAATTCCTACGAGGTTTAAATTTAAAATATTCTAAAATGAATCAATTAACCAGATTAAAGGTAGATCTGCTCTGTAAAGGCATCCGGGTGGATCCCAACGCACCCTATGCCCGGGAGATAGTACCGGAGGCATATGCTGAAAGTGGAAAATCAAGGGCCGGAGTGGCTGGTAGTGGGAAATCATTCATCCTAGACCACCAGGAACCCTGTAACATTGGAGTTCTCCAGCCCTTCCTGGAAGAATCACCCTACCAGTTTAAGATCATTGACCACCAGGGCTGGATACTAAAGGATGGTGAAAAAGTTATAAGAGCCACCCTAAGAGAACCTGCCTGGCATTTAACACCCCATTCTGACCAGATACAGTTACATGGTAAAGATACCCTGGCCACGGCCCTGTCCAACTTTTGTACCTACAAAAAAGAGGGACAGGGCTGTAAATTCTGCATAATCGATGTGGGCCACCGGGTGATATTCCGCCATCCCCGGCAGGTGGCCCGAACCATAGAAACCATCCAAGAAAATCCAGAATTACGGGCCTGTTTTAACCTAGAGGACAAGTACAATCCTGACCTTAGCGATAAAGAGATCTTAAAAAGAAAACAATACGTTGAACCCAAGGACATTAACCTAAACGCCGGGGCACTTAAAAACGCGGCCTGGATATATGGAAACACCATTGCGGAGATAAGAAAGGTCAGCAAACTACCCATATTCATCGAGATAGGGCCACTTAACCTGGAAGAAATCGAAGATTTGCATTCTAAAGGCACTGATGCCATTAGTTTCAACCTGGAGGTTTATGACCAGAAAAGGAGGGAAAAGGTCATTCCCGGAAAAGCTAAGAGAAATTCTCTGGATGCTTACCTGAAGTCCATGACCAATGCAGTGAATGTGTTAGGAGAAAACCAGGTCAGTTCCTGGATACTGATGGGTCTGGAGCCCCCGGAGAAGACCATGGAGGGGATTAGAAAAATAGCCCAAACCGGGGCCATACCCCTACCCAAACCCTTCCGGCCACTATACGGTGCAGATTATGAAAAAAAACGCCCTCCTAAATTGGAAGATGCAGTCAGGATCTACCAGGAATGGTTGGATACTGTTAGGGAGTGCGGATTAAATCCTCTAAAAGCTAAAGCCGGGTGTGCTCGATGCAAAGCCTGTTTCCCACTGAAGGAATTGTTGAAATATGGGATTTAGCCATAAAAGGGGTCGGTGAATTTTTATGGCGGCAGACTTGATATACGGTAAACCTAAGCCCCGAGTGACCCCTTAGTTCTATAACGGGAGGAGTCTGATGTCGGAATCTAAAAAAGACCAGATGGGAACTATATCACCCCAGGATGCGTTTAAATTTATTAAAAAACATGAGAATGACTCTAACTTAGTTGTTCTGGATGTTAGACCTCGGGATGAATTTGCAGCAGGACACATCCCCGGTGCAAAGAATCTAGATTATGATGGTCACCAATTCAGAAAGAAGGTTTTAAACATGGATAAAGATAAAAAATACATCATTTATTGTAAAAGCGGGGTAAGGGGAGAGTATTTCATGGGAATCATGAAAGAACTTGGTTTTCACCATGTCTATAATATTTTGGGGGGATTCGTGGGTTGGAACATCAGTAAACTTCCCCTGGAAGAAGGAAAATCGGGAGGACATTGAATGAATGATAGGGAAGTGACTCGGTGGGGGGATGCTATTCGAGCCTTGCTCCCAAAGGGGTTCTTAATGGTTTCAGGCAAGCTTCCTAAAGAACCAATGGCAAGTTACGGGGCCTTTCTTTATGAACACTCCTGAAAAGATCCAACAAGCCCCTAGAAGACCTGAAAAAAATCAACACGCTTGTAAAATAAGGTATGATTATACATCTATTGACGACTCCACATCCTATTTAACATCATAGGCTGTCGCGCCTAAAAATTCGACATAGCGTTTTCCTGCCGATTTCAAGGCATTATTCTCCTTGGCATCAAGTATTCTGAAAAGTATTGAGGTTATAATCATCCCATCATTCTTCAAATCACGCTTCCAGGTTCCTACAACCTCACCATTTATGGCAATGGTGTTTTTAAAACGGTTACCCACCGCCACCTCCTGAGCGGAAGGTGTAACCAGTGATGCGCTGCGATCTTTATAGCTGATCAAAAATTCATCGAAACTGGGGAGTAAGTGAACCTTTGGCAAGAGATCTGACTCGAGAGTGGGGTGAGGGGTTCTCCAATAAGTTTTACCATTCAAATCTTCCGATACTAAATCTGACATCACACCCTCCAAACCTTCCCGGGCATCAGCCATGAGCAGTCCCGACCACCACACAAAATCCTGGAGAGTAGCTGGGCCACGGGTGGTGAAGTATCGTTTAGCAAGCTCCACCAGTCCATACTCAGGTTTTATAGTGTTATTTTTAGGTAAAGAATCCAGGGAAATGTAGGAAGGGTTGTTTCGGATCGTTACACTCTGGCAGATTAGGCCATCCAGAGAAGCCCTCTGGAGCAGGTAGGCGGCACGCTGCCCCTTAGTGGAGATGCCATTCTCTTCGAGAATTAACAACAGGTCCCTCCGATTTGACTCTTCCCCCTCCTGTAAAGCATTCTTCAACACTTCATTGCTACGAGCCAGGGTAGGTTCATCCAGTTCCAGCTCCCGGTAGCGCCGGGCATTCCTGGAAATGATTCTTGGTGCTAAAAGGTTTAGCATCCAGCGCACATCTGATGCTGCCACAAAATGCAGAGTACCACGCATAAGCCAGGTTCGCACCATCTTTTTTTCGCTTAGGGCCTGTTCAATCATGGCCTCAGTACTCCCTGGCAAGCGCAGACCGAGTGACCATTTGGCACCCTGATAGTCCTGGGCCTGAATTGCCGCTAACCAGGATAACAATCTATCGGGTTTTATGAATTTGCCTTTCTCCAGTTGTTGGTTGTGAAGTCGGATTTTAGGGATATCTGCGGTTTTCATGTGGCTTTAAAATATTTTTTCTACCTTAACAGTAACTTATAGTAGTATGGAATTTATTCTCCATTTAATTTTCTTTGGGAGCGTTTCAAGGGAGCGGTTTCAGCAAATATTACTTGGGATTTATTATCGAATAAATACAAAAATAAAAGTAGAGGTGATATCATGGGCCCACTGTGACACCATGGATGGGCCAGTGGTTTCTGCCTGTAGAATGGCACTAAAAAGTGTTAATGTTAACTATACGCGCCCATTAGTCTTAAAAAGGCAGAAGAAGAATTATCTTAGGCATTTGAAAAAAATGTGAAGGTCCGGACTAGGAGGGATGCAGCCCAGTAGTTGATCTCGGGAAATTGCATTAGGAGGTGTATTAAGATGGATCCGCAGCCTATTGTGGGAACGGTGAAAAATTGTAAGGTGGAGTGCCGGCCACAGGATCTTAAACCCTATGGGGAGGGTGTAAAGGTCATGATCGTTTCAGAAAAATTGTTTCTGGAAATGATTGCCAGTTTATCTGAGATGGAAGAAGATTTAACCCAGTTGAAAGCCCTGAACATCCATGAAAAGGTGAAAAGGATGGAACGGATTACTCGTGATCTGGGAACTAAATTCAAAGCATTATCTTACCGGGAATATTTGGGTGAAGAAAAAGACGAGTATCTGAAGTAATCTGCCTTTTCAGGGTGGTTAAATGGGGAATATAAATTAATAATGAACGCTTCCATGTTTAATGTCCCGATTTTGCAGTTTGTGAGACTGGTGCACAAACATGACAATCTAACTAAACAGAATATTCTAAAAAATAGATAAGGGACAAAGGTATTAAGATATTATCTGTCGAACATGGAGTTAATTATTATCTGAGCAGCTTCTAACCCTTCAAACGCGTCTAAACGACTTATCTCGGCCTTTTGAAAGTCTGAATTCTCTTTTAGATTTAACAAATCCTTGAATATCTTTTGGGCGTGTTTTTTATGATGTTTAGCATTTGCCAACTCAGTTTTATGGCTTAATTTAATTTTAGGTTGGTAATTAATTTTCAGGTTCATAGTATATGCAATGGCATATCCCTCTGCCGCCGATGGTAAAAGTTTCACTGCATGCCATTTTTTATAAGATATCACCGTCTGCAGTTCCTGGTCATTGGTTGCATCCTTGATTTCATTTTTAAGAGCATTCAGCCAGTTCAGGCCAGTAGAAATCTTATCCATCAACATAAGATACTTTTTATCAGATATTCCTGTACATTTGACCCTGGTTTTTGCCAGTTCCAATCTGGCTATGGTTTTTTCTGCGCTGGCGATATAATATTCCTGGTTCCTTTTGAATATTACCGATTGGGATTGTTTATCAAGGCCTTCCAGGTAGGGTTTTAAGGCTGTTGTCTGATCCCCTTCCAGGGTCCAGTAGGACATGCCCCCTGCCTTTTTTTCGCCATAGTGGGGCATTTCTTCACTTCCTAAAAAAATAACTTCGACATTCTAAGAAATACTAAGTGTGATCCAAACTGGATTGTATAATCTAGGTAAACTTGTCATGAAAGTCCTCCACGTTATCCTGTTGAATAAGTGGTTTCATGGCCTCCACCATACTGCCCATGATTAAGAAGAACTCATTATCTTTCTCTATCATGGCATCCATTAAGGATTTTTCCATCCCTTTACGTGCGCTGATATCGGTCATGATAGAAATGGCTCCTAAATAGTCATTTCCTTTAAACAGGGCGCTGGTGGCAATGAGAAAACATACTTTGGAACCTTTATGGGTGATAAATTCCAGTTCATAGGTCTGCGCGGGTCTTTTTTTGAGGCTGCTCAAATGATCCTTTAATTTATATTTGTCAGATGGCACTGTAAAATTAAAGATATCCCTATCTATCATCTCGGTCACACTGTAACCTAACATTTTGGCCATGGCTTCGTTTACATATTTCAGTTTGTTCTGGGAGTTTATTAAAAACACTCCGGACTGTATCTTCTCCACCATAAGTCGATATTTTTCTTCGCTTTTTCTTAATTTTCTTTCAATACTTTTACGCTCTATGGCATACTTTATGGATCGGGCTAAAAGTGGGCTATCTATCTGTCCTTTAACCAGGTAGTCCTGAGCACCCTCTCCCACGGAACTAATGGCCAGTTCCTCGTCTGAAAATCCGGTGAGGATGATGATGGGCAAATCTGGAGCTTCCTGGTTCATGCTTTTAACGGTCTCAATTCCCTGGCTGTCGGGAAGATTTAAATCCAGAAGTAAAATATCAAAATCAGTGTTCTTAAGATGGTTTATTCCATCATGAAGTCCCTTGGCATGTACAACCCTGAAATCAAGACCATAAATCTCCTTAAACATTTCCCTTATTATTATCACATCGCCGGGGTTATCCTCTACTAAAAGAACCTTAATTTCATTCATTTTTATCACCGGGGAGGCAGTTTTACTATCTCCAGCCAGAAATTCTGGATACTTTTCACTACCTTGATGAACTCGTCCAGATCAACTGGTTTGGTAATGTAACAGTTGGCATCACGTTTGTAGGTTTCGATTAAATCCTCTTCTGCATTGGAGGTAGTCAATATAACCACTGGTATGCATTTAAGTTTATCATCTTCTTTAATCTCTCTTAAAACCTCTCTGCCATTCTTTTTTGGCAAGTTTAAATCAAGAAGTATCAGATCTGGTCGTGGTGTCTTGAAGTACTCTCCTTCCTGCCGAAGCATTTTAATGGCTTCCTCCCCATCCAATGCTACCTGAAGGTTGTTATTTAATTTAGCATCTTTAAATACTTCTTTCACTAAACGGATGTCTCCAGGATTGTCCTCAATCAATAAAATCTCAACCATCTTACCTAATGGATTCTCAGCGCTATACCTCATAATTAACCCCCTGGGGAATGGTGAAGTAGAATGTGGAACCTCCTTCTGGGTTTGATTCCACCCAAATTCTTCCATCATGTCTTTCTACTATCCGCTTAGCTATAGCCAGACCTATGCCCGTTCCTTCATATTCATCTCTTCCATGCAACCGCTGGAATATCTTAAAAATTCTATCCCTCTGATTTTCTTCAATTCCTATGCCATTATCACTTACGGTGAATAACCAATCTCCTCCATCTCTTTGGGCTGTAACATGAACTCTTGGCTTCTCTGGACCATGATATTTAATAGCATTGGTAATTAGATTCTGTAACAACTGTTTCATCTGTGAATAATCTGCTGAGATAATTGGAAGTGGGCCATGGGTTATAAGTGCATTATTCTTGTCTATCATCATTTTTGATTCGAATATTACTTGATCTAACACTTCTTTTGTATCTATTTCCTTTAAATCGATTTTTTTGGTATTCAGACGGGAAAATTCTAGAAGATCATTTATGAGTTCTTGCATACGAGATGCTCCATTTACTGCAAAATTAATGAACTCATTGGCATCTTCATCCAAATCATTTTCGTAACGTCGTTGGAGAAGCTGGAGGAAACTGCTTATCATCCGCAAAGGCTCCTGCAAGTCATGGGAGGCCACATAGGCGAACTGTTCCAAGTCGTAATTAGATTTCTCCAGCTTTTTTAGAGTTACTCTAAGATTTTCTTCTGCCATTCTACGCTCAGTTATATCCGTAAAAATGGATGCAAAATGATTTGGCTTAGGAGAGTAAGCATCAATCTCGTAGTATCGTTTCAAAGTATCTGAATAATCCTCGAAATGGATAGGATGTCCAGTAAGAGCCACTATCCCATAAATCTTCGCCCAGTCCACAGTATCGTTTGGCAACACCTCACTTTTCAGCTTTCCAACTACTTTTTCTCTTTTAAGTCCGGTAAGCTTTTCAAAGGCCGGGTTAATGTCTAGAAAACGATAATCAACGGGTACTCCTTCTTTATCGCAGATAATTTCGTGTACGGCAAAACCTTCGGTCATCTGGTTAAATAAAGAGTGATAGCGTTCTTCACTTTCTCGCAGATTCTGCTCCGCTATCTTACTCCGAGTGATGTCCATAAACATACCAGTAATCACGGAACCTTCTAGATTGAGACTTACCAGCACATGCGTGATCTTACCATATTTATCAACCATTTCAACTTCACAATCGGAAAGCTGACCATCCTTCTTCAGTTTTTGAACTATTAAATTTCTCTGCTCTTGATTTTGGTATAACTTTACGATATTATCTTTCTTCAATTGATCAACACTATCGTAGTGGAAAATACTGGCCATGGCCTCATTGGCAAATAAAATATCCCCCTGCAAATTAGTCCTAAAGATGGCCACCAGGGAATTGTCAACTAACTCCCGATAACTTTTTTCACTTTCTTTAAGGGCCTTTTCTGCATTTTTACGTTGTGTGATATCTGAAGTAAGTATCAATCCTTTCCAATCGGGAAAAAGTAATGCGGTTGCTTTAACGTTGGTCCAAATGGTTTGCCCATCTTCTGTGGTGATGCCAATCTCTGCTTCTTTAATCTGGTTTCCACTTTGGAAGATTTTTGAGCTGGGAAATTCATCTTCTCTCATTTCTGTACCGTCTGGTCTGATGTACTTCCGTCTTCTATGCTTTCCATTAATTATTTCTTCTTGGGAAAGTCTTAGGATCTGTTCCAGTGCAGGATTAGCATCTATGACCTTCCGGTCCTGATCTATAATGGAAACTCCTATGGGCAGCGTTTCAAAGAGTAAAGTTAACTTTTCTTGGGTTTCGCGCAATGAATTTTCGACATTTTTCCGCTCTGATATTTCAAGAAAGATGATAACAATGTAACCCTTTTTAGGGCTGTAGATGCTCATATCAAACCAGCGTTTAAAGTGAGGCTCATAATGTTCATATTTTATGCTTTCTCCGGTTAGACCCACATTGGCTAAGAGATCTATTCTGGATTGATCTAAATTGGGCAAGAGTTGGCTAATTCTTTTACCCACTACCTTTTCTCGTGTTAAACCTGAAAAGGATTCATATGTATTATTAACATCAATAAAAATAAAATCTAAAGGTTCATGGGGAATATTAACAACCTTGCAATAAGCCAAACCAACCATATCATTAAAAAATAGGCTCTCGTAACTCAGTTTGACATCCTTAAGTGCTTCTTCAGCTTGTTTTTCAGGGGTAATGTCTTCAAAAATGGTGTAAACCTGGTGGGGTTTCACTTCTCCAGGCCGGAATAGGGGAATGGCCTGTATGTTCAACCAAGTGTAACCTTCTTGCCATGGTCTTTCAATCCCTATTACCACCTCTTTCACTGTTTTCCCAGTCTTTAAGGCTACAATGGCTGGATGAGTTTCTGCTGGAAATTCTGTACCGTCTTCGTGAATTGCCTTCCAGATGGGGTCTTCAATTTTCTTATTTACGATGTCATCCACCTTATAGCCCATAATCTTCTCGGCAGCAGGATTCATGGAAGTAATCCGACCCTTTGAATCCCTGTAGATTACACCCTGCGTCATGGTCTCAAAAAGAGTCCGATACTTCTCTTCACTCTTTTTAAGAGCCTTTTCGGCCAACTTTTCATCAGTAACGTCTCGATTACTAACTCTACAGCCTAAATACTGATTATTTTCATCAAAAACAGATTTACAGGCGTGGGAAATCCAGCGCACATCTTCCTCACGATTTATTATGCGAAATTCCAGATAATTTGCATCTTCGGCGTCTATTTTTTGGAAATGGTCACCCAGAAGTGGTTGATCCTCAGGGTGTATGATTTCGTGAAGAAGTTGTGGTCTTTTCACAAACTCCTGCGGTTCGTACCCAGTAATACGTTTACATGAAGGAGAACAATAGATTATTCTACCGTCGGGTGATATCCAGTATTCCCAGTCATAGGTAAAATCCGCAACTATTCGAAAATTAGCTTCGTTTTCCTCTAACTCACTATGCAACCTTTTCTTGGTTGCATTTGGTTCCATAAGAGACATTTTATCAGGTGAAATGTCTACGCCCCTTTGATTGTCAATTAATTGGATTATTCCTTGCTTTCTTTCAATGTCTTCAAAGTGTTGAGGGTAATTTCTCGCTCTAAATACCGCAATCTTTCAGATAAGAAGTCTAAAACCTGTTTACGTTCTTCAAAAGAAACATTCTTTTTGGAGAGCATGTTTATAAGTTCAGTAATACTCCGGACGGACTGTGTGCTTTTTTCATCCATCAAAAGTATATCCCGTTTGCCAATTTCCTTGGCAGGAGCAACACATACTGCCCCTAAAAGTTTTCCACTTTTGTCCTTCACATCCATGGTGCTGGTTAACTTGAACGTTTCTTTCATTATACTTCACCTTATTACAATTTTACAACCTATTCACATAAATTGGTGCTAAAAACTTGCACATATATTAATTCCGGGTAATTAAAAAGATTCCCGGAGTTTTAACACTCCAGGAATCCTTATCATCCCGTTTTACGGAGGCGGTAACGGGGGTGATATTAGAACTATTTTCAGTCTAATTCACCTAATTACATCTTCTTGTGGAGAACATATAAACATTTCTATGAAGAATGTTCCCAGTGAATATTAATATTTAAACAAAAAGTACTAAAAAGGAAAGGTATATAAGTATATTCTTATATACTTAAGAGTCATGATGAGGATAAATTCCAGGACCAGCTCTTTAATATCCTCTGAATTAGAAGAGCTATTCAAGGCTCTGGGCAACGTTAATCGACTCCTTCTGGTCTACTCGCTGGCCTCCGGCGAAGTAGAAAGGATCAGTGTAACTGAAATGTCAAAAATAATGGGCTTGACCCAGCCAGCCGCATCACAACATCTGAAAGTCCTCAAAACAGCCAAGATCCTCATCGCCCAAAAAGAAGGAAATTACATTTATTACACCTTCAACAAACAGGCCCTTCAAAAACACAAAAAAACAATTGATTTTTTATTTAACTGTGCGTTTGCAAAGTGCGAACAACTCGAAAAGCACGAATAAGCCGTTAAGAGTCCTTCTATAACGGTAGTATTAAAATAATCCATGAATTTTTTAAAAAATCCTCTCCACCTGAAAAACAACGTCTTGAGTGATAAAATGAAAGAAACAAACTTAAATGAAGAATTATCGGTACTGGTCATACCTGACCGGGTGTTATTACACCAAACCAATATGAACATGAAAATTGGTAAAAAAATCGGGAGCGAAATATATCAACGGGTTAAAAATGATGATTTCTACGGCATTGTCCTGGGGGTGAAGGAATTCCGGGCAGGTCGCTATGCAAAACATGATTTCTATCCAGTGGGAACCCTCATCAGAATTGAAAATGCCCATGAAATGAGGGACTTCTACCATTTGAAGATAGATATCATAGAACGGGTTCAGATAGACCAACTCATCCCTGATGGCATGAATTACCGGGCTGAATATCATTTAATACCTGACGAAGTAGATATCGACCCCGAAAACCAGGAGGAAATCCTGAAACACATAAGGTTCCTAGTCTCGGAGATAAGTGAAAACTTTAAAGGAGCAGAATCCTACCTGGAAAAAGTCAATCAACTAAACGACCTTAACCAGGTAATAGCATACGTATTCCCCTATATGAGACTTTCCGTGGATGAAAGACAAAAATTCCTGGAAATACGTTCCTTAAAGGAAAAAAGTCTGGCATTCTTGGATATGCTCATTGAACAAAAAGAGTCCATCCAGTTCCAGATGGAACTGGCTGCCAAGTTCAATGAGGAGATGAATAAGAAGCACCGGGAAAACATGCTCAAAGAACAGTTAAAAGCCATACAGGACGAACTCAGCGAAGCAGAAGGAGGATCTGGTAAGAAAGATTATCGTGAGCTTATTGAAGAATCCCACATGCCCGAAGAAGTGCGGAGGGTGGCTCTGGAGGAAGTGGCCAAACTGGACCGGCAGGGTCCTCACAGTTCGGAAGAGAATGTGATACGAAACTACCTTGATCTTTTGGTCAGCCTCCCCTGGGGGGAAAGTGAAGTCAAGGATATAGACATCGAAGCTGCCCGTTCCCTACTGGATAAGGAGCACTACGGACTGGATAAGGTGAAGGACCGTATCATCCAGCACCTGACGGTTATGAAACTGAAACATAACCAGCAAGGATCCATCCTGCTACTGGTGGGACCTCCCGGAACTGGTAAAACCAGTCTGGGAAAAAGCATCGCCGAAGCCCTCGAGAGAAAATACGTTAGAATCAGTTTAGGTGGTGTTAAGGACGAATCAGAGATACGCGGCCACCGCCGTACCTACCTGGGAGCCCTGCCTGGTCGGATCATCAATGGTATGAAACGGGCTGGTGAAAAAAATCCGGTGTTCATCCTGGATGAAGTGGACAAGCTAATGGTTTCCTACAGCGGCGACCCGGCCAGCGCCCTTCTGGAAGTCCTGGACCCTGAACAGAATGACACCTTCTCCGATCACTACCTGGAGGTGCCCTACGACCTGTCTGATGTGTTCTTCATTGCCACCGCCAACTCCCTGCGTGACATCCCCGGACCTCTACGGGACCGTCTGGAAATCATAGAGATTGGCAGCTACACCAGCCACGAGAAGTTCCACATCGGAAAAAACCATCTCATCGACCTTGTGTTAGAAGACAATGGTCTAACTAAGGATCAGTTGCAGATAACCGACGAGGCCCTTAAGACCATCATCGAAAAGTACACCCGGGAAGCAGGGGTGAGAAACCTGAAACGGCAACTGGCCACAGTGGCCCGGGTTGCCTCCGAGAAGATCGTACTGGGTAAGGTTGATTTACCCTACGTAATTAAGGAGGACATGCTGTACGACATGCTGGGACACGAGATCACCCAGATCAACGAGGTGGGTAAGAAAAATCCGCCAGGGGTGGTGACTGGATTGGCCTGGACTCCGGTGGGGGGAGATATTCTATTCATCGAAGGTGCCTTCATGCCCGGAACCGGGAAACTTACCCTAACCGGTCAACTGGGTGATGTGATGAAGGAATCCGCCAAGATATCCCAGAGCCTCATCCGTTCCAGACTGGCCTTCCACCTGAAGAACATGGAATTTGATAAAAAAGATCTACACATCCACGTTCCATCCGGGGCCATACCCAAGGACGGACCATCCGCCGGAGTGGCGCTTTTAACTACCATCGCATCTCTGGTCACTGGACAGATCGTGGATTCCAAACTGGCCATGACCGGTGAGATCTC
The DNA here is from genome assembly GCF_030323845.1 of Methanobacterium sp. CWC-01. Taxonomy (NCBI): domain Archaea; kingdom Methanobacteriati; phylum Methanobacteriota; class Methanobacteria; order Methanobacteriales; family Methanobacteriaceae; genus Methanobacterium; species Methanobacterium aridiramus. Next base: position 1,593,546 of record NZ_CP040735.1, read on the forward strand.
CTTAAGAGGAGCAGTACTGCCCGTAGGGGGAATAAAAGAGAAGATCCTGGCTGCTCACCGGGCAGGGATAAAACGGGTTATCCTGCCCCGGGAGAACGAGAAGGACCTGGATGATGTTCCCGAGGATGTTAAGGCCGAACTGGAGTTCATCCCGGTTGATACTGTGGAGGACGTCATCAAGGAGACCATTGGCATTGAACTACCTAAACCGGTGCTGATGGATGTTAATTCCGATTCTTTAGCCGGTGGAGCTGGTGCCTAGAAAGGTAACTTTATTCCCATCCCCACTCCATGAGTGGGGCCATTTTTTTTATTAAAAAGTAATTTCTAATCTTTTTTTTTGCTCAATATTTTTTTTAGTATCACCAATACGTGCAGTATCTTCGATCAATATTCTTAGAATTGGTAAAGATTTGGGTATATATTGGTGGGAATAAGGACCAATTTGGGAAAAACTACTTTTATAATGGATTAAAATTAACATTTAAGTTTCATAAGAGCTAAGGAGGTTAAACCATAAATAAATTTAAAATTTTGCTCGTCATCGGTGCTGTAATCTTTTTCCTATTCTCATCTTTAATCATATTGGGATATCCCCTTACCGGGGATTTAAATGCCAGTAACGACACCCCGAGGCAGGTGGAGGCGGTTAAAGTCCTGGTTTACAATGGGGAGGGATCCATGTCCGAAAGCGTGAACGGTATTCTGGATTGTCTTAACACCACCAACAGTCAGAACCTCACCCCCTACTATTACTATGAATATGCCACCACTACGGTGGTCACGGCCAGTAACTTATCCACCTACGATGTGTTGATCGTGCCCGGTGGGGATGCCTCCAGCTATGTTAAGGGAAGTAGCATCGATAGTGCGGCTATCAAGCAATTTGTCAGCGGAGGTAAAGGTTATATAGGAATATGCGCGGGGCCTACGCTGCTTCTAATCAGGTGGATGGCTACTACTCTGGATGGGGCCTGGCATCCACGGTGAATACTAAAAATGTTATCTACGAGGGACTGGTCCCCATAACCCTAACTTCCAGTGGAAGTGTGTTGGGAAACGGATCCTCTAACTTTAACCTTCACCATCAGAACGGTCCTGCCATGTACTCCACTGCTTCAGACACGCCAATGGCCACCTATGCAGATAATCAAACCGGCTACCAGGGGTACGCTGCCATTTTTGGCGTGAACTACGGTTCAGGGAGGGTTCTTTTAAGTGGTTCCCATCCGGAAGTGGATCCAGAAAATCCCCTGCTCCTGGCCCGTATGATCCTGTGGACTGTAAATAAAATAGGATAACCATTTCATTGGTTAGAAGAGGGCTCTAAGATGCAATTTAGACAATTAAAGTCGTTTATACCGCCAAAAAACATACTTAGAGCCTATTATCATAAATGGAAATGAGATTTCAAAGCAGTTATCGAATACCAACTAAAAAAACATGGGAAGCAGCGTTAAAATGAGTGTAACTAATGTTCTGAAGGAAAAATACTGGCTTTTTATCCTAGTGGCCATATTTATCTTTTCATTCATTCTGGATATGTACGTTCTCACCCGTTACTCCTTCTCTTACGGAATCGATGGGGCTTTCTATGATATCCAGGTGCGTAACGTGATCCAGTACGGATTTCCCATGAGTAACGATCCACCGTTGGCTTACTACTTGCTGACTCCTTGGGTAATTTTAACTGGGAACTCTTTCCTGGGAATAAAAATAGGAATGGCCCTGATGGGTTCGTTTCTGGCCTTTCCTGCTTACTTACTAACCGAATTTTATGCTCGTGGTAAAAATGTGGGATCCAGGGTCCCTGCACTTTTAAGTGCCTTCCTGGTTACGGTTAACATTAACTATTTCGCCATGATCGGTGACTACCTGCAAAACCTGGTGGGTGTCCTGTTCCTAGCGGTCTTTCTCTACTTCGCCATTCGGTGGTTTGAAAATATTAGCCAGTGGAAAAAGTTCGGAGTTTTAACCGTCTTGTTTCTAATTTTAAACCTCCTCACCCATATTTACACCGGGGCCCTGGCGGTGTTGCTCTTTTTCGCACTGCTGATCTTCAATATTGTGGTGAAAAAAATTAAAACCGGTAAGTTACCCATTTTCGACCTTAAAATTCTGATAATATTAAGTATAGGGATACTTGGATGTTTTATAGTCCTGTTCCTAGTTTACCCGGTGATGTACACCAAATTCAGTACAGTGATCTCCTTTTTCAACTCATCCTCATCCACCACGGAGGGTCGGACCGTTACCAGTCCCTTCACTGCAATGATATTCTGCAGTCTACCTTATCTGGTGGGAGTTCTAGCGGCGATCATTATACTATACCGGGGTTTAAAGGAAAAGATAACCACTCCCAACCTAATGAACAGAAATTCACTGTTAGCATGGTTATATCTGGCACTGGCTGGTGTTCTCGCGGTTTTATCCTTCATACCATCCTCCCAGTACCAATCCCGCTTCCTGTTAATGGCCTTTTTACCCATTGCCCTCCTGGTGCCCCTGGGCCTGAAGTTCCTGGAAACAGAATCCCTGGCAAGGTATCCTGGTCGTAAGCATATTATAAGTCTTTTGGTCATCATGGTGGCAGTCATCTTTGCCTTTTCCAGTTACCACACCGCCTCAGAGGGCTTTGATAACATGGGGCCCACCATCACCACCGCCCAGTACAACGAACTGGTACAGATCAAGCAGAACCTCACCGTGGAAAATGCGGTCTTTGTAGCTGCAGACTTCCAATCTAAGTACTGGGTGGAGTATGTTTTGGGGGGAAACGTGACCACCAGTTCCAGCATCGATGAGGTTAAGACCGAATATCCCAACAGCACCATTTACGTGGTCACACTCACCAGCACCAATCAACTCACCACCAATCAAAGTTCGGGGGGATTCCAGCAACCGAATGGAAACTATGAGGCCAGTTTCCTCCTCCCCTATGGGCCACCTATATTACCCAATTCCTTAGATAAGATACCTACTGGCAACTCAGAACAGAAACAACCAGACTCCAGGAATGGAACGAATCAGCCTCCTGGTAATATGGCTGGTTCTGGTAACAATACCGGTACACTTCCGGGCAGTATGTCCCTGAACGGAACACCTCCATCCCTATCACAAGGGAATAACTCCGGTTTAACTGGTGCAAATGGTCAAACACCTCCGGGCGGCCGAACATCCTCACAGGGTCTTTCTTTAAACGTTTCCGGGACCACAGTCTTCAGTGGAGCCTACTTCAAAATAGTGCGATATGAAAATGAAGCTTGATTAAAAGAAATGAGGTTTATTGTAAAAGTAATCTATTTTCCCCCAGAATTTCTTGACCTTCCCCCAGGCCCCTGACCCTTTACTTCCGCTGGAAGTCCAGGATCACTCTGATCAGGGGAAGCTCCTGGTCGATGTCTACCGAGAGAGGAGGGCCTTCGTCCAGGTAAATTGAAGCCAGAATCAGTTCCTCAGATATTTGCTTGCCATGAAGGCTTTCGGTGGTTTTCACGGTGAATTTATCCTCTTCACCATCCTCAAAGAAATATTTAACCCTATCTGAATCAGTACCCATCACCCGGAGCATGATCATGAGGTGTTCATCACTTCGGAAATAGAAGTCCTTAACAAACTCCTGGGGAATGGTTAATTCTATAGATTTTCCTTTTTCTTCTTCTCGAACAAAATATACTGGTGCGGATACTCCTGACAAACAAATCACTCCTTTTTATATTCTACCTCTTCTTCCGGATATTGTCCACTGAAGACTTCAGGGAACTCAGCCATGGTTTCAGAATTTCCTGGTAACTCTCCTGGTCTTCTTCTCCGGCAGTATCTCCTCCAGCCGGGATTTGGTTTTTAACAAAGTCCCGCAACCAATCAGCCAGCTCATATTCTGGAAGAGTGTCAAAGTAGACCCAGGCGTAGCCATCATGTTCGCTGCTGAGGTTAAGTTCACCCTCCTCCACCTTAGCGGAGAGAATGATATGAACCGCCCTTATCAGAGTTAAATTCTGCTCCGAAACCCCCACCACATGGTCTAAGGAAATGTTGAGGTTAGTTTCTTCCTTAACTTCTCTAATGAGGGCCTGATCAAATGGTTCACCCTGATCCACTTTTCCCCCGGGAAGTTCCCATTTATCGGGGTTAGTCTTGGATTCAGAGGATCTTTTTATAATTAAGATCTTTCCATCGTCATCGGTGATTAGGGCCCGTACCGCAAGACCAAAAACTAGTTCTATCATCTTGGCATCCTATTTTTATAGTAATTTATACCTTCACCTCTTTTAATTGTTGAGGTTATCTGTATTCCTGTTTAATACAGATTTATAGAGCATAAAAATAAGCATCTTCCCTGGTTTCTGCGCAGAAATCCATTGAATATGATCTTATTTTTAAGAAAAACTCTCTCATTGCTGATTACTTTTTGATCTAAATAATTCTCAGCTAAAACTCCCCTTCACTTTTTATAGATATTTATAAAAGACTATTTCACCCAATTAATAATGATAAACCAGTCTACTAAAAAACTGGGTTGTCAGAATTATAAGAGGTGCAATAAATGGTTTTGGGAATTGATGATCCATGGATCTGGAGCGCGTATATTGGCTGCATTCTGGCCATGCTTTTATGTGTAGTTTATGGTGTCGTAAACTGGAATAAAGGCGGTGAAGACGAGGAAGAGCAGATCAAAGAAGAGATGGAGTGGCATAAAAAGGAGAAAGAAATGGAGGAGAAAGAGCTGGGGCTCTGGGATGAAGAAGGCTGATTCCAAGTTTAGACCCATTCTCGTTCTTCATTTAGGGGGTGTTTTTAGTGGATCTTTTAGTTTTAAGTATTGTAGTTTTGATTTATCTTTTGATGGTGGGGTATGTGGGCTACGTGGCCTGGAAACGTACCAAAAGTGCCGATGACTACATGGTAGCCGGCCGTAAAACCCATCCGTATATCATGGCCCTGAGTTACGGGGCAACATTCATCAGTACCGCGGCCATCGTGGGTTTCGGAGGTACTGCAGGAGTTTATGGTATGGGACTGCTGTGGCTCACCTTCCTGAACATCCTGGTGGGTATTTTCATCGCCTTTGTGTTCTTCGGAAAACGCACCAGGAAAATGGGACACAATATGAGTGCCCTGACCTTCCCGGAATTCATTTCCCGACGTTTTAATAGTAAATTCATCCAGTATTTCTCGGGGGCAGTTATATTCCTGGGAATGCCCTTATATGCATCGGTGGTCCTGATCGGTATGGCCCGTTTCGTGGAGACCACCCTGCAAATCGATTACAACTTTGCCCTCATTGGAATGGCCCTTATAGTGGCAGTTTATGTGATTTTTGGTGGTATACGTGGGGTGATGTATACCGATGCCCTGCAGGGAACCATCATGTTCTTTGGAATGCTGTTCCTCCTGGTTTCCACCTACTGGATACTGGGGGGAGTGGTAGATGCCAACCAGGCCCTCACCAACCTGGTTAACATTGTACCCCAGAGTGCCACGGCCAAGGCCACCGCCACGGGATTCACGGGCTGGACCTCCATGCCCACTTTGGGAAGCCCATTCTGGTGGACACTGGTAAGTACCCTAATTTTAGGGGTGGGTGTTGGAGTTTTATCCCAGCCCCAACTGGCGGTTAGGTTCATGACCGTTAAATCCAACCGGGAACTCAACCGGGCCGTACTCATAGGGGGCATATTCATCTTCATGATGACTGGAACGGCTTTCGTAGTGGGCTCCTTATCCAACGTGTACTTCTTTGATACCGTGGGGAAACTGGCCGTGGCCGTGGCCGGGGGTAATGCTGATAAGATCATACCGGCTTTCATCGGAACCGCCATGCCAGTATGGTTCGCCTATCTCTTCATGGTAACCCTACTATCAGCGGCCATGTCCACTCTATCGGCCCAGGTACACGTGCAGGGCACTGCCCTGGGAAGAGACATCTATGAAACCATAACCAGAAAGACGGGAGCCTCTTCAGTGATGATATCCCGGGCAGGAATCGCCATAGCAGTGATCATCGCCGTGATCTTGGGATACATACTGCCGGAGAACATCATCGCCGTGGGCACAGCCATGTGGTTCAGTATAACTGCAGCAGCTTTCCTTTCGCTTTATGCCTTTGCCCTGTTCTGGAAGCGTTCCACCAAGGCTGGAGCCATAGCAGGACTCGTTACTGGTACTGTTTTCAGTGTGTTCTGGATACTATTCGGATACCAGAAATCAGCAGCGGCCCTGGGTATCTGCCAGGCACTTACCGGTAATGCGGTAATATTGACCTCCGCACCCTGGCCTACGGTAGACCCCATCGTGATTGGTCTGCCATTGGCCTTCGTGGTTACCGTGGTGGTAAGTCTGTTAACCAAACCACCCGCCCAGGAACATCTGGACCTTTGTTTCAAAGGGATTTAAACTCTAAATCCCTCTTTTTATTATTTTTAATTAAATCTAAACAAATTTTATCTTAATTTATCTAATTTACATTATAACTACTTTAAAATATATTTCAATAAATTATAAAGGGAAAAATCCAAAAATACTCATAGAAAAAAACTTCTCTAAAAAAATATATAGTATCACGAAAATATTATTAAAATAAATCAGTAAAAAAGAAGGTCGGGAGTAAAACCGCCCCATCTTGATGGTGATGAGTATGAGAATAATTGAAGAGATAATTGGAAAGGAAGTTTTAGATAGCTCAGCAGTGGTCATTGGTAAAGTAAGGGACCTGGAATTGAATATAGAAACCAACCAGATCGAAGCCTTCATACTAGGAAAAGGCGGCATATCCGAAGGACTGGGGCTCTCTAAAGGGGAAACAGTGGTCCCCTATGACATGATCAAACAGATCGGCGATAAAATACTCCTTAAAAATGCTTCAGAAACCCTTTAAATATTACTCATTTTTTCAGGTGTCTTAATTGGAGATTCCGGGTATCTGCAGTATCTGTGGAAGACAGGGAAAGATGTACGCCTGTCAGCTTTGTGGAAGCCGGGTTTGCAGTGATTGTTACGACCACCTGAGAGGGGTATGCCGTTTATGTCTGAGAGGGCGGAGGATGGATGATTCTCATGGATGAACAGCGAAAAAATCTTTTAAAACTTTTAACCACCCACCAGGTAATCCAGTTCGGCAAGTTCACCCTGGCCTCGGGTCGGGAGAGTGATTACTACGTGGATATGAAGAAGGCCATCACGGATCCCCGCATACTGTCCCAGATTGGCGAGATGATGGCTGAGAAAATTAAGGGTGAAAGGGTGGACAAAGTTGCCGGTCCAGCCCTGGGTGCAGTTCCCATAGCCACTGCCGTTTCCCTGACCTCAGGTATTCCTATGCTCATGATCAGAAAATCTAAAAAAGGCTACGGTACCTCCAAGCTCATAGAAGGTGAACTGAAACAAGATGATCGGGTCGTGGTGGTGGAGGACGTTACTACCACTGGAAATTCTCTCTTAAAAGCTGTGGAAGCAGTTAAAGATAGTGGTGGATTGGTGGTTCGGGCCTTGGTGGCGGTGGATCGTGAAGAGGGGGCTCGGGAGAATCTTCTGAAAAAAGGAGTTAAACTGGAGCCACTGGTTACTAAAAGCGACTTTTCATCTTATAAAAATTAGCATCCCACAGATTATTCTTTAAGGTGACGAACCAGATGCCCCAGTTCGGGCTTGATGATCTTCAAACCCAGCTTTACGGCGTTTGGCGAACCAGGAAGTGCGAAGATCAGAGTGGAGCCGTAAACTCCTGCTGTGGCCCGGCTGAGGATAGCACCGGTTCCCAGTTCTTTATAAGACTCATAACGAAATATTTCACCAAATCCGCTCAGTTCTTTACCAAAAAGCGGTTTAAGGGTCTCAATGGTAATGTCTCTGGAACCGATTCCCGTACCACCGGTGGTTACGATAACCTCCGCTCCCTCTCCTTTCATGACATCCAGGGTTGATGTGAGCTTTTGCGAGTCATCGGGGATTATCCTATAATCCAACACCTGATGCACATCACCTAGAGAGTCCTTTAATAAATTCCCGGAAAGATCGGTATCAGTCTTTCCCCTGAGAAAATCCTGATATTTAGAGTCACTGAGGGTTATGACTCCAACTTTAATGCTACGCGGGCTGTTCTTTCGATGTTCTTCCATGCTCCTGCTCTTCACCAAATCACTTCCTTAAGTCCAGCTCTAATATGTAGGATTAGTCTTATAATCTGAGGTTACTGATGAATACTCCACATTGGTGTGAATTATTTAAACCTGACCTATAAAAAAAACATTTAATCCCGTATATAAAGGGTGAGGGAGAGTTTTTAGGTCCAAATCGGAGGCGGTTTTTTCGTGGCGAAAAAATCTTGAGGAGTCTAAATTCTTCTCTCCCTCGGAGGGAAAGTTTATTCTTTATGACATAAAAACCTTTCTCATAAGCCCCTCTCCCAATTACAAAAACGAATTTAAATCTTTTAAATCATAAATTCCTAATAAAAAAGTGATTTGGAAGATAATGAACTTTAAAAATTTTCAAACGGTGTTTTATGGCAAATTTTAGTCATTCTAATAATAAAAAAGGCAAAGTATACGTTTTGGATACCTCTGCTATTATTGGAAGGTTTTTATCATCTGATTCAGCTAATATGACTACAAATGGCGTTATTAGAGAAATCAAGGACTTTAATTCCCGTATTTTTACTGAGGATGCCCTGGAAGATGGTAGGCTGGAGGTACGCGAACCGGAGAAATGGGCCATTAAAAGAGTTCAAAGCATAATGGAAACCTCTGGTGATATACTGAGACTTTCTGAGGTTGATACGGAAATACTAGCCCTGGCAGTAACTTTAACAGAATCTTACGAACCAATCCTGGTTACCGATGATTACTCCATCCAGAACCTTTCGAAAATACTCAAAATACTCTACCGGAGTGTTTTAACCCAGGGTATTGAAGAAGTGTACCGCTGGATACTGATCTGCCAGGGATGCAAGAAGCAGTATCCCCCCCAGTATAAGGGGGAGGACTGTGAAATATGTGGATCTAAACTATTCAAAAGACGAATAAAAGGATCTTAAATGATCTTAAGGACGATCTGCAGATATAAATCGGTTTGAAATTCCAATTTCAGTGTGGGTAAATTATAATATGCTTAGGATCCTAAGGTGAAATGATGAAGATTGGTGTGGTGGTCCACGGACCCGAAATTGTGGATTCAGGATATGCCCTTCGAATACTGGAATTTATGGAAGACTACGGTGAGGTAAAGGCCCGCCTGGGCGGTACCATGGGAAGAACTGCTGTAATCGACTCCAATCTTGAAGGGCGAATTGATATAAGTCAAAAACTTCTTCCCAGTCAATCTATTGACCTTCTCAGCCAAGACGGACAGGATATTATTGTTTTGATTAACTATGGGAAGTCCAGTGTTACCGGCCAGGCCTTTGGCTATAAGGTGTACAGCCATTGCCTCCCCCACATTCCCCTTATTCAGATAGAACGGCCCGGTGAGGAAGATGGTAGTGTAGTGGCCTGGAGGGCTGATCTGCAGGAACTAGCCACCGAGATGGCCCGAAAGTTGGGTTTGAAAACAGTTTCAGCCCAGAAAATCAGAGATTCAATAGAAAAGAGCGATCCCTGTTGGAAGGAAAGTCAACGTATCTGCCGTAACATTGCCGGTGTATCCCCTGATGAGAACATATTCGTTAATGGTATCGTGGTGGGAAGGTCCACTTCCCATGACGTGGCCCTGGTGGCTGAGAATGGTGTAATCACCCAGCTAATTGGCGGGGAACTGAAGGAACATGGAGTGGAAAAGTTGGGAAAGGTGGACTTGGAAAGGGCCATTATTAAGACCGGACTCCTCCGCAAGTCCCGGGTAAAACCACGGATATTACCATCAGAGAAAAATGGTTCAAAACTGATGGTTTCATATTTAAGTCATGCTGCTGAGGATATTTATCGTTTACGGAATGCAGATGTGGTGGTTACAGTGGGAGATGACACTACTCTGGTAGCGGCTGATATACTCTACCGTTTCAACGTTCCCATCATCGGCATCACTGATGGTGACCTGGACAAAGTGGTGGAGGAAGGTTTTAAAGCCGATGGATCCATGGTGGTTGAACTGGAAAGTGGCTGGGATGATATAATTGGTGAAAAAATATTTCTGGAGCTTTTTAAAGGTAGTGAAACCATAGAAATAGTAAATATGGAAAATTTTAAAAATAAAATCCTACAGATAATCAAGAAGATTAACCCTCACTATCAGGTGAGATATACTTAATAATTAACTTACTAAAGTTAAGCAAAGCTACTGGGGTGGATTTTTGGCTTTAAAATCACTGGTTGATTCTATTAAAAATTTTGAGGGAATAACCCGCAAAAAGAGCATAAAAAATGTGACCAGCCTGTTAGGTGACAGCTATCAGACTGCTGGTCGTACGGTTTTAAGTTTTGGTGATGATGCATCGGCCCTGGATATTGGTCACGGGGAATTGATACTCCTGGCTGCCGATGGCATGTGGGGCAAGCTCATGGAGGCTGATCCATGGTGGGCTGGTTACTGTTCCGTCCTGGTGAATGTGAATGACATTGCGGCCATGGGGGGCATACCCCTGGGTATGACTAACGTCATTTCGACCCCTGATTCTGATATATGTCGCGAGATAATGGCGGGCATCAGAGAAGGTGTTGAAAAATTTGGTGTACCAATGGTAGGGGGACATGTACACCCTGATACCCCTTACAATGCTCTGGACGTTTCCATAACTGGCATAATCGGCCGGGATGATCTGATTACCAGTGGAGGAGCCCAGGTGGATGACCAGATACTGGTGGCCATTGATCTGGATGGGGAAGTCCATCCCCAGTTCAATCTCAACTGGGATACCACCACCATGAAAAGCCCGGAACTGGTTCAGGGTCAGATCAGGGCCATGAATGAGCTGGCCCGGAAACATCTGGTTAACTCCGGCAGGGATATCAGTAATCCGGGCATCCTGGGAACTCTTGGAATGCTCTTAGAATCATCGGGGAAAGGTGGAACCGTGGAACTGGATAAAATCCCTCGCAACGAAAAAGTGAGTTGGGAGGACTGGCTTAAACTGTATCCCGGGGCAGGTTTTGTTCTAACCGTATCCGAAGAGAAGGTCCATGAATGTGAAAACATCCTGGAAAAGGTGAATATAACCTGTGGTGTGGTGGGGACTGTTTTGGAGGAAAATAAGTTGTTCTTAACCTGTGATAAAGAAAAGGAGATCGTTTTTGACTTCCAGAGGGATAGTATAATGGGAGTAAAAGAGGAAATTATCTAGGTGAGATTCATGAAGGTTCAGGTTAATGGAGACGAAATTGAACTTACCAGTGGTTCCACCATAAAGGATGCCATTGAAGCTGCCCAGGCCCCCTATCTACCTGGAAGTGTTCTGGGAGTGGTAAAGGGTAGGGAAGAAGTGGAAAGACACGTAAACAAGTACCGCTTGAAGACTCCTCAGGGAAGCATAATCATAGAATTACTCAAAAAATCCCCTCCCGAACTTATAGATCTGTGGAAGGAGCGTTACCATGACTTTTCAGGGTTAAGGGTACGTTGGATAACCTCCCAGGAAGCCTCTGTGGGACCCATAGCCACTTCCCTAAAGCCATCCCATGACGAATACACCTACCAGCGCTGGGATGTTATATTCAGTTTATCAGGATTCACTGCCGATGCCACCCACATCATATTTAGCAAGGACAAACATAACGCGGTTTATGGGGCTCCTAAGGGCAATGATGGGGTTTTTGCCAGGGTGGTGGGCGGTAAAAGAACCATAATGAAGCTTACCGATGATGACCATGTACTGGAGGTCAAACCAGTAGTGGAAAGGAAGAGCATAGTGAAAAGTGCAGCCATCATCGACCTGGAAACCGAGTTATCTGAGGGCAACCAGGTGTTCACCTACCTTCAGGTGGAACCTGAACCCAGATCACCCCAATCGGTGGAACACTTCTACGCACTTTCGGAATCAGGTAAATTACAGGTTGATTATGATTCTAATTCATTCCTGGGATCTTATGGTCTTCAGGGAATTAAGAGAGAAATAGAATGGGTTGCCAAGCGTAAAAGAGGCACTTTAACCCTACGTAACCAGGGTAAGGGTATGGGTCGGGTTTACATATACCGGGAAGACCGGGTGTCCACTCCATCCCACAACGTTTTTGGTAAAGTGGTTAAGGGGATGCAACTGGTGGATATTGCCCGCTACGGTGATGAAGTAACCCTCCAGATACATCCCGAGAGGATAATGACCCTGGCCATGACCCAGAAAGAAGCAGATGGGTTTTTAAGAGCGAATGGAATTAAGCAGATTAGGAGTGGCCTGGAGGATGATGAGGCCGTGGTGGTTCGCCAGGAGCCACATTACACCATGGAAATTGTAGAAAAAGGAGAAGTGACCACTTTTGGGGTTAAAAAAGAGGACATGGTAGAGATAGAATTGTATAACCAGGCTCCTCGTTCTACCTGGTACTTCCAGAAGATCACAGGACTCCTGGATGCCCCGGTAGGCTCCCTAAAAGTTCACTTCGCATTCCCGGGCATGAATCTTATGATGTTCCATGGAGACTCCCGGGAAGCCCGGGGACTGATCCCGGAAAACTCGCCCCAGGGCCAGGCCCGAGCCTGGGAAATTGGATTAACCAACATGTCCCGCCGTCATATTGGGATGCTGGGGATCCGTTTTGAGGACCATGATGAGTTTGGACCCACTGGAGAACCATTTCAGGGTACAAATATCCTAGGAAAAGTGGTTAAGGGTATGGAAAATCTTAAAAAATTTAAAGAAGGGGATACAGTTTATGTCCGAAGAAGAGTCTAAGGTAACCCGGATGATCATTCTGGGGCCGGCAGCCCAGGTAAGTCAAAGCCAAGTGGTGGGGGAACTGCACATGCTGGAACTTCCCCTTACCATAAAATCCACCTGTTACGGGGCGGTGGTTCATGGTAAAGAAGTGGATGTTTTAAAGGCCATAAATGAGATCAGAAAACTGGATCCAGCCAACATATTCACCAAGGATCGAGGATTCCCGCCAGGAGATCCCAGACGCTGCCGGGCCAAGAGAGGTGGGGCTCGGGAGGGATTCCATCAACTGGAAAAAGAATTCGAACTTTTAGGATACGTAGGGGAAGCCTTGGAGTGGCCAGAATCAGTTGAAATAAAAAAAGGCGGTAAGATAAGTCCCGAAGAGTTTAAAAAAATAGCTCAGGAGTGTGAAAAATGAACATAAATTCCTCATCAACTGGAGAAGATATAGCGGAACTGGCCCTGGCCATACACGAGCTGGTAAACCGCCTACCCCTGACTATGCGCACCAAAACACAACCCGGCGTTCGTATAGAGGACGGAAAGGTTATAGATTACAATTACACCGGTCCTACACTGGAACTGGTACTTAAGGAGGGAAAAATATCCCACCAGGTCCCCAAAACAGGGCCATATCAGGGTACACCCGTAGTGGTGGTTCCCATCCATGAAAGAGGCGAAGTAATCGCTGCATTGGGTGTGGTTGACATTACTCAGGGTATCTACAGTGATATCATCCAGATTACCCAGAGACCAGAAGATCTTAAAAAACCTAAGGGAGTCTAAAATGAAAATAGCAATCTTTCCACCGAACTCACTCATCCTAGCCGACCTGGTGGAGCGAAAAGGCCACGAGGCACTGGTTCTGCAGAAAGAGATAAGAAAGAAGGTTACTGACCCGGAAATCGATTCACCACCTTTTAACATCACCGAGGAGGAACCCATTAAGGGTCTTAAGTACGCGGCCATAGAGGTTCCATCCGGAGTAAGAGGCCGTATGGCCATATTCGGACCACTAATCGAGGAAGCCGATGCTGCTATTATCATGGAAGATGCACCATTCGGATTTGGATGTATTGGCTGTGCTCGGACCAATGAATTGTCTATGTACTTCCTCCGCAAGCGAGGAATCCCCGTACTGGAACTGCAGTATCCAGAAACCAGGGAGGAGACCATGGAAGTGGTTAACCAGATAAATTCCTTCCTGGATGGTTTGAAGGCAAAAGAAAAAGCTGAGGGAGAGGACTAACATGGTGAAGATAGCACAAATTTCATGCGGTACTGATTATAGTGGGGTGCAGAAGGAAATAGAAAAGGCTGCCGCTACCTTTGGTGCGGAGATAATCATACCCGAAGCTGACCTGGACTACATTAACGAGGCCTATCAGAAGTTTGGATTCAACGCCGCCAGTAGCAGCATCCGGCTTATGATCGCCCGGGCCATGTCCCTGGTAGAGGGTAAATCGGATGCCGATGCCGTTTTCATTGCCACCTGCTTCCGTTGCGCCGAGGGAGCCCTGGTACGTAATGAGATTCGTCGTTTCATACAGCAAAACACCAACCTGCCGGTGGTGACCTACTCCTTCACCGAGAGGACCAAGGCCGACGAACTGTTCATCAGGATGGAGGCTTTATCGACCATCGTGGCCCGGAAGAGCATTCTGGCCCGGGAGAAACAGGAAGGTCTAACCATGGGGATAGACTCTGGTTCCACCACTACCAAAGTGGCTATAATGGAAAATAACAAAGTCATAGGAACTGGATGGGTGCCAACTACCGATGTTATTGCTTGTAGTCAGGATGCCATGGATCAGGCCTTCGCCGACACTGGCTACAAATTAGACGATGTGGAGGGGGTAGGAGTCACTGGCTACGGTCGTCTTACCATCGGAAAACATATGAACGCCCAGCTAATCCAGGAAGAACTGTCCGTTAACGCTAAAGGAGCGGTTTATCTGGCTGACCATCAAAAGGGAGAAGCCACTGTCCTGGACATTGGAGGGATGGACAACAAGGTCATCACCGTCAACGACGGGATACCCGACAACTTCACCATGGGGGGAATCTGTGCCGGGGCATCGGGAAGGTTCCTGGAGATTACTGCTCGCCGTTTAGGAGTGGATATCAGCGAATTGGGACCCCTGGCTTTGAAGGGGGATTTCAAGCAAGCTCTACTCAACAGTTACTGTATCGTGTTTGGAATACAGGACCTGGTTACTTCCCTGGCTGCTGGTAACTCCAAGGAGAATGTGGCTGCCGCGGCCTGTTATTCAGTGGCGGAACAAGTGTACGAGCAGCAACTTCAGGAAATAGATGTGCGCGAACCCCTGATACAGGTGGGTGGAACCAGCCTCATAGAGGGCCTGGTGGAAGCAGTGTCCACCGTTCTGGGGGGTATTAATGTGATTGTACCGGAATACTCCTCCCATATTGGGGCCGTGGGTTCTGCTCTTTTGGTATCAGGATTAGGGGACCAGATGAAATGAATGTGGAATGCTACGATCCAGAGGGAGCGGCAGTGTATGAGATGATACTGCAACAGGTTTTACAGGATGTTCAGCTTACCCGCTCGGTGAAGGATGTTCAGATCTACGCCGACCCCCGGGAGCCGGTCTTTATTATAGTGGTAAAGATGGAGAAAACATCCCCCCCCATACTCCTAGAAGAATTTGCTGAATATAAATACGATAAAAAGGCTAACGAGGCATTTATTCGTATTAAGGATGAGAAATATTTACCCGCTCTTTTGAAAAAACTTTGGGAGTTGGAGGGCCGGAACAAGATTCACCAACCCAGCCGTATGGAAGTAGTGGTGGACGATCCTCAACATACCATGGCGGGAATGGTGGTTACGGATCCCCAACAGGACCTTAAAAAGAAGGTTTACGACGCGCTCTTCCGGATAATACCCGAGGGTTTCCGGGTGGTGGATCATTACTCCGAGGATGAAATAATCGCCCTGACCTGTACCGATGAGCTCATGCAGGAAAAGTGGATTGATAAGAGCCGGGAGATCATTGCCAAGATGAGGAGTGATTGAATATTATCTAGATTAGGGAGATGAAATGATGAGTGAACCTAAATTTAAAAATGAATCTAAATTTGCCCATTTAACCAAGGTACACCCCTGCTTCAGCGAGAAGATGCACGACAAAGTGGGAAGGGTCCATGTGCCCATTGCCCCCCGCTGCAACATACAGTGCAACTTCTGCACCCGGGAGATCAACAAGTGCGAAAATCGGCCCGGAGTATCCGCCCGGGTCATGAACGTCCAGCAAGCAGTGGAACATGTGGAAGATGTCATAAAGGATATGCGCATTAAAGTGGTGGGAGTAGCTGGCCCTGGAGATGCCCTGGCCAACCCGGAAACCTTCGAGTTCTTTAAGATTATCGATAAGAAATTCCCGGACCTAATTAAATGCCTTTCCACCAATGGACTATTATTACCCGATCGGATCGATGACATTGTGGAGGCCAACGTCAACTCGGTGACCGTGACCATCAACGCCGTGGATCCAGAGATTGGTCAGCACATCTACTCCAACGTATTCTACAATGGAAAACTTTACCAGGGAAAAGAGGCCTTCGAAGTGTTATCCAAGAATCAACTGGAGGGTATTGAGAAACTGGCCGGTAAGGGAGTGGTGATCAAGGTTAACAGCGTTCTAATACCTGGCCTTAACGATAAACATATCATCGACATTGCCCGTGAAGTAAAAAAACGTGGAGCTAACCTGATGAACGTTCTGCCCCTCATACCCCTCTACAAGATGAAGGATTATCCCCGACCGGGATGTGCGGAACTATCTGAGGTACGTGATGCAGTGGAAGAAATCATTCCGGTGTTCAGGGCCTGCACCCAGTGTCGGGCCGATGCCTATGGAGTGCCGGGTAAGGAAGATAAGCACCTAGACATGACCCCCGCCAGCCACTACTAAAGAGACAGTTATTATTGGAGAGTAGGGATCAAGATCCCTATAATTATTCTTTTTGATGGATCTGATGGATATGAAAACCCTGTACTGGAAAGATAATCAGCTTTACCTGTTAGACCAGACCCTGTTACCCCACGAAGTGGAGTATCTGGTGTGTGGAACTTACCAAGATGTTATATTTGCCATAAAGACTTTAATAGTCCGGGGAGCCCCGGCCATAGGTGTGGCCGCCGCCTTTGCCATGGCATTGGCGGAACTGGCCGGTGATGATCTGGAAAAAGCAGCCCAGGAGATCAAAGCCGCCCGGCCCACGGCCGTGAACCTGGCCTGGGCAGTGGACCGGGTGCTTAAATCAGAATCGGTTCTTGAAGAAGCCCTTAAAATGTACCAGGAGGATATGGATACCAATCGGGCCATGGGAAAACATGGAGCCACGGTCATAAGTGATGGTGACACCCTTCTAACCCACTGCAACGCAGGGGCCCTGGCCTGTGTGGATTACGGAACCGCCCTGGGTGTGATACGTGCCGCCCATGAAGATGGTAAGAACATCAACGTGATCTGTGACGAAACCCGGCCCGTACTTCAGGGGGCACGCTTAAGCGTGTGGGAGATGCAACAGGAGGGCATACCCGTAAAACTAATTGTTGACGGAGCGGCCGGACGTCTAATGCAGGAGGGAGAAGTTGATAAGGTTATCATCGGCGCCGATCGGGTGGCCAAGGGAGGAGTGGCCAACAAGATCGGATCCCTGATGGTGGCCCTGGCGGCCAAGAGATTTGGGGTGCCCTTCTACGTGGCCGCACCGAAAAGCACCTTCGACCATGACAATTCCATCTACGAGATTGAAATAGAGGAAAGAGACCCGGATGAAGTTTTAAGCTTCGCTGGATGCAGAGCTGCGCCATTATTTACCGAGGTGAGGAATCCGTCCTTTGATGTGGTGCCCTCGGACCTTATTACCGGCATCATCACCGAGAAGGGTATTTTGAAACCCTTCTAAAAGATCTTACCTGAATATTTTATTCTCTTAATTTCTGGGACAGATACTGGAAGGGTAGGGTTACATCCACCCCGGCCAGGTGTTTAAGGGCCATGAAAAATTCATTCCGGGTAGTAGGTTCCACAAACCATGATCTGGTCCTCACCGACTGTCCTCCTCTGTCTATTTTCACTAACCAGATATCAGCTTCCAGGGTTAATCCTGGTTCGGGACGATAATCTTCTTCCCAGTCCCAAACTCCCGCGTGGTTCAGGGCCTTCCAGAAGAGTATCCAATCATCCCTCTCCGGGGCCGATACCATGGTTAAATATTCATTCTTCTCGGATAGTCGTGAATGGGCTTCACTGAAAAAGAAAAGCCGACCTTCCACCAGTTTAAGTGTGTTATGGCCGCCCTGATCCTGGAATGAATACTCGATTTCCAGTACTTCTGGTAGAATGCTTTCCATACAAACTCCCTCCTATGAATAGCTCTCATGAATTTATAATAAAAAATTCAATTTATTTTAGCATCAACCGCCACGTGCCACTCCCCGGGCTTGGTGGACTTCACCTTCCTTATTTCAAGTATTTCTACCCGCCGGTCTTTTGCCATATTTTTAATATTTTCCACCGGATCATCTGTATCCCGGCTGAACTGGTAGTAATGCACCACCCCCCCCGGCTTCAAGTGCTCCAGGGCCGTTGGTAAAAATTCCAGGGCCGAACCAGGCAGGTTCATGATTACCCGGTCAAACTTAAGATCCATCCCTTCCAGAATGTCCTTAACATCACCCTCAAGGGGAATTATTCGTTCTTGTAATTTATTCAGCTCCAGGTTTCTTTTAAGATAGTTGATGGCCTCCGGGTTTATATCCACCGCGTAGACCTCCACCTCATGATGCCGGGCGATGGAGAGGGCGAAGGGCCCCACCCCGGTGAACATGTCCAGTATCAGTTCACCATCCTCCACCTGATCGGTAATGATCTTCCTTTCGGTGGCCAGACGGGGACTGAAGTAGACCTTCTTCACGTCCAGCATGATCCGGGTTCCGAACTCCTGGTGGATGGTCTCAGAGTGATCCTCTCCGGCCAGGTGTTCCAGTTCCCTGGTTCGGGTGATTCCCTTAACTTCACTCCCTTTACGGTAAACGGCCCGGCGTTTGGTGAACTTCAAAGCTGCCTCTGCAATGGCCTTTTTCTCACCTTCCAGTTCTTCCGGTATTTCCAGAATCACCACCTCACCAATGATGTCAAAGGATTTCTTAAGGTCCTCCATCTTCTCTGCTGGGATCTGACCTTTCAAGTATTCCTCCATACTACGGGGACTTCTTTTTGCCTCTTCAAATTCTGTTTCCACGATCTGAAGGCTTCTATCCCTCATCAAATCCTTTCCGGGTTTCTCCAGAAGGGGTAAGTAAACGTAATCCAGGGAACGTTTAATTTTAAAATCCAGGTTCAGAATTTTATTTTCCAAAAGGAACAGGCGTGCCTGGTTGGCTTCTTTCCGGGGGACCTTGAGTCCGATCATATGATTCCTCATTTTTCCCTTAAGTGAATCTTGGCAAGCTTTGCCTAACTTAATTTATGTTCTAACTTAAAATAAAATTTTATAAACCTCCCAGCCCATAACTAGGACTTGAAGGTGGAAATATGCTTTACCTGGTTGGACTGGGACTTTACGATGAAATGGACATATCCCTGAAGGGTCTGGAGGCCCTTAAATCAGCAGATGTTGTTTACGCTGAGTTTTACACGGCCCGTCTTTTTGGCGGTGATCTAAGTTCCTTAGAAGATTTAATTGGTGCGGATATAAAGATACTCCAACGGGAAGAGGTGGAAGAAGAAAACCTGCCCCTTCAGCATGCAAAGACCAGTAAGGTGGCCTTTTTAACGGCGGGGGATCCGCTGATAGCCACCACCCACACTGATCTATTAATAGAAGCTCGTAAACTGGGGATAAGTGTCCGGGTGATTCATTCCTCATCGATACTATCGGCTGCACCCGGTTTAGCTGGGTTACAGGCCTATAAATTCGGCAAGGTAACCACTATTCCCCGGCCCGAGGAGAACTACTTTCCCCATTCTCCCTATGAAGTCATAGTTAGTAACCTGAAGATGGGTCTGCACACCCTGGCCCTACTGGACATCCAGGCCCACCGTGATTACTACATGACCGCCAACGAAGGACTGCAGTATCTGTTGAGGGTGGCCCAGGACCGGGAAGATGAAGTGTTAACCGGGGATAGTTTGGCGGTGGTAGTGGCCCGGGCGGGAGCCCCAGAGCCACTGGTGCGTGCGAACAAAATCAAAAAACTGATTAAAGAGGACTTTGGAGGCCCCCTGCACTGTCTCGTCATCCCCGGGAAACTGCACTTCTTGGAGGCCGAGGCCTTGGTGGTGCTGGCTGGGGCGCCGGAGGATATTCTCCAATAACAAATCTAACGTGTTAATAAGTGGGATTAAATTAAATGACTCGAAAAGTTTACCCTAAAGCCCGACCATTCCTCAAATGGGTGGGTGGAAAAACCCAGCTACTAAAGGAATTAGAAAAACGCCTACCACCCCATATATTGGATGAAGGAGTCATCCCCAGGTATGTGGAGCCATTCCTGGGTGGCGGAGCCCTTTTCTTCCATTTGAAAGCCCATTATAAAGTTGAAGAATCATTCCTCCTGGATGCTAATCCCGAGTTGATCATGGCTTATCAGGTGATCCAGAAAAATCACCATGATCTGATACATATTTTAAGGAACATAGAAACCGATCATCTGGAAATGGCAGAAGCGCAGCGTAAAAATAATTATTACCAGATCCGGGATAGTTATAATGGGCAGATGGGCGATACGGACTACGAAAACTACTCTTCAGAGTGGGTTGAGCGGACTGCTTACCTGATATTCCTCAACAAGACTGGTTACAATGGACTGTTCCGACTCAATAAGAGTGGGGAGTACAATGTCCCCTTCGGTCGCTATCCGAATCCTACTATTTGTGATGAAGCAAACTTGCACTTGGTACATGAAGCCTTACAAAAAACCGAGCTTCTGTGCGCAGATTTCACCCAGGCTGGAGACTTCATAGAAGAGGAGACCTTAGTATACATGGACCCCCCCTACCGGCCCCTAAACCACACTTCTTATTTCACGGACTACTCTGCCAACGGATTCGGTGAAGAAGATCAGAAGAGACTGGCCCGTTTCTACCAGGATATGGATCAGCGGGGATCTTACCTAATACTCAGCAACAGTGACCCTAAAAATGAGAAACCGGATGATGAGTTCTTTGATGAGCTTTACCAGGATTATAAGATTGAAAGAGTGGCTGCTAAGCGTAATATAAATTCTGATAAGTGGGGCCGGGGAATCATCAACGAATTGATAGTTAGGAACTATCTTTAACGAATTATAATCTTATTTTAGAGGTTAATACTTACTTTATGACAGTAATAGATCATTAACTGTAAAGTACATTAGTCATGTTTCTTAGTAAATGGATAGAAAGGAGAGATATTCATGAAGGATTACATCATGGAGACCCGGGATTTAACCAAAGATTTTGGTGATTTCCGGGCCGTTGATAGGCTCAACCTTAAAATCAAACGAGGAGAAGTTTTTGGTTTTTTAGGCCCTAACGGGGCGGGTAAAACCACTTCCATCCGTATGATGGTGGGCCTGTTACGCCCCACCAGTGGACAGGTCCTGGTAAATGGCCAGGATGTTCATGAAGTGGAAAAGGGCACCATCGGGGTCTGTCCCCAGGAACTGGTGCTATGGGAACATCTAACTCCCACTGAGAGTTTGAACCTCATGGGGGATATGTACGGAATGCCCAAAAAAGACCGGCAAGAAAGGGCCGAAAAACTCTTATCCGATTTATTTTTAACAGACAAGGCCAACACCCAGGTTAAAGATCTTTCTGGTGGTATGAAACGGCGGTTGAACCTGGCTCTGGCCATTGTACACCAACCAGAGATCGTGGTTCTGGACGAACCCTCAGAAGGCCTGGATCCCCAGTCCCGTCGGGTTTTATGGAACTATATACGTTCCTTACGGGATGATGAAGGAAAAACCGTCATATTAACCACCCATCTCATGGATGAGGCGGATAAACTCTCGGACCGTATAGCCATCATTGACCACAGTAAACTGCTTCGCCTGGACACACCAGATAACCTCAAAAAGGAGATCGGTGAGGGGGATGTGGTGGATATGAAACTATCCGACCCCCAGAAAAATAAACCGGTATTACAGGCCCTGGAATTGTTGGACGAGATTGACTCCGTGCTGGAAGTGGATGGAAGATTGAATGTGCACGCCCTGGATGCGGTGGGTAAACTGCCCCAGATCATGGGCACCGTAGAATCATCAGGGGTACGTATCCTGGATCTATCAGTACGACAAAACACTCTGGAAGATGTGTTTATAGACCTAACTGGAACCCGTTTGAGGGATTAAAATGAAGTTCATCACGATTGCATCTAAAGCAGCCAAGGAACTAGTAAGAGACCGCAGAGGTCTCATTATGATACTGATCTTCCCCATGTTCTTCATGGTCGTGTTTGGCTTTGCCTTCGGAGGCATGGGAGAGGAAAACGAGCCCCACAATCTGGCCATAATCAACAACGATGAGGGAGCTACCCTACCTTTAACCTCCGAGAAGCTAAACTTTGGGGATAACTTCACCCAGATACTGAAGGACGTGGAGTATGAAGATAGTGACGTTAAAATATTCAACGTCACTGAGACAAGTCTAGAAGAAGCAGATGATCTCTTAAAAGATAGAGAAGTTGACGCTGCAGTTATAATTCCAGCTAACTTCTCTGAATCTATACTGGGCTCATTAAATGGAGTTAACACTTCTAATACTGTGTTGATCCGTGGTGACACCGGGTATGTGGAGTTCGGAATTTCTCAGGGAATACTGGTGGGGATCATCGAACAATACCAGGATGATCTGTCCACGGGATTAAAGGCCCAACTAACTGGTACAAACGTTCAAGCAGCCCCTAAACTCATTGAAAGTGATGTACAATCCCTTCCGGGTACAGAAAGCTTCACCCAATTTGATTTCCTGGCCCCGGGTATGATCGTATTCGCCATCATCCTCCTGGCCACCACCGTGGCCTCCGCCCTGACCCGGGAAGTGGACCGGGGCACATTATCACGACTTAAAATGTCTAAGATGCGATCCATTGACTTTTTATTAGGCAACATGCTACCCTGGTCACTGGTGGCCGCAGCCCAGGTCTTAATACTCCTGGGAATAGCGCTCCTGATGGGCTTCAACTGGCAGGGTGGATTGAACTCCATCCTACTGGCGTTAGTGGTGGGAGTTATTGGAGGATTGGCCTCGGTAGCCCTGGGAATGATCATCGCATCCTTTGCCAGAAATGACCAGCAGGCCACCAACCTGGCCACCATCATCACCGTACCCATGAGCTTCCTCACCGGGGCCTTTTTCCAGCTGCCCCAGGTGGTGGTGGCCAACTTCATGGGCCAGCCCTTCCAGATCTATGAGATACTACCCTGGACCCATACCCTCACTGCCATGCGGACGGTACTAACCTTTGGAGGAGGATGGGATGATATAGCCTACCAGGTGGGATGGTCCATACTATTAACCGCCATAATATTTTTCTTGGGAGTTATAATCTTCTCCCGAACCAGATTAAAACCAGAATCATAGGAGAAAATAATATGTCTGAAAAAAAAACTGCACAAACACGGTGGAAAGTCCAGTGAAGCGATCCTGGATGCCAAACGAGTATTATCATCACTCCAGCTATCCGAAGGCGATGTGTTCATGGACGCCGGTTGTGGTGATGGCTTCATATCCCGAGAAGCATCTAAAATAGTGGGCGCTGAGGGTAAGGTATGGGCTGTGGACCGTTACAGCCAGTCCCTGGATATTTTACGGGAGAAAGTAGCTGAAGGGGAAATCGAAAATCTGGAAGTGGTGGAAGCTGACTTAACCCGGAAGTTACCACTGGAAGATGAAATTGTGGATTTATGTCTAATGGCCAACGTTCTGCACGGTTTCGTCTACAATGAAGAACTGGATCAGGTTATTCCCGAGCTTTTAAGAATCATGAAAAATAGGGGTAGGCTGGCTATTGTGGAGTTTAAGAAGATAGAAGGCACACCCGGACCTCCCCTATCGAGTCGTATCACAGCGGAGGAAGTTAACTCCGCCCTGGAAAGCAGGGGCTTCCAATCCCAGGAAGAGATGGAAGTGGGACCCTACCATTACGCTGTGGTCTTAGTTAAAAAATGAGGAAAAGAATATTAATTAATTTTCTTTTAATTAGCTGAACCTTTTTCTCTTTTGCTGTATGATGCTGGTGCCTTCTCTCATTCCTACTTTCTTTAACTTCTCACCACATTCAGGACATGTCTGTCCTTTTTTTCCAGATTTTTGATGGTTGCAATTGGTATTGGGACATAGGTACTGGTCAAACATTTCATAGCCTCCGTAGGTGGTTGTTGTTTTTTTTGGTTAAATTTTTTGTGTCATGTAGATTCTAGCACAGGGAGAAATCAAAATATTTTCTGATTATAATACTTAAACTTACTATTTTCTGAAATGAATGTAAATACTAGTTAGTCTATACTAACATTGGGGAGTTAATTTTTTCTCCATCCAACCAATCGAATATGTCTCCCCTTGGTCTTTATATGTGAAAGGCCCCCGGATCTGTGGAGGTTAAAAGGACACGATGCCATATAAGCCTCCTGGAGTTAAGCCTGTACTGTGATTCCTTCTAAACCTCCAACCTATCCCGTTTCCAAGTACTGATTTAAAATATTTATCTTAAATTTAGGAAATTTCATTTTAATTGGGACATGGGCCCATTTCGTTTTATTTTCACCCAGAAACAGCCTCTTTAATTTAATATAACCCCGTATACTTCAACACAAAATCAGAATATTCACTATCCAGTATCCGGAGTGCAGCCATGGTCTCGGGAGAGGAGGCACAGCGCATCTCCACCAGGTTCCTTAAAGTCCCATTCTTCATATGGGCTTTCACTTCCCGGATAACGAAGTCCATACTGTTTTTATTGTACTCTAAAAGTCCGGAGTAGTCCATATCATATTTTTCCTTATGGTAGATCTCATAGTTCGCCACCGGATAGTTAAAGTCAGGGGTGAGCATAACCCCTAGTAGGGCATGGTATCCGCAGGACGCATCTCCAAAAAGGTCCACCCCCAGGTAGGAAAGCAGGGGGATGAAGTTCAGATGACAGAAGGGCACGTATAAAGATGAATTAGGATTTATAGCCTCCCGGATCGCTACCATCGTCTCCACCAGATTTCGGGGTCTTTTTAGGAGTTTATCAACGTTAGCCAAAAGAAAATTCCTATAGCCCAACTTTTCCAGTTCCTGAGCACATTCCAGCCGAAGATCCAAGTACTTGGCCCCGTGGATCACGGCTGTATCATCCCGATTACCTTCTTGTGCTTTCAGGATGGTCTCCGCCACTGACCATTGGGCCAGGGTCCGGGGCACTTCATAGGGCATGGGCTGGTTATCCACCACAGCTACTTGCTCGGCGTCCAGTATGGTGGGTGTTATAAGGTTGTTCCACTTGCCCAGCCGGGCAGGGCCGTCGTGTAGGGTTATCTCCAACATGGGATCATCTTTTCAATTAATTAATCAATTATCAATATTTAATTTATTATATTCCTTAATTATTATAGCCACTATTCCGGCAGCCTGTAACTCCAGGGTACCCATAAGACCACCATTATTATCCCCACTATCACCAGGGATAATAGGAATATCCCGATATTCTGGATGAGGCTGAAGGCTTCTGCGTAGAGGATTAGCCATAATGCCAGAAACAGCAGCCACATAAATCCAAAGAAGATGGTAAAGTATACACGTCTGGCCTCGGGTTGTGGTTCACCCATCCGGTCACCCCCTACTATTACTTTAAGTTTTTTACCATATTTTTAGATTACCAAATCGAGTGTAACCTAAAAGGTGACACAAAGCAATTTTTCCGCAACCTATATATATGGAACCAAATACACCCTTCATTGGTAATCATAAGTTTTTCTAGATACTAATATGATGGCCGGGGCGTGAACTATAAATGAGTTTCCTGAATCGCTTAAAAAAAGTTTTAACTGGCGAAGATGAGCCAGAACAAAAAATACCAGAAGAACCAGCGAAAACCGAAGAGCCCCAGACAGAAACAGAGCCAGAGCAAACCCCGGTTGAAGAAACAGAGCCAGAAACAGTTGCTGATGAACCAGTGAAAGTCGAAGTTGAAACTATTCCTGAGGAGGAAGCTCCCCATGAAGAAGAGTCAACCGAAGAACAAATCATCGAACCAGAAGAACAAGTAACACCAGTCATTTCAGAGTCGGAGAAGACGGATGAAACCGAACCAGAATCCCCAGAAGAGAAAACCGAGGAACCTTCAGAAGATGAGCCTTCAGAAGAATCAGAAGAAGCTGTTGAAGAACCTAAAAAGGAAAGGAGTGAAAGTATGACGTTACTCAATGCGGATGAAAATAAAATAACCCGTGCTGATATAGATCCAAAATTCAAACAAGAAGTAATGGACGCCGGTGCCGAAAGTGTGGCTATCTGCTTCCAGTGCGGTACCTGTACCGGTGCCTGCCCCTCCGGGAGGAGAACTCCCTACCGGGTCCGACAACTGGTGCGCCGAGCCGTTATGGGCCTCAAAGACGATGTCATATCTGATGACACCATCTGGATGTGCACCACCTGCTACGAATGCCAGGAAAGATGCCCACGGGGCATTAAGATTGTGGACGTAGTTAAGATCGTGCGAAACTACGCTGCCCAGGCCGGATACATGGCCCCTGCCCACAAGGCAGTAGGATCCTTCGTTTTAAAAACAGGACACGGTGTGCCAATTAACGATGCCACCATGGAACTCAGAAAACGAGTGGGACTGGATGAACTACCACCAACCACCCACACCTTCCCCGAAGCACTAGAGGAAGTTCAGACGATAATCAAGACTGCCGGTTTCGATAAGCTCATAGGCTACAACTGGGAGAAAGGAGAACTAGAATAAGGTGATAATATGGCTGAACAAGAATTTGCCTACTTCTTAGGATGCATCATGAACAACCGGTACCCCGGTATTGAGAAAGCAACCCGAATCATGTTTGATAAATTGGGCGTAGGACTTAAAGACATGGAAGGAGCATCCTGTTGCCCTGCTCCAGGGGTATTCGGATCCTTCGACCGACTCACCTGGGCTTCAATAGCTGCCCGGAACATCACCATCGCTGAAGATCAGGGTAATGACATCATGACCGAATGTAACGGCTGTTTTGGTTCCTTATACGAAACCAACCACCTCTTACACGAAGACCCTGAAATGAAGGAAAAGGTAAACAAAGTACTGGCTGAAGCAAACCGTGAATTCAAGGGCGAAATCCAAGTCCGACACTTTGCGGAAATCCTCTACAACGATGTGGGACTGGACAAACTAGCCGAAGCTGTCACTAAACCTTTAAATCTCAATGTAGCAGTGCACTACGGTTGCCACTTCCTCAAACCCAGCGAAGCAATCGGAATCGATGACCCTATCCAGCCCACCATCCTGGATGAACTGGTGGAAGTCACCGGAGCTAAATCCATACCATACAAGGACAAAATGATGTGCTGTGGAGCTGGTGGAGGTTTAAGATCCCGGGATAACGACGTAACCGCTGATTTCACCAAGGAAAAACTCACCAACATGAGAGAAGCTGGTGTGGACGCCATCATCAACGTCTGTCCCTTCTGCCACTTACAGTTCGATGTGGGGCAAATGGAGACCAACAACAAGTTCGGTACCGACTTCGAAATACCCGTCTTCCACCTGGCCCAACTCTATGGTATGGCCATGGGAGTCAGTATAGACGACCTCACTGTGGATGCTCACCAAATATGCGTTGACTCCGCACTGGAAAAATGTGAGGAAGGCTTGATCTCTTCGGATGAAATAACTGGTGGAGAATAACTCTCCCCAAACTTTTTCTTTTTTTAATATCGCTAACTTTTTAACTTTCAACATCCAAATTACTTTTAAAAATAAATGAGGTGTTACTTTTGTTTGTAGCCAGCCTGGTTGGTATCTTCAGATACACTGAACTACCCGAAAAATTTGGACCCTTCGTGCAGTACAAGGCCTCCATGGAAGATAAACAGATTAAAATGGATGAAGATATTGCCATCTTAAATATTAGTGGCACGGAAAGTTATCACGTCCTGTTTTTAAGCTCGTACCAGGATATTAAAGAAATAGAAGCAGAACTAAAGGATGCTCATGCTGAAATAAACTTCAGCACCAAGAAAATATTGGAAGGCCATTTATGAGTTCACTTCCTGCCGAACAGACCTGGATGATCCTGGTGGAACTTTTAACCGACCTGCGCCGTCATAAAGTGCAGATCCCGCCCTCCATACCCCAGAACATCCGACTGGCCAAGACCACCATCAACTTTTACAAGGTGGACCCCACTGATCCAGAGCGGATCATGGAGGCTAAGAGGATGAATGAGTTTTTAACATCTGTTCAGGAGGCCCTGATGGCCCTGGCAGATGAGAGGGGGAAAGAATACTCTGACCACTGGCTGGATAAACTTAGAAGAGCAGCACGGGGTGAAGAAGTCTATCCCCTGAAGGAGGAGCGATCCAAGTTCGTGGTGGGCGCACCCCCCGGCTTTTCCATGGTCCGGGTGAACTTCAAGATACCCCTGGCCGAGGATCGGGTTCAGGAAATAGCCGAATACCATAACGTCATCATCGAATTTGAAGATGACCGACTGGTGGCGGTCTATGGTGATCCAGAAAATCTCAAGTTGAGTCTCAAGGAACTGGGTTCATTCTTCAAAGAACAGATTGAACCATAATTCTCCCTTTTTGTTCATCCCTTTTCTACTATGGATTTAAATTGTAATTTTAGATCGGAGGATTAAAATGAAGATCCTGGCAGTAACTGATATGCATGGTGACTTCAGACCCCTAATAAACTATTTGAAAACTAACCAGGTGGATCTGGTCCTATTGGCCGGTGATATTACCCACTTTGGCCCGGCCAAATTGGGCGAAGATATCTTAAACGAGATCAGCTCCTATGATGTCCCAGTTATGGTTATACCGGGTAACTGCGACCCCGAATCCATCCATGGTGAGATCGAACGCTCCCGTGCCATTAACATCCATGCTCGGAGTTCTGTGGTTAAGAATGTGGGTATTTGTGGCTTTGGTGGTTCCAATCCCACTCCCTTCAACACTCCCCTGGAGTTTGAGGAAGTGGAGATCTATGATGAGGCTAAAAAGGCCCTGGAAGGGATAAAGGACCATAAAATAACTATTTTTGTAACCCACGCCCCACCACACGGTACTAAAACCGACCTACTTCCCTCCGGGGAACACGCAGGAAGTACCAGCCTACGCCAGGTTATAGAGGAATTCCAGCCCACCATAAATATCTGTGGTCATATCCACGAATCCAGGGGGACAGACAGAATCGGCCGGACCCAGGTGGTGAACCCCGGTAAACTGGATGAAGGTTATGCCTGTCTAATTACCATCTCTGAAGAGGGGGAAAATAGGCCCGATATTGAAACAGAACTAATCGATTTAGATCTGAAAAAATCTTGAATAAAGCATGGGGCTTTTATTAGAGAATGATGGGTAATAATTTAATGTTAGAAAATGATTTAAAGGTGGGAAACCTATCTTCATTTAGATACTTTTTTTACTTTAAAAAGGTGAGTAGATGAGCATGATCATGGTTGAAGGAGAAGTAGGTGGTAAGAAATACAGGGAACCCTTCTCGAAGGGAGTTCTGGCCAGGTCTCTTACCCGGGCCGAGATGGACCCCAACAAGGCTTACACCTTTGCCTCCCAGGTCGAAGCTCACCTCAAACGAGAAGGAGTGGAAGTAATTATGCTGGAGGACCTCATAAAGGAGGTCATCGAGAAATTACAGGATGAGGATAAGAAAATAGCCTCCAAGTACCGGCACTGGAAAAATCTTCGCCGCTGTACTGATCCTTTGATTATCCTGGTGGGGGGTGCTTCCGGGGTGGGAACCAGCTCCATTGCATTTGAAGTAGCCAACCGGCTGGGCATCCGTAACATGATCAGCACTGACATGATAAGGGAGGTCATGCGTAAAACCAGCTCCAAGGAACTTATTCCCACCTTATACGAGTCCAGTTACACTGCATATCTCTCCCTGCGCATTCCACCACCATCCGAATCCGACCAGGTGCTCATTGGTTTCCGGGACCATGTGGATACGGTTAGCGTGGGAGTGGAGGCCGTAATTGAACGGGCCATCAAAGAGGGAATAAGCATAGTCATTGAAGGCGTCCATATTGTGCCTGGATTTATCAGAGAAGACCTGGTATCACTCAGCAATGTCAAAATGTTCGTTCTTACCCTTCAAGATGAGGAAGTGCACCGAGGACGTTTTTATTCCCGTTGCCGGCAGATGTGGGCTCGAAGGCCACTGAAAAGATACATGGACTCCTTTGATGATATCCGGAGAACCCACCTCTACTTTGAAAGCCAGGCTAACAAGTTTCATATACCGGTCATCGAGAACATTGATGTTACCACTACCATTGATTCAATTATCGAGAACATAACACAGACTTACGGAAGTGAAGAAGATGTTAAAGGAACTGAAGGTTAAAGATGTAATGACAAAGGGCGTAATTACCGTTGAACCAAAAGAAGACGTGGTTTTTGCCTTTGAAAAGTTGATGAAACACCGGGTAAGCTCTCTGCCCGTCATGGATGGGGAGATGCTGGTGGGTATTGTAACGGCCACTGACCTGGGCCATAACCTGATACTGGATAAGTACGAGTTGGGTACCACCGTGGATCAGGTAATGATCAAAGACGTGGTCTGTGTCAGTCCGGACGATGATCTTGTAACCGCAGTTCGCAAGATGAATCAGCACGGTAACGAGGAGGGGATCATCAACCAGTTGGTGGTTATTGAGGACCACCAGATTAAGGGAATAGTCTCCGACGGAGATATTATAAGAGTTATAGGTGTTTAACGGATAAAATTAGTAGATATGTATTTTTTTTAAAAAATAGAGACAACTCCCCTTATTTTTGGTGGGGAGTTACCCGGGGAGTGAAGGAATCACACAGACTGGGGAACTTCTTGCCCAGTTCCATCTCCAGCTTTTCTATAATTTCCTCTTCAATTTCCGGACTTTTGGTTACCTCCACACTGAAGGAGTCGTTACTCAAACTGACATCCATGACTTCTTCCCCGATGTTGAAAACAAACTCCACAGTTTCTCCGTCATCCAGATCAGCAGCTACTTCTTCCAATAACTCTTCAGTAAATTTCAGGAGTTTAGTTTCGTCGGGAAGATGGGTGTTCTGGCTGGTGGTGATCTTTTTTATTAGAAAGGGAGCACAGCCCTCGGTACGTGCTGCTTTTCGGTTCACCCAAAAGGTAACCACCATCACCTTCTTCCTATTATCTATGGGGCTCTCATAGTCCATCGATTTCATATCCATTCACCTCGTTTAATTTTCACCCATCTGTTTGATCTTCAGAGCCATCTGTTTACCCATCTCGTAACAGTGGTCCAGTTCCTCGGCGGTGGGCTGATAATTAATCTCATACTTTTCTAAGACCTCAAATCCAGACTTTTCTAACCAATCCGCCACTCGGTCCACAGCCTTGCCACTCCAGCCCTTGGATCCGAAGGTGGCCGCCAGCCTTTTCAATCCGGTACGCTGAAAGCTCAAACCCTCCAGGTACATTAAAAGGTCGCCCAGGCTGGGATAGGGTCCGTTAAACAGGGTGGGAGTCCCTAAGAGAATGGCTTTACTGTCCAGGATGTCCTTCACAATCTCACTACGGTCATCCTCATGCAGGAAGTACATACGAACCTTAACCCTTTCACTCATGAGTCCCTCGGCCAGGGCATGGGCCATCTGCCGGGTGGAGTAGTGCATGGTATCGTAGACGATGGTGGCTTTGTCTTCACACACACCCGAGGCCCAGTTGCTGTAGGCCCCCATGATCTTCAATGGTTCGGTCCAGATCTGACCGTGGCTAGGTGCAATCATCAGGATCTGCTCCAGAAGTCCCAGGTCAGTGACCTCCTTGAATTTGTGGAGGACCAGCATGGAGGCCGGGGTCACCAGGTTGGCGTAGAACTTCTGGGCGGCATCCATCAGGAGGTACTCGGGTATTTCATGGTCATAACGTTCAGTTAAGCACAGATGCTGTCCGAAAGCGTCGTTGGAAAATAATATGCCCTCGTCTACCAGGAGGGTGAACATGCTGTCCGGCCAGTGGAGCATCTTGGCATCCAGGAAGGCGAAGGTCAGGCCCCCCACTTCCAATTTGTCCCCGGTCTTCACTGCCTGGAAATCAGCGCCCTCCAGTCCGGGGTAGTGCTGTTTAAGCCCGGTTATGGCCACCGCGCTGCAGTAGATGGGTGCCTTGGGGAAGCGTTTGTGTACTTCGGTGAGGGCTCCGCTATGATCCCTTTCAATGTGGTTCTGGATAATCACGTCGATGTTAACTTCCTTCCCCTCCTGAGCAAAGGCATCTTCTATCCGGCCCCATAACTGAGCTGAACTCCCAGGATAAGTGTTGTCTATAAGAACGGTTTTATCATCCCCAAAAACCAGATAGGCATTGTAGGTGGTTCCACCCAGGGTATAACCATGATAGTTCCGTATATCCCAATCTAAAACTCCCACCCAATAAACTGCTTCTCCTATTTTAACTGCATCTGCTTTCATCTCATACCTCCACAACAGTTAGCTGCCAAAAACCCCCCGGGGCCTTTTTCAAAGAAACTATTAATTTATAAGCATAGTTGTATCTGCTGGATGTGACAATTATTTTTTTCCATTTAATAGTATGGTTTGTCAGGGCTTAGATCTTGAAATCCGGAAACCTTCAACTCAGAAAGTTCACGACGAGATATAAAGAAGCGGAGATTAAAATACAGGCGGGTATGGTCACAATCCAGGTGGTGGCGATGTTTTTTATAACATCCACCTTCACCGTGCTGGTACCCCGGGCCAGCCCCACCCCGATAACCGTGCCCACCAGGGTTTGGGTGGGCGAAACCGGCATGCCCACACCAGCAAAGAAAAATATCACCGTTGCTGCGGCTATCTGTGCCGAGAAACCGCGGGAAGGTACCAGCTCGGTGATCCGGCGACCAATGGTTTCGGTTATACGTCCCCCGGCCACCATTATTCCCGCCACAATCCCCAGAGCACCCAGGATCTGTATATTCTCGCTGACTGATGTTCCGAAGGCATAATAAAGCACTCCCGTGGCCACGGCAATGTCAATGGCCCCCACATTCAGGGCGGAGAAGGCGGAGCTACCGATCTGCAGGTAGGAAAATATTTTCTCCACACGGTCCTTAACAGCCATGGCAGTGACTTTTTGGAATAAGAAATTTTTAAGAAGGTAATAAACCCCAAAACCAGCTGCCAGCCCTAAGAGGGGGGACATGATCCAGCTAATAACAATAAAACCTAAAGTACCCAGGTTCATACTGGAAATACCTGTACTGACTAATCCATAACCGACAAGGGCGCTTATAATGGCATCCGAACCAGAGATGGGTATCTTTCGCAGCAGGGTGATGGTGATCCACAGAGCCGCAGATAGAGTTATGATGAAAGCCCCGGTGGCCTGTAGGACATCGGGAGAGATGATACCACTCCCTACGGTCCTGATAACGTTGTTACCAAAATACAGGGCCCCTATAAATTCAAAAAAAGCCCCTAACAATAGGGCACGGCGCATCTTAAGGGAGCCACTGCCTACTACCGTCCCCACCGAGTTGCCGATGTCGTTGGCGGCGATGTTAAAGGCCATGTAGATGCTGATGACCACAGCCATTATCAAAAGCCCGTCCATGTTCATTTATATGTTGGGAACTGGTGAAATATCATTCCAATGAAATGGTGGGTGGGTGAATCACAACCTTAAAATACTTCCTACCACCAACACTAAATGGGCTAGACTGGAGGGTCAGGGGTCCTCTGTAAGCGCACATCCCCTATACGGCGCGGTCGAAGTTCAAGAGGCGGCAGGTTAAATGTTTATTGGCCCAGAAGTTCAATGTCGAAACCTCGTCCCGCAGGATCACTGGTGGACGGGCTCTGGCTGGAGGGCCAGGGTTAACGTTCTTAACCAGGGGAACGTGTCAGGTCTGGAAAGAAGCAGCTCTACTCTGGTCAGCTGATGCTTGTGGAATAGCGGGGTGGAGTTGGCCTTCCGGATCACCAGTAGACACGAGGTCTGTCCACTCTTGAACACGCCCACTTTAACCTCACCAAGTCCTTGTGTATTTAAATAGTAGAGACACCAATCTTTTGAATACCTACCTTTTTTTCAAATGCCGGGGTGGCCCAGTCTGGTACGGCGTGGGACTGCTAATCCCATGATCCCTTGGATCACGCGGGTTCAAATCCCGTCCCCGGCGCTAATTATTCTCATTCTGCTAATTATTCTCATTACAGAGTGAATAACTCAATTGAAATAATAATTCATACAACTTTTAGACATACATTTCCACTGTAATATTGTTCGACGTCATCAATATTCCCGTAATTATTTGCTTATAAAAAGTTGAATTTCAAGTGTAAATATTGTAAAATAATACTAATTTTTCTTTGTCAGGGCAAATTTTAAATACGTTCAAAAATAAAAATAGACAGTGGAAAGAGAAAAAGGGGGGGATAAAAAAAGATGAGTATCTACAAAGCAGAAAAAGTGACCACCCCTAATGAGGGGAGCCCAGTATGGTTCAGGCCACCTCAATGTGGTGTTCGCGGTATTCGTTATGGTGATGTGGTAATAGATCTAGCCCTAATTCATTATCTGAGGATTAGATATTCTCCATCCGGAGAGGAATCCCAGTAGATAAAGACCCACACTTGTAACGATAAGTTAATTAAGAATATTGTATTAATAATATATCACTTGGGGGGGATATATTGAGAAAGACTATTTATTCAACCATATTGATCCTAGTAATGGGATTGAGCATAATTGGTGCTGTTTTTGCCGAAGAACCAATTCTAAACGCTACGGCCGAAAAAACGGTTAACGACCACGAAGTAAACCTTGGTGACGATATTATTTTTAACTTAACGGTTACCAATCCAAACCTGGATGACAACTTTACCGGAGTGGTGGTTACCGACGTCATTTCTGACATGGTAGATTATGTATCTAATAGTGATCCTGCCAAAGCCATCTATGACCAAGCCACAAGGACTATAACCTGGAATATTGGCAATTTAAATGCTGGTGAAGTAGCTGAATTAATTATTTACACTAAAGCAGCAAAGATTGGCAAGTTCAACAATGAATTCAATGGAACCTACAACGTAACCGTGGTGGATCAACCGGCCTACGATGAAGAAGTAATAGTGGGATACGAACAAGTTATCACGGAATGGACCCATTATCCACTGGGTGGTGGTTGGTTCTGGGGTACCTACAATGAAGTAAATAATTGGCTGAACAATCTTAAGGATACCTACCCGTTATCATCTTATCCTGACGCACAGTTCTACGGCCCAAGCTTTAGTTGGTATTACCACTGCTGGTACGCCTGCGCGAACATACCCACCTACTGCGATGACCTGTCAAAACCAATCTACGAATGCATACACCACCCTGCCACCTACAAAAACGAAACCAGATATCTCTACGCCGCCATTGACCCCGGAGCTATCCTGGGACTGCCGGAACCAAATCCGGAAGAACCTGGCGAAGTATCTGCAGCTACCGTGACCATGCAAAAAACAGGAGTACCAATAATAGGAACCATCCTAGCACTCTTACTGGTAACTGCCGGAGTGTTCCTATCTAAAAGAAAACCATAAGGGGTTTAATTAAACCCCCCTTCTATATTTTTTTAAAAATAATTACAAACTACTTTTCAAGTTCCCTTATGGACCGGGCCAACCTTTTTATACCTGTTTCTATCTTCTCCGCACTGCTATTGGAGAAATTCATCCTCAAGGTGTTGTACTGTGGTTCTTCAGCATAGAAGGCCTGTCCCGGTACAAAGGCCACCTGCTCTTTAAGGGCCATTTCAAAAAGCTCCAGGGAGGACATACCCTCCGGAAGGGTAACCCACAGGAACATTCCCCCTTCGGGTTCGGTGCACTGCACATCATCCGGAAACTCTTCCTGTATCAAAGAGACCATGAGGTCCCGCTGACTTTTGTACATGCTGCGTATTTTTTCTAAATGGGCCTCCACAGGGTACTCAGATAGATAACGGTGAACAATCATCTGGGACAGTAAACTGGAGTGCAGGTCCGAGGCCTGCTTGGCAGTTACCAGTTTATCCATAACCTCTGCTGGAGCAGTTATCCAACCCAGGCGAATGCCTGGGGAAACTATCTTGGAAAAGGAGCCCAGGAGTACGGATTCCTCTAGAAAGGCCTTAACCGGGGGATAGTCCTCCCCCATGAAACGTATCTCCCCGTAGGGATTGTCCTCCACGAAAACCGTATTACTACCGGTTAAGACCCGGGCAACTTCCTTCCTGCGTTTTAGGGAGTAACTTATGCCGGTGGGGTTCTGGAAGTTGGGAACCGCGTAGAAGAGTTTGGGATCAAATTCATGCAGGGCCTCCTCCAGCCGGTTAACATCCACCCCATCTTCCTCCAGGGGCACGGAATAGAATACTGGTTCGTAGAGTCCAAAGGACTGCAGAGCTGCCAGGTAAGTGGGTCTTTCCACCAGGACCGGGTCCTCCTGGTTGAGGAAGATCTTCCCCACCAGATCCAGGCCCTGCTGGGAACCGTTGGTAACCAGGACCTCCTCCGGGTCTACCTTCACACCCTTGCTCTGATAACGGTTAGACACCCATTCCCGCAGGGGATAATACCCTTCGGTGGTGCTGTACTGGAGTGCCTGGGCTCCGCTTTCTTCTAAAACCTGGACAGCCACTTCCTTGATATCATGATAAGGGAAGGATTCTGGATTGGGCAGGCCACCGGCAAAGGATATTATCTCCGGGTCTTCAGTGACCTTCAGTATCTCCCGAATAAAGGATCGGGGAACCTTACCCATTCTCGCTGCGAATTCATATTTCATAAGAATCTTTTTTTATTTTTTGCTCCCATACTTTCTAACATGCTCCCAGGCCCGGTGATACTTCTCGAAATTCTCCTCCTGGAAGTAGATGCTGGTATCTTCCCGGTCAAACACCACCCGATCCTCTCCCACCGGGCAGACCTTGATACATATTCCGCAGGGGGATAAATACTTCTTACGGAGTTTCCTGCTCCGATTGGCACAATTCATCTTCTCCATAGGTGGGGGGAAGTTTTCTTCCTTTTTAGTGGCCAGCGCATGCACTGGGCAGCTTTTAGCGCAGGACAGGCAACGGGTGCACAGATCATTACCACGGATAGGATCCCCCTCCAGGGAGGCGGTGGTGAAGATTGAGGTGAAACGAACCCGGGGTCCATATTCTGGAGTTAAGAGTACATTATTCCACCCTATGGATCCCAGACCGGCCAGATAAGCGGCGTGCTTGTGGGAGAAAAAGGCCAGGGGCTTTTTCAGCAGCACTTCAATATCGCCATACCCATCCCGGGGAAGGTAGATAGAAGGATAACCCTCTCTGGTAAGATAATTAGATAACAGGTAGGCCTTCTCATCTAAAAGCCGGTTAATGGTATGGTAAAGTTCATGGTAATATATGGAGGGTGCGGTATCCAGTATCGGGAGCTGCACTGGCAGTCCAATTACAATTACCGTTTTGGCCTCGGGGTAGATGGACTGGGGCCAGAATTCTTCGGGTATCCACTCCTCGAACTGGTGGGGCAGTTCCGGGGGTGGGTTTTCCCACCTATCCACCGGTGCAAAGCCCACCAGGGGTATGCCCATTTCCTGGCACTTTTTTTTGAACTTGCCTTTTAGTGACTCTGCCATGACATTATTATTGGTGGGGGAGGCTAATATTTATTGGCCCCCCAGGGCAGTAGTGCTAATCCACTCCCAACATCCCTTACTCACTTAGCAGGGGGTTTCAGACTGAACTTGGTGGCCTTCAGGGCCTCGAACCACAGTACACTGATACCACCGGCCAGGAAACAGATTAGGATATCGGTGGGTGAGAGCACCCCAAACTGGAATAAACTCTGCAGAGGTGGTAGGTAGAGTACCAGTCCCAGGATAATAACTGCCAGGGCCATGATCCACCACAGGGCCGGGTTAGGTGAACGCAGGGTCTGGAGAATGGTTTTGTTCCAGGAACGGTTAGAGAGGATCAGGGCCAGATTACCAAAAAGCAGGGTGGTAAAGGCCAGAGCCCGGGAGGTATCCTCACCCCGACCCCCGTAGAAGGCCACTACAAAGACCATCAGTACAATCAAGAGTACCACCACTCCCTGGAGGATGCTGATACCTATGGTCCAGGGATGGAAGAGGGGATCCCTGGAGCTGCGGGGAGGCCGGCGCATAACATCCTCCTCGGCGGGTTCTGCCTCGAAGACCACGGAACAGGCCGGGTCGATGATGAGTTCCAGGATGACGATCTGCATGGGAAACAGGACCAGGGGCCAGCCGAAGATCACCGGTAAAAGGGACATGCCCACAATGGGCACGTGCACGGCGAAGATGTAGGAGGTGGCCTTCTTCAGGTTGTCGAAGATGCGCCGGCCCATCTTCACTGCCGAGACAATGGAGGAAAAATCATCATCCAGGAGCACCAGGGCCGAGGCCTCCCGGGCCACATCCGTCCCCCGGCCACCCATACTGATACCGATCTGGGCGGATTTCAGTGCCGGAGCATCGTTCACCCCATCCCCAGTCATGGCCACCGTATCCCCCCTGGCCTTGAGGGCCTCCACCAGGCGCAGCTTCTCTTCCGGAACCACCCGGGCGAAGATGTTAACCTCCGGGATATTCTCCTTCAGTTGTTCATCACTCATCTGGTTTAATTCCGGCCCGGTGAGTACCTGGTCACAGTTCCGGAGCCCTATCTCGGATCCGATGTGGGAAGCGGTGCCGGGGTAGTCTCCGGTGATCATCACCACCCGGATACCAGCCTGGTAACACTCGGCCACCGCCTCCCGTACCTGGGGGCGCAGGGGATCAAGGAAGCCCACCAGGCCCAGAAACTGGAAGGGGAAGTCGTGCTGCTCTCCGGGCAGGTCCTTCTGGGTGAATCGTCCCTGGGCCACGCCAATAACCCGCAAACCCTGATCGGCTAAGGTGGTGATCTGCTCCTGCAAGACATTTAATTCCATCTCTGGCAGGTGACACAGATCCGCCACTGCCTCCGGAGCCCCCTTGGCAGCGATGAGATATTCCTGCCCATCAGGGGAGCGCCATACATGGGACATGGCCAGAAGCTCTTCCGAGAGGGGATATTCCTGGATCAGGCTCCACTCATCATGGAGGTGCTCGGTGTCCTGCAGGGTAAGGTTACCGAATTCCTTTAAAGATTTCTCCATGGGGTCGAAGGGGTCCCTCTGACTGGCCAGGATACTGTACTCCACCAGTGGATGGAACTTCTCCGGCAACTCCCGTTCTTGGGTGTTAACCTCCAGGGACTCACCCTGCACCATCAGTTCACGGACCGTCATCTGGTTAAGGGTGATGGTCCCGGTCTTATCCGTGCACAGTACCGTGGCCGATCCCAGGGCCTGTATGGCCTGGGAACGCCGGGTGAGGACATTGTTCTGGGATATGCGCCAGGCACCCAGGGCCAGGAAGATGGTGAATACCACCGGGATCTCCTCGGGGAGGATGGCCATGGCCAGGGTGATCCCGGCCAGGAAGCCCTGCAACCAGTCCAGGCGGGTTAAGCCATAGACTACCACCACCACTACGCATAGGGCCGCACCGGCCAGGGCCATGTTCAGGACCACCCGGCGGGTTTCCTTCTGGAGGACGGTGTCCTCGGTTTCCAGGGACTGCAGCCTCTTACCAATACGGCCCATTTCAGTATCCAGTCCGGTGGCCTGCACCAGGGCCACCCCAAGTCCCTGCACCACCAGGGTACCAGAGTAGACTGAGGGAAGTCCATCACCACCCGGAGGATGCATGTCCAGCACTCCCTGGCAGGACACCTTACGCACCGGCACTGACTCCCCGGTTAAGAGGGACTCGTTTATCAAGAGGTTGCTGCAGGAAAGCACCACCGCATCGGCCGGGACCCGATCCCCCTCCTTGAGCATGATGATATCCCCGGTGACCACTTCTCTGCCTGCGATCCTTTTCTGCTGTCCATCCCGGATGACCAGGGCCCGGGGACTGGACAGGTCCCGCAGGGCATCCAAGGTGTTCTCGGTTTTCCGTTCCTGGTAGAAGGTGATGCCCATAATCACGAACACGAAGGCCAGGAGCATCAGGGCCTCCTCCAGGTCTCCCAGCACCAGATAGATGCTGCCGCAGGCAATTAAAAGGAGGAACATGGGTTCACGCACCACCTCCAGGGCAATGGTGAATATGGTTCTCTTATCCGGGGAGGGAAGCTCATTATATCCTTCAGTTTTCAGTTTAAGGTTAACTTCTTCCTGGGATAGTCCCGGCATTCCCTCCAGTTTAACCTCTTCCCACAAGTCTAATCAATCCCCATTTTTAAGTAGCAAATTAATTAAATTAAAACTTCGGTTTGATAAACTATGAAAAAGAGAGTATTTATTTCTTGCCCTGAGTTAGGATGGCCTAATGTATATAGGGGGAATATTCGCCTTGAATAAATGAATTAGGCAAACCTAATCCATTTTCAATTTAAAAAAAATTAGGAGCTATTTTATTAGGGATTCCAGGCGATCCATGCATTCTTCCAGATCAGAATAGGAAGCAGCGTAAGAGAGGCGGAAGTGACCTTCGCCATGGCTACCGAAGGAGCTACCCGGTACCAGGACTACCCCCTTTTCCAGGGCTTGAACCACGAAGAGTTCAGGGTCATCCACATGGGGGAAGAGATAGTAGGCTCCCCTGGGTTTTTTGCACTTGATCCCCATCAGGTTAATTCTTTCCACCACCAGGTCCCTTCTTCTTTTTAGCTCGTTGACCATCATTCCCACACTATCCTGGGGGCCGGTCAGGGCTTCTAGGGCAGCAGCCTGGGAGAGGGAACTGGCGCAGGCGGTGCTGTACTGGTGGACCTTCAGTAGTGGTTCTAGTAGTTCTGATGGTGCGGAGGTGTAACCGATCCGGAAGCCAGTCATGGCATAGGCCTTGGAAAAACCGTTGATGGTTATTACGTTTTCAGTGTAACGGCCCGGACTGTAGTGTTTGGCACCGTAGATGATCTTCTCGTAGATCTCATCGGAGAATATGACTAGGTCATGGTCCTGGGCGATCTCAGCCAGGCCCTTCACATCCTCCTTTTTCAGGACGCCTCCGGTGGGATTGTTGGGGGAGTTCATGAGGATGGCCTTGGTGTTCTGGTTAACATGTTCCATAACATTCTCAGGGGTTAGACGGAATTCATCCTCCTCTTTTACCTTTACCGGGACATTTGTACCTCCCGCCAGATTCACATAGGCTCCGTAGGATACGAAACCCGGATCAGGGATGATTACTTCATCACCATTCTCCACCAGGGCCTGAGTGGCCATCAGGAGAGCTTCACTGGCACCCACCGTGACTATGATGTTTTCGGGGGAGGTTTCTAGGTGGTTATCTCTTTTTAATTTTTCTGCTATAGCTTCCCTCAGTTCCAGGATGCCCTGGTTGCTGGTGTAATGGGTTAAATTCTTATCTAGGGCCTTTTTAACAGCATCTTTGATGTTGGTAGGGGTGTCGAAATCTGGTTCCCCCAGAGCCAGGCTGATGGAGTCCTCCTTTACTAATTCGAACATCTTCCGGACTCCTGAGAAGTCAATGGATTCTATACGTTGGGATGGTTTCATGGTCCTTACCTCTATCTGTTGTCTTATTTATTCACAGGCCCCACAGTTCTGGCAACCGAAGGTCTCACACCAGGGTGTGAATTCGCCTTTTAATGCCTTTTCATATTCATCTTTTAAAAATTCATCATCCACTCCCACCTGGATGTTCCTCCAGGGCAGTTTGGATGTTAACTCCCAGTGGGGAGCCAGTTTCTGCCATTCCGGTAGGTATAACTTGTGCTGGAGTGATCTTTCCAGGGCATCCCCCATATCTGCTCCTCCCACCGATAAGACGTACTGGATGAGGCTGCTGCGGGGACTTTCTGCCTTGAAGTAACGGGAACGGAACTCCTGGTTCAGGATGTTCACTTTACTTTTAATCTCTTTGTAGTTGAAGTGGTGCCACTGGAAGGGAGTGTGGGGTTTGGGAATGAAGGGATTAACACTCACCCGGAGGGAGCTTTTACGGGGGGCCTCCTTCTGGAGAGATTTGATTAATTTAGTTACTTCTTCCAAGTCCTTACCAGTCTCAGTGGGCAGGCCCACCAGGAAGTATAACTTGACGTTCATCTCCTCCTGGAAGGTTTTCTTAACCACCTGGAAGATGTCCTCATCGGTGAGTGACTTGTTTATCACCTTCCGGAGGTTCCAGGTGGACTCCGGGGCCAGGGTGACGGTTTTAAGCCCGCTACTTTTCAGGATCTCTAAGAGCTGGTCGGTCACTGCTTCCACCCTGAGGGAGGGTAGGGTGATCTGGAAACCTCTTTCTGAAAGGCTCTGGCACAGATCCTCAATCCGGGAGTGGTCCGAGACCGCGGCTCCGATAAGTGCTACTTTATTAAGTCCCGTGGATTCTCTGGTTGCCTCGGCGGTTTCTAGAAGTTCCTCCAGGGGAACTTCCCGGCGGGGACGGTACAGGCAGCCGGCCATGCAGAAACGACAGCCCCGGGTGCAGCCCCGGGAGACTTCCAGGAGGAAGGATCTTCCGAAGGCCGGGGTTAAACTTTTTTCTCGAGTCTCGGGTATAACCTGGTGCACCGGCTTCCAAGCCTGGTCCATATCCGGGATGAGGTTGATC
Organism: Methanobacterium sp. CWC-01; assembly: GCF_030323845.1. Lineage (NCBI taxonomy): Archaea > Methanobacteriati > Methanobacteriota > Methanobacteria > Methanobacteriales > Methanobacteriaceae > Methanobacterium > Methanobacterium aridiramus. Next base: position 1,636,219 of record NZ_CP040735.1, read on the forward strand.
TCCACCGGATTATCGGGTAGATACACACCCTTAATTTCCAGGAACTTCTGCAACTCCTCCCGGGGGTTTCTGAGTTCTTTAAATACCTCTAGGAAATGGGGGAGGATGGCCTCCCCATCCCCCACCAGGAACAGATCCACGAAGGGAGTCATGGGCAGGGGGTTGGAGGTGGCACAGGGCCCCCCGGCAATGACCAGGGGATCATCCGGTTTCCGATCCTCTTTCCGGATGGCTAGCCCTCCTTTCTGGAGCATCTCCAGGACGTGGAGGTAGTTCTCCTCGTACTGGAGGGAGAAGCCCACCATATCAAAATGTTTCAACTGGGTGCCGGTTTCCAGGCTGCGGGCGTGGGGATAGACTACCCTCTCACAGTAGGTGTCCTCCCGGCTGTTTAAAAAGTCATAGATGATATGAAATCCCAGGGAGGACATGGCACTGCGGTACAGGTTAGGGTAACAGGAGGCGAAGCGCAACTCCACACGCTGGGGGTTCTTGACCACCACATTATGTTCCTGGAGCATAGTTTATTATCTAACCTTTTACATAATCAACTTAACCTAAAAAGGGGTTAGCCGCATGGGAGATAAGAGATACCGTAAAGTGGCAGTGGGAGGAACCTTCGACAAGTTCCACCAGGGACACCGCATGCTACTGGAGAAGGCCTTCCAGGTAGCAGAACAGGTCCTCATCGGAGTAACCTCCGATGAATTTGGAGGCCAGAAGGGCGAAATCGAGCCCTGCAATGTCCGCATGGCTAATTTAAACGCCCTCCTGGAGGGGCATAGTAATTATATCCTGGCTCGCCTGGAGGAACACTACGGCCCCACCGTGGAGGATGAAAGCATAGAGGCCATAGTGGTCAGCCCCGAAACCGAACCCACCGCCCGGGAGATCAACAAGATACGGCAGGAGAAGGGGATGAAGCCCCTGGATATAATAATCATTGGAATGGTCCTGGCAGAGGATGGAAGACCAATATCATCTACCCGGATCAGGAAGGGAGAGATCAACCCTGATGGGAGTATTAAATGAAAGGTGAGGTGAATCCTGATGCTTATTTAAAACCGGATTCTATGAAACTGAGATCTTATTTCGGTTTGATTATTGCACTGTTCATTTACTTTGTTACAGCTATTGTTTTGATTGGCTATTTTCAGTATGATTTTGGTCCAGGTGCAGATGGGATATGTTACTTAAGTATTGCACAGAAATATGCATTAGGAAATTTTGAAGATGCTGTGAATGGTTATTGGAGTCCTTTGTTTTCGTGGTTGTTGGTTCCTTTTCTTTTGAAAGGGTTTAGTCAAGTATCTGCTCTAAAATCAGCTTGGATATTATCGATAATAATAGGATCTTTCAACATTATTGGAATGTATTTTTTAACTTTCAAGTTCAAAATTAATCAATTACTAAGAACATTTTTTATATTCTCTTTGATTCCAGTTACTTTGTGTTTCGTTTTTTTCATGTTAACTTCTGATTTGTTGATGTCAAGTTTTCTAATTTTTTATCTAAACTTTATTTTCGATCCTAAATATCAAAATAACCTAACAATTGGATTATTTTGTGGATTAACTGGTGGCCTTGCTTATCTAAGTAAGAGTTTTGCTTTTCCATTTTTCCTTGTCCATTACTTAATTTTTAACGCTATTTATTATTTTAAAAAGTATAAAAAAAACGAAACAATCTTAAAGAATTTATTGATTGGTTTGACAGTATTTTTCTTAATAGCAGGGGCTTGGTCTTTTCAAATCAGTGAAAAATATGGTTATTTAACTATTGGAACATCAGGAACTTATAATTATAATGCTTTGGGGCCCGATATCCAATTAAACCATCCTATGAATATGTTTGGAACTGTATCACACCCTAATCCCACTGCCATAACTCCTTGGGAGGACCCTTCCTATGTAAAACTTTATCCCTGGAGTCCATTCGATTCCATACAATCTTTTACATATCAGGTTAATATTTTTATAAAAAATATTGTAAAATCAATTTTTATCCTGTTTACATTTTCTCCTCTCATTCTACCAATAATTATTTTAAGCATATTAATGTTTTTTAAATCACCAAATAAGCAAGTAAAATGGGCAATCCTTTGCTTAATGGTAACTTTTATTATATTTATTTTAGGATATCTCCCCTTTTTTGTTGATTTACGATATTTTTACTTTTTATTCTATTTAGTGATTTTTCTAGGTTTTTATCTAATCAAAGTTCTCAACGAGAATTACAATATAGAAAATAAAATTTTTAATACAATATTGGTACTTTTCTTCATATTTTTAATTTTGTCACCCACCATCACTCTTATAAATTACAGTAATAATAAGGCAATCTACACAGTCAGTGAGAATTTAAAAGATGAATATAAAATTCAAGGGAATATTGCTTCTGATTCGCTAGCATTACAGACTCTTCATTTATCATATTACCTCGATTCTCCTTTTTATGGTTCCACTGACACTTATTCTCAAGAACTTGAGAAAGGACTTGAAGAAAATGATATAGATTATTATTTAGTTTGGAATCCAACTAAAAAGATAAATTTGGCCCATTATAAAGAGATCAATCCTGCAGAACAAAATCTTCCAAGAATTTTTAAACATGAATCAGAATAATCAGAAAAGAGAGTAGAACTCTTGATTAAGGATACTGCAATAACCTAAGAATCAGAAGATAGGATCCAATAAAACGATTAGGTTTTGCTGTTGAAAGTTCTATTGGATAAGATACTTATCTTAGAATGAAAAAGACTCTATTAGTCCTAAACATTACAAATTTATCGTCATTATTAAGTCCTTCCCTTGTAGGGAGATAGCAAGCCATTAGAAAGCATAAGTATGGATAAACCAGAGGAGTATAAATGATAAAGGTCAAGGTAGGAACCCACAACCCCCTGAAAGTAAGGGCCACCCGTAATGTTATGGAGCAAATCTATTCTAATGTGGATGTAGATGGAATTGAGGTAGACTCCGGGGTAAGTGAACAGCCCATCGGCTTGGACGAAACCATCCAGGGGGCGATGAACCGGGCCAGGAATGCATTTATGGATGTTAATCTCTCGGTGGGTATTGAATCCGGATTTCTGGAGACACCCCACAGTATCACCGGTTATCTGGATCTGCAGTGGTGTGCAATCTACGATGGGGAACGGATAACCTTAGGGGTGAGCGCTGGCTTTGAATATCCTCCTGCCGTGGTGGAGGAAGTCCTAAAAGGGAATGAAGTAGGTGATGTGATGGACCGGGTCACCGGGGTGGAGAAGCTGGGCCAGAAGACAGGTGCGGTTAGTATTTTAACCAAAGGACTGCTGAACAGGACTGAGAACACAGAGCAATGTGTTCTGATGGCCATGATCCCCAGGATGAATTTGGGGGTTTACTTTGTTGACAGGTGATATAATTGTTGAAATATTCTTTTAATAATAAGCCTAAATGGGTTTTTTTAGCTCTTTTAATAGTTATAGTGAGTTTAATCACCTATTTTAAGATTCAAATCCAGATGGACATTGGCGCTATCATGGACACCTTTGATTATCTGGCCAATGCTGCTGAATTTGCAGGGAAAAGTATAAACTACACGGATCTTAACCGACCACCATTCATTTCGTTTTTAACCGCAATTTTCTTCTTCTTCGGCGATCTATCCGTTACACCCCTATTCATTGTAGATGGTCTTCTATACATAGCCGGATGTGTTGGACTTTACCTTTTTTTCAATGAACGCTTTAGTCCTTTAGTTAGCTTGGTGGGTACTTTACTCTTTGCTACTTTTCCAATGGTCCTTACCTTAGTAGGAGCCGGTTTTAATGATGTTTCTAGTGTAGGGGTTGCAATTTGGGCCATTTACTTAACCTATTTAGCGGTGGAGAAAAATTCTAAGTGGTTCTATTTATCATTCCCGGTGGCAATGTTGGCCTTTTTAACCAGGTATAACATGGCACTCATTATATTTCCCATTTTCCTTTACATTTTCATTAATTGGGATAAAATTAAAAGTAGGAGGGATATTCTTATCGGAATGGGTTTATCGTTACTCATTGTTCTTCCTTTCCTTATATATCTGGGAATAAAATTTGGAAATCCTTTATATAGTTTCATGGATTTTTTCCGTACCTCTAGCTCTGCGGCAGGATCAACAGAGCACTTTGCTTATCATCCCGATCCATTATACTACTTGAAGAATATGCATGCCTATTTAGGGGTTCAGGCATTGATGGTCCTATTATTGGCCCTACTGGGATTTGCAGTTTACTGGTTTAGAAAATGGAGGGAAATCAGGAGTGGCAAGAGCTCTTTGAATATCAAGCTAAATAAATTAAATATGGCAAAATTGGTGTTATTTGGTGTCTTAATAATTTTATTTATGGTTACGTTTGGAAAAATACACTATTTTGGGTCAGAATTGATATTCTTTGGGTTAATTTACTTGATATATACCATACTGAAGGATTTAGGAATTAAAAATTGTCAGATGGATTTGCTTTTTTTCTCATGGTTTATGGCCTTTTTTATCTTCCAAAGCGTATATGTAACGAAAGATCATCGTTATTTTGTTACAATGATTGTACCGATAGCTTATTTCTTGACGCGTGCTTTTTCATGGGGAGCCAGTCAGTTAAGGGTCAATTTCAAAGGGAAAAACTTGACATTGTATCTAATTGTGGTAATTTTATCGATTTTGATGCTGTTTTCAACTATTAACCATTTTGAAGCCATAAAAACTGCTAATATGAATAACAAATACGTAAATCAAGATATTTACGAAGTAAGTCATTGGCTTATGGATTACGACCCTCAATACAAATCCAAAGTAATCTACGCTGACTTGTGGTACGGTTTTGGTTGGTATCTCCAGATGAACGTAGGAAAGATGCCTATCTTTAAAAATAACCAGTCTATGTATGTGGGTCCCGAAGATTTCAACTTCACCATGGAAGACAATGCTGCGTTCGATCAGGAGCTGGAAAGAGTACAACCAGATTATTATATATCTTATTGGGGTACATGGGGGAATATGACATTTACATCTTATGAACCCGTTCATCAGTATCGTACTTTCACCGTTTTCAAAAGAAAAGGTGGTTAAAATCAAGATAGGAGTAATTACTTCTGCCTACCCTGAATATGAGGATGATCCTCACGGCATATTCGTGCATCGACTCATGAGGGAGATAGCTAAAAAAGCACATGAAGTATGCGTCATAGCACCACATACAGGTGGAAAATCTAAATATTCTATGGATGAAGTTCAGATAGAAAAATTCCACTATTTTTACCCCAAAAGGTTTGAAAAGTTAGCAGGACGGGCCGGGATGATCGATAACGTAAAGGAAGGATGGTTTGTAAAGTTTCAGGTTTTCACTTTTCTAATTTTCAATGTTTGGTATTCTCTGCTAAAATTTAGGGATGTGGACATGGTCCATGTGCAGTGGCCTATCCCCAATGGTTTGGGTGCTTTGTTTTTAAAGAAACTTTATGGGGTTCCTTACATCAACACTATACATGGGGAGGAGGTTTATCTAGCCAAACGTTATCATATGCAATTTGCTTTAAGATGGCTGGTGAATAATTCCAGTAAGACTGTTACCAACAGCTCTGCTACCAGGAATGCTTGTGTAGATGCAGGGCTGGATGAAGATAAATTAGAGATCATACCCTTTGGGGTGGACACGGACTTTTTCAGGCCAATGGATGTTCCCAAAGATGAAGATATTTTTCAGATATTGTCTGTAGGCTATTTGATTGAGAGAAAGGGACATGAATATCTAATTAAAGCTATGAAGGAGATAGTGAATGAAAGAGACGATGTAAAGTTGAAAATTGTGGGTTCTGGGCCACTAGAAGAGAAACTTAAGAGTTTGCTTTATGATTTGGATTTAGAGGATAAGATAGAGATATTAAAAAATGTTTCTGATGTTGAACTTTTAAATTTATACAACTCCTCTGATCTTTTTGTCCTACCTTCTGTAATTGATTCTCAGGGAAATACTGAAGGTCTTGGTGTGGTATTATTGGAGGCCATGGCTTGCGGGGTGCCGGTTATTGGATCAAATGTTGGCGGAATTCCTGATATTATCAAAAATAATAGAACAGGGATTCTCATTCCAGAAAAGGATCACTCTTTTCTAGCAAAGAAAATTATCGAACTGATTAAAAATGTGAATAAAAGAAATAAAATCACTTCTAACGGTTTTATAATAATCACAAACGAGTTTAATTGGAAAAAAATAGCAGAAAATTATTTTTTTTTCTATCACAATATTTAAGATAGATTTCGTGAGGATAAAATGATTATAATTGTTGAACCGCAATGTGTCGGACTAGAGCATGTAGAATTCAATTCTGCTTTCATTAATGTTGTAAAAAATGCTTTCAATGATGAAATGATATTATTCTTAGCAGAAAAGGAGCATATCAAATATGTTAGAAAGTTTCTTGAAGATAATTTTGTAAATATTGATTATAAGGAAATAAAAATTCCAAAAAGAACTCAATCCGATTTTTTCAGATTCAATTTGGAATTCAATATTATTAATAACATTTTTACTTTGTCTAAAAAATTAAAATCTTTCAAAATTATATTTACTTCTGTAAGAAGCTCTACACTTATTTCTATTAAAATTTTAACCAGATTTTTTAAAGATGTTGATGTTATTTCAGTTCTTCATGGAGATCTAAACTCAATATCAGCAATGCCTTTAGTACCTACAAGAATAATTTTTTGGATAAAGATATGGTTACAATTTTTTAATTCAAAAAGATTACTTTACTTGGTTTTGGGTTCACCTATAGAGAAAAATCTTATTAAAGAACTACCAAAACTCGCAGGATATGTCTATTCGATAGATCATCCCTATTTTTATAAATCTCATCAAATAAGTGGATTTTCCTTTAATCAAAAAATTAAATTCGGTTATTTAGGTGTAATACATGTTATGAAAGGTATTAATCTTTTTTTTAAATTATCAGAAGATATAAATCAAATTAAAGAAATAAAAAATGCTGAATTTCTTGTTATAGGTCACTTAACTGATAAGTCTGCTGAAAAGTTTCCAAAATCGGTCTTTGTCCCATCACCATATGTTCCTTTAAGTCAGGAAGAATATGGTAATTATGTTAAAGAAGTTGATTATGTTGTTTTTGTTTATGGGGAGCAATATAGTAAACTAAGAGCTAGCGCCACTCTATTTGATGCGTTTTCTTATTTGAAACCAATAATTGCCTTTAGAAATCCTTATCTTCAATATTATTTTGATAAAATGGGTGATATAGGTTATTTATGTGACAGTTACGAAGAAATGAAAGATATTATTATAAAAATTATAAAAAATCCTTCGAATAAGCGCTATGTTAAACAACAGCAGAATCTTTTAAAAGGTAGAGAAAAATTTAATTTTGATAGATTGTCTGAAAGATTTAAGAATATCTGGGAATGATTTTAATTACTAGATCATCTCTTCAAAGTCCATAATTTTAAGTAGATATCTGCTAAGTTTTTCCAGGATTGTTCCCTAGCGAATTCATAAGCTTTTTCAACCTTCTCCTTTCTTTTATCAGGATTTCTATAGTAGCTTAATAATTCATTTGCTAATTCATTTGATGAATCTGTGATGATCATTATCTCATCAGAGTTTGGTATTGATCTTAAATAATCTCTTCTTAATTCATCAGAATAAATGCTGAAGACTAATTTTTTATTAATCATAGCTTCCAAAATGGATAGATATCCTGAAAGAAATGCGAAACTGCATTTAATTAAGTATGGATTAATGTCATTTACATAGCCGTGAATTTTAACGTTAAGGTCATTCTGAATTATATAAGCTGTAATTTCATGTCTCAAAGAACCGTCACCACAAATATCCAATTTTAGATTTATATTCTTTTTTTTAAGGATTTTTAGGGCTTTGATATATTCAGTAATGCCCGTATCACTTTCTAATCTGCCTATATAAACTGCAGATCCATTTTCAAAATTAATATGGTTTATAGGTTCGTCAACTCCCCCAAAGGATACGAAATCTGTTTTAGTGCCATACCATCTAGGGATAAATGTACCGATACAGATATTACCTTCAGTTAAATATTCAGAAATTTTTCTCCATACTTTTACAACTTTTGGTATGGGTAATATTCCTTCATATCCATGAAAAGTTATAAATAGTTTTTTTAGAGGGTACAAAAATCTAAATGGCAAAAACCAATAAATAAATGTTCCATAATCATGGAAATGTATAATATCTGATTTTTTTATTAATTTTCTGTGTTTGTAAATCCAGATCCAAATTCTGAAATTCTTCATCTTTTGAAATCTGTATACTTCAATTTTCCCGATTTTCTCATAGTCTAACAATTTATTATCATTTTTTTGAGTGATTATTGTGATATTGTGTCCTTTTTTAATTAATTCTTCAGATATTCTTTTTAAATGTTTTTCTACCCCACCAATATGGGGATGAAATAGTGGCGTAAACATTAAAATATCCATATTACCAATTTTCCTTTAATATGCTATTTACTGGTTTAAATTAATATATGGGTAATTAATGGATGATATCAAGTTGTATTAATTCTTTCCTAATCTTCTGATTTCATTTAATTAGAATAGATTAATTTTTATAAATTGATATGATAAATGATGGTTAAATCAAAAAACAGAAGATATAATAAAAAATAATGTTTGAGATGCATAAAATGTTTTTATTTCCGTTTATATCAAAATAAAATAGAACTATAATCATTTCTTATGAGCATGAATGCATATAGTTGCTGGAAATAAGAATAATTTTGCTAATATGGTATCAATAGCATTAAAAACATTACGAACAATAGGGAGTGAAAATATTGTATTAAACCTTCTTAATGGTTTGTAAATTATAAACCAGTCTCTTAATGCACTGTCTAAGAAGACTACTTTGTTTATTTCAAATCCTATGCCTTTAATTAAATCTTGAATCCCTTTTCTATTATATCGGCGCAAGTGACCTACCTCTTCATCATGATAACACTTCCCAGTTAATTTTTTAGAAAGAATTGCTAAAGAAGAATAAGATGTGGGAGTGAACAATATTAAATCTCCTTTTTCTTTTAGAGAAAGAAATATTTTGTTTAAAAAAAGATCATCGCGTGGGATGTGTTCAATAACTTGGTTACAAAGGATTAGATCAAATTCTTTTTCCTTTTTCCAATCCAAAATAAAGTCAATAGACTCAAATTGAACATTTTCAATCTTGTGGTGTCGCTTATTAATTTTTGCAGATTCTATAGCATTGCTTGCAAGATCAACACCCAATACTTCACACCCTTTTTTTGCCATATAGAAACTTAAAATACCTGTATTACACCCTAAATCAAGAATCTTAATACCCGGATGTAAATAAGGGAGGATTTGATTGATAACTTGGGCATACATAAAGTCATTAGTATGGGGTATTTCAAATAAGTCAGAATCCCGTTCATAATTCTTTTCGTAAAATTCTTTTAGTTTTTTGGATTCCCTATTTCTCATAATTAATCCACCATATTTACAACATCTGAAATAGGATTTCAAATGAACCTATAATTATACCACTTTCACTAATACTATCGTAAATACTAATTATATGACAACATATGTATTTTTGAGTTAAAATCTATTAAGTATAAGAAAAGGCACTAAATGACTCCAATCATGAAATTAGTAAACTCGTATAAAAATGCGATAAAACCATTTAGTAAAGCAATAGGGGATGTGATTATTTCAAGTATCCCCCAAATTGTAGCTATTGTAGTGGGATTATTAACAACATCACTTATTGCCCGGGGGTTAGGTCCTTCTGGTATGGGAATATTTGCACTTGTTATTAGTTTTTCTACATTAATAATTGGATTATCTGATTTGGGTATAGGGCAAACTACAATTAGATTCGCTTCTAAAGCAGCAACACGTGATGATAAGGTGGGTTTTTTTGGAGTCTTAAGATGGGCTTTCAGGCTTAGATTAGTTTTAATATTAATACTTTCAACATTATTTTATGCATTAGCCCCTTTGATTTCCACAAATTTCTGGCATGATGAAAGTCTTACTTACTATCTTAGATTAAGCCTATTAATTGGTATTTTTAGTGTAATATCCCACATACCATATGTATACTTCCAATCTCTAAAGCGTTTTCGGGCCAATGCTATATTATCAACTTTACAGACGGTTGTGATATTCATTGGCATATTAATCATTGCATTACTAAATAATTGGTCATTACAGCTTGTGATAGGTGTAAATATATTAGCTAGCATAATTAACGCTTCTTCATTCGCTTTATCAGTTCCTAAGTCGACATTTATAGATCCATCGAATTCATTCATAAAAACATTAAAACAATTCTGGAAAGCACCAAACTTAAAAAACATCTCTGAATCATCAGAAAGCTATAATATTTATTCTTTTACTTTTTTCATGGTAATTTCGTCACTAGCTGTAATGATTACGATGCAAGCAGATATTTGGTTAATGGGATATTATTTAGAACCCAATCAAGTAGGAATATACAGTGTTGCTAAATATTTCACTGTACCGCTCACGGTGCTTATTGCAGCAGTAAATACTGCTCTTTGGCCCCGTGCATCGGAATTAATGAAAACACACGAAAGTGTAGAAATGTTAAGAATTACATTTAAATTTAGTATACTTGCATCAACTTTCGGTTTACTATACTCATTTATTGTGCCTTTTACAACTCCATGGATTTTTGGGGAGGCATATAATGGCGGTATAATTATTGGAATTCTACTATGCGTTCGATATTGTATTGCAATTTTAATTTGTCCTTTAGGTATAATAGGTTATAATTTTGACATGGTGTACGTTTATTGGTGGGTTAACATTATACAGTTATTAATTGTGATTGGGATCAGCATCATGTTATTACCTTCAATAGGGCCAATAGGTTCTGCAATTGCTTTAATTGCAAACGAAATAGTTGGTAGCTTAATTATGGGACTATTACTTTGGCGAAAAATAAAAATTTATACGTAAATATTGATATAAAAAAACAAAATAGAAATCTTTTAATTTATGTAGAAGGTGTTTAAATTTAAAATTTTAATGCAAAATAGTCGAAATAAACAGTTTAGCGAATGGGGTGGAGATACTACCCAAATCACTAAAACTAAATTTCATCTCGAAAAAAAAGGATTAATAGTTGACATTAATAGTTCCATTGTAGCAGACTTGTCAAACTACGATTTAGTACACATCTTTAATATACAAGAACCAGAAAATGGTTTAAAACAGTCGCTCAATGCCAAGAAAAACAATTTACCCATAACATTATCGCCAATTTATTGGGATCTTAGTTATGGTTTAAATTATAAAGATCTACACTCTTATTCTAGTTCTTCCGCTGTTAGGATGGCTGCAAGAGTTAATAAAAATATTCCCCATATATTGTCAAGATTACAAGTTTTTTTTGACAATCAAAAACAATTTAATAAAGTTCGTGCCATGCTTCAGTTAGCAGACATCATTCTGCCTAATTCTTATGCAGAATTAGAAATATTAATCTACAAGTTCAAAATGCCTGAACTTCGTAAAAAAGCATTAATAGTTCCAAACTGTACTTCAATGACTGATTTTGATCTTTATAAGGCACAGAGACCTCCTAAAGAAGTATTAAAGTTACCTGACGAATATGTCCTCCAGGTAGGGCGACTTGAAACTTGGAAAGGTCAATTAAATCTAATAAAAGCGCTTTTCAATTTTCCTGATATTCCATTAGTTTTTATTGGGAACAAAAATTCATTTTATGCTAAAGAATGTATTAAGTCAGGTAAAAAACGTGGAAACACATATTTCTTGAACGAAATTCCACATGAAGATTTACATCACTATTATTCAAGGGCAAAGATACATGCTCTACCCAGTTTACGTGATAGTCCTGGTTTATCAACTTTAGAAGCTGCTAGTTTTGGTGTTAATTGTGTTGTGAGTATTCATGGACCAATCACAGAATACTTTGGATTTGATGTATTTGTTTGTGACCCTCAAAATATCAAGTCCATTCAAGATGCTGTATTCAAAGCCTGGAAATCTCCTAAAAGTAATAAATTGAAAAATAGAATTTTACATCATTTTACCTGGAATAAAGCTGCTGATATGACATTAAAAGCATATAAACATGTTTTAAAATCATCATGCTCTAATTAAGGATCTATTTGAATAACATCAGAAGGTGAAGAATGGGCCCTAATGTTGGAATTATTATCCTAAACTGGAATGGATGGGAAGATACTTTAGAATGTTTAGAATCTCTATATAAAATCAATTATGAAAATTATCATGTTGTTCTAGTTGATAATGGTTCTGATGATGATTCTATCGAAAAAATAAACGAATATTGTTCCAATAAAACTCAACATAGATTAGCGGGCTGGACCGCTGATATTAAATTGTTTGAATTAGAAGAGAAAGATTTTAATCATATTTCAATTAATAAAAAAGAAAAAAATATCAATAAAGAACTAATTCTTTTAAAAAATGCTAAAAATTATGGATATGCTAAAGGAAATAATATTGGGATTAGATTTACTTTTATGGCATTAAATCCTGAATATATCTTACTTTTGAATAATGATACAACTGTAGATAGAAACTTTTTAAAAGAATTAATGGAAGCAGCAAAAAACCAAGAACGAGTGGGAATTTACGCTCCAAAAATATTGAGGGATGATAATCACAAAATTATCGATTCTACAGGTCATATTATTAATTGGGGAAGAATAATTGACAGAGGTTATAAAAAAGTTGATAAAAATCAATATGATCATCAAAGAGAAATAATCGGTGCTAAAGGGGCTGCTGCTCTTTACAAAAGTGAAATGCTTCAATCTGTTGGTTTATTTAAAGAAGACTATATCATTTCCTATGAAGATGCGGAATTATCCTGGAGAGCACATAAGAAATCTTGGAAAGCCATCTACGTGCCAAAATCTGTGGTATACCACAAAGGTGAACGGAGTATAAAGAAAGATAACGATAAGATGCTTTATTTCAAAAAACTGAGTTTAAATAATATGGCATTTACTGTAAAGGAATATGGAACTATTAATCAAAAGATACAGTTCACTTTAATACTCATAAGAGAAATGATACTGAGTCACATTCCTATATTGAGGAATATTACTAATTCGGAAAAATTAAATTATATCCATACCATTAAACATCTTTACAAAAACTGAATTATTACAAATACTCAATTGAAATTGGATGTTGATTATTATCTTGATTAAATCACTAAATTTAAGCAGAAAAAATAAAATTAGGGAAGATATCACATCTTGTATTATATTTGGCGGTTGGGTACATGAAAAATATCGGGTCGTCTCCTCAACGTTGATCAGGAGTATTTAATGATTTCATTAGTCTGCGTTTATAATAATAAAGATATTCTTGAAACATATCTATTGAAGAGTTTAATTACGCAAAGTCAGGAATATGAATTGATTTTAATAGACAACCATTCTGAAAAATTCAATTCTGCTGCAGAAGCTCTGAACTATGGTGGGAAGAAAGCCACTGGACAGTATTTAATGTTTGCACATCAGGACTTTCAGCTGGATTCAGATATATGGTTAGAAGAAGCTGAAGAAATTCTTAAAAATCTTGATCATTTAGGTGTTGCAGGGGTCGCCGGAAGGTATGGTAGAGATTTTATATCTAATATTAAAACTGGATTTCCACCTAAATTTGCTGGAAAAATACAAATTAAAGAACCCCAGAAGGTTCAGACATTGGATGAATGTCTTTTCATTATCCCCAAAAAAATATTTAAAGATAAAAAATTCGATGAAATAACATGCGGTAACTGGCATTTATATGCGACTGATTACTGTTTAACTGTTAAAAATTTAGGTTATGATGTTTTTGTAATCCCTATGGGTGGTTATCATGCTTCTCCAGGGTATTCCTTTACTCCAGACGGATACTATTCGACTTTAAAAAAACTCATAAAAAAACATAAAGCTCATTACAAGTGGATATACACTACTACAGGGATTTGGAATACAGTTTTACCTTTAGATTTACAGATACTATATCAAAAAACTTACTATTGGCTTGATATTGATAGATTAAAATAATATCTATTTTATGCCATCCTTAAGGCCCCGGTAATAAGCCAAAAATAATTTTTTGTTTTTATATGCAATACTCAGGAGTATTGGAAGTATTAGGGCACCTAAAACTTGATAAATTACAAAAAAGATGTAATCACTCTTTTTAGCCCACTTTTTCATAAATACCCAACGGTTACGGGTTATATAGTAGAGCCCAAGAGGTTGAGAAATCCCACCCCCCGATTTGGAAATTTTGTGCCAAATTTTAGCCCTCGGGACGTAAAGACTTTTAAAACCAGCATTATTTGCCCTTAAAGTCCAGTCTGATTCTTCAAAATATAAAAAATACTTATCATCCATCAATCCAATCTCTTTTATTACTTCACTTTTAATTAGAAAGGCCGATCCACTGACATATTCCACCTCTTTTTTTTCGTCGTACTGTCCATGATCCAGTTCGCCACTTCCAATCTGGATACCTCTAGCCAGTTTCCATGAAATTCTGCACCCTGCACTCCAGATCACATCCTTTTTATCATAGTAATAAATTTTAGGTCCTAAAATACCTACAAGTTCATTTAAATGACCTTCTTGAACAAGTTCAGTTAAGAAATAAGGGTGTACTATAGTGTCGTTATTAAGTAGTAGTATGAAGTCAGGGTCAAGATTTTCTAGAGCAAACTTAATTCCCACGTTATTTCCCCTTGGAAAACCGTAATTTCGTTTATTTTTTAAAATAATCAAATCCAGATTCTTAATATCCGAGGGAGTTTCACCTTCCATATATTCGGTGACATGGAGCGGTTTATTTTCTGCATTATAATCAAAAAAATCAGAATCAAACTTTAATTCGCCTGAACTGTATGCCCTAATTTGATCCAATGAATCATCAAGAGAATTGTTATCTACGACAATTACATCAAAAGTAGGGTATTCAATTTGATAAACTGATTCCAGGCATTCTATGGTGTCTTTCCAACCGTTCCAGTTTATAATTATAATCGAAACGTGAGGATAATTCATCAGAACACCTAATCAAGGATTATTCATCTTCAAATCTTTTCCTCATTAACTTATTCTCCTTCTGCACGATGTAGATCTCTCTTTTCAAGAGACTGATCTGTGTCGCCATGAAGCCAAAAATGAGTATTTGTATCCCTGAAAGTAGAGTTAACACCATGAATATCATCAGGGGTCGATTGGGGTCCAACTGTCCAATTAAGTACAAGTAGAAGAGATAAATTGCGGATATTATCCCAATTAAGCATAAAAATAGTCCCACAAATCCGAATAGAATCATGGGCCTTTCGTAGAAGGTTAAAAGCAGGTGTGATATCGTAGTAGATCGGAATTGTACTTTTGATTCTCCTAATTCCCTACCTTTAAGAGTCACAGGGACTTCTATGATCTTAAATCCCAGGGCAATGGCTTTAGAAAGTATCTCGGGATTTATGGCAGTACCACGAGATTCTATTTCGATAGAATCCAGAACTTCCTTTTTATAAGCTCTTAAGATACCAGTGACGGTGCTAATGTTCTCATTCATGGAGTAACCAACAATTCGGTTGGCCATTTTACTCACAAAGAGTCTAATAAAAGGTATGTCTTCTGTTTTACCCCCATCCATATACTGGGAACCAATTACAATGTCTGCATTTTCTTCATGCAATTTCCAAACCATTAAAGGAATATAATTGGGATCATAACTTAGATCGGCGTCTAAAGTAATTATTACCTTACCAGAGGCTTTTTCAAAACCTGTAATTAGGGCTTTTCCCATCCCCATGTTTAGGGGATGCTTTAAAACTTCCACTTCTGGATTTTCTGATGCATACTGGTTCAGCAGGTTAAGGGTGTTATCAGAACTACCATCATCCACAGCAATAATTTGGTAGGGACTATACTGTCCCATCACATTCTTCACTTCCTGTAAAGTGAGGAGAACATTTTCCTCTTCATTGTACATGGGAATGATTACAGAAACTTCCATGGTTTATTATTTTAACAGCAATTCCTTATATATTTATATAAAATAGATTTTAGAATATTCGAAATTGCTTTTCAGGGATTAGAGGGTGTGATAATCTCTTAAAGTAATGATAGAAAAAGTTATGTACTATTATTGAATAGAAAAAAAGATTCGATATTCAATAATCAGGATTACATCCTTCCAATTGTATTATCTCGGGCAGTGTCTATAACTTCAGTAATGTTACCGCCAACGGACTTGGTGATCCCGAAGATGTAACCACCAGCTACGATTACAATGATAAGCAGGGCACCAATTAAAAGAATCATTTCCGCACTAATTTGCCCTTTTTCATCTAGATAGATGTAGTTTTTCATATTAATATTTATTTATTCTTTTTATTATATAATTATAGTAGAATTCATCCCATTAAAAGAAGAATATGCACAAGATGTGCATTCTTTTTAGTTGGGTTATCCTATTTTGGCGCTTGCTCTTACACTATCTATATCTTCACTGATTTCAAATGCAAGAGTGCCTTTCATGTAGGTGTAGTATATGTAGAGAGCTGCAATGGCTATAACGATTACTCCACCGAACAGTAGGATGTATTCAGCTGCTCCTTGTCCACCTTCATCTGTAAAAAAATCCATTTTCACCAACCCGATAATTATAAATTATAAATATTAAATCAGAGAATTAACTTCCTAAAAAAGAAGAATAGCGTCTTATTAAGACGCAACTTCTTATTTATAGTTTCTTTATCCTATTTTGGCGCTTGCTCTTACAGTTTCAACGTCTTCAGCAGCGTTTAACTGGGTGGTGCCTCGCATGTAGGTGTAGTATATGTAGAGAGCTGCAATGGCTATAACGATTACTCCACCGAACAGTAGGATGTATTCAGCTGCTCCTTGTCCACCTTCATCTTTTAAGAACTCCATATTTTTCTCCTCCGTGCATAGTTTATTCTATGAATGTCAATATTGTTTTTTGGGACTACTATTATATAAATGTTTCGTAGTCTGGATCATTTTTGTGAATTGAAACCGTATCCTGGTATCAACCCCCATCTTGCTAGTATTACATACTTTTATTAATGAACTATTATTTTTACTTTTGGGATGTATTTTGTTACATACTGGGCTGATTAAAAAGTCATACCGTAGATCATTCACCTTCACGCATAATTCTATTCTAAAATACTCCACATTTTCCAAATTTTTAAACTTATTAATAACAAGCGATGTAGTTTAATAACATGAAGGCCCTCTTCATCCCCTGTGGAATTGGAATGGGACACGTCTCCCGGTCCCTGGCTGTGGCCCAGAAAATGGAAGGTGACGGATCTGAAGTTTTATTTGCCAGCTACGGGGAGGGATACCAGTTTCTAAAGGAATTCACCAGTTACCCGGCTGTGGAGCTTCCAGAGATCAAGTTCTACGGCAGTGCCGGGGAACTGGACCTGAAGCACACCGCCCGCAAATCCATGGACGCCCCCTTCACCTTTTTAAAAAGTATATACCACGAGTCCAAAATCATAAAGGACTTCCAGCCGGAGGTGGTCATCGCTGATTCCCACTACTCGGTGCCCATCACCTGTAAAGTCCTGGGAGTGCCCTGTGTACTCATCAGCAACGAGTTAAAGTTCAACTTTAAAGAAATCTACCCCCAGGATCGGAAGATGGAGTACCTGGAAAGTGGCCTGGAAAGGTTCATCCAGGACTCTGCAAAACTATCCCAGGCCATCATAGTCCCGGATATACCCGGATCCCAGGAAATACCTCCAAAGATCAAAGAAAAAATAACCTACACCGGCCCTCTTTTAAAAAAGGATCCAAACACCATGCCCAGCCGGGATGAACTTAGACGAAACAATAATCTGGACCCGTCCCAGAGAGTGGTGCTGGCTACGGTGGGTGGCAGTCACTTCGGGGCTAAACTTCTAAAGTTAATGGCTGATGCTGCGGATCGAATCAGAAGTCACCGCATCATCTTGGTAACCGGCCCCCACATCGATGTCAGTTCCCAGTTTTTCCCATCTAAGGTCCTGGTTAAGAGGTTCCTGAGGGACATGTTAAGCTGGATGAAGCTCTCGGATCTGGTGGTGAGTCTGGCCGGGCACACCACCTCCATGGAACTGGCTTCTCTGGGGGTACCCAATCTGATGGTTCCCATTGAAAATCATCCCGAGCAGATGAAGAATGCTTTAAACATGCAGAGTTATGGAATATCCCGGATCAGGGATATGAAGGATCTTACCCCGAGTAAACTGGCCGAGGATATAAATAATCTGTTGGAGAGTGATGATTTACGACTTGGTGCTTCAACTACTAAAAAGAAATTTCTAGAGTACCAGGGAACCGAGGAGGCCGTCAATATTATAAGGTGCTGTGCCCAGGGGTAAGGATAATCCTATTAATTTATAAATAACCCCTTATCATAATAACAGTAGGAGGCTTATGATGATAAATATGATAGTCACCATTTTCGGGTTGTTACTGGTAATCGCTGGATTCTACTTAATGTACCTTGGGTTCTTAACTCCACCCAGTCCGTTAGCATTCTTCTTAGGACTGATCATGACGGTGTTGGGTATGATTATAATAATCCTATTTGCAGGCTCCACAGGCCGCTCTGCGGCTCTGATCTCAACTAAAAAAGAATCAAGCCCTAAAAACACTAGAACCAAAGCATTAAAGGGTTTAGCAGTTTCAAAAACTCCTGAAAAAGAGACTCCGGAGAAAGAGAAATCTTCTCCTAAACCCGTTAAGAGGAAAGTGCCTCCCATCCGGCCCCGTCCTGCTCCCAAAGATCAGACGGGCACTACCCAGCCTCCAGTAGAAACCAAAGAAGGGGAAGAATCTAAGAAGATCACCCCCCAACCCAAAGAGACTACTCCAGAACCGGTTAAAAAGGTCAAGGTAGAAAAGATTGAAACCCCACCCAAGGTTAGGGAAGAAAAGGAGAAAGTCAGGAGAATGCCAATAAAACCCCCAGGTAAGGGAGCGCTTAATTCTGAGGTTAAAGATGATGCTTACGTAAAAAACCGGTTGGAAAGACTTAAAGATGATTACATCCTGAATGCCCAGGACATCGAAACCCTGGTTGATGAGCGACTGGACTCCTTTAAGGGGACCTTGAACCGTCTTAAAACCGAGACCACCGATCCCAGTATAATCTGGTCCTTCGAGGCCCAGGACGTACAGGGAGCCCTTAAGGAGACCATATCCCAGGCCGAGGAGAAGATCCTGATGATGTATCCCTGGGTGCGTAACATCGACGTGTCGGTCCTGAAGAAGTTCATGGATACCCAGAGTCGTATGATCATCCAGGAAGCCAGCCTGGACGATGATGCATCTGTGGAACTTATAAAACTCCTTTTAGAAAACGACGTCCAGATCAGGACCATGCCCCACGTGCACACCGTAGCGGTGGTGGCTGATGATAAAAATGGACTGATAATCTCCACGGACCCCATCTACGAGAGTTATGAGGTGGGTGTGGTGTACCGGGACCAGAAATCTATCCAGGAAATAGAACACATGTTCGAGGATGCCTGGAACCTCTCCCAGGAGATGGATCTGGAGATTAAAGGATGAGAATAACCTGGCTGGGTCATTCTGCTTTTGAAATAGTTACCAGTGAGGATCTGCACATCCTTATTGACCCATTTATAACTGAGAATCCCTCCTGTCCCTGTAGTTTAGAGGAGGTACGGGCCGATGTGATCTGCGTCACCCACGGACACCAGGACCACTTCGGGGACACCCTGGAACTGGCCCGCAGGGATGGTTCCCTGGTGATCTGCATCCATGAACTATCCAAATACCTGGGATGTCAGGGGATCGAGGCGCTGGGCATGAACATGGGTGGTACCGTGGAGGCCAGTGGCGTCCGGATAACCATGGTCAACTCCAACCACTCCTCGGACCTGGACTTCTTGGAGGGAATGTGCCAACCGGGAGGAAGCTCCTGTGGCTATATACTGGAACTGGAAGATGGAAGAAGGATTTATCACTCGGGAGATACCGGAATCTTTGGAGACATGAATACAGTGATTAGAGATATTTACCGACCCCACCTGGCCTTTTTGCCCATTGGGGATCGTTTCACCATGGGCCCCCGGGAGGCTGAAATAGCCGTCGGGTGGCTGGATGTAGATGTGGTAATACCCATGCACTACAACACCTTCCCGGTGATAGAACAGGACCCCCAGGGGTTCAAAGAGGATGTGGAATCCTCCACCGGAGCAACGGTAGTGGTTTTAGAGCCGGGTGAGACTTACCAGGAGTGATTATGTGGTTAATGTTATGTTCAAGATTTTCAGGCGAAACTACTTTCGCGATGTATTCTACAAACTCATTGGAAAAAATAAAAAACTTAAAATCGGATTTTATGGACATCCCAACTCCGGGAAAACTACCCTGGCTAACCGGATGACCACGGACTGGATCGGCCAGCCCCTGGGAATAGTGTCAGAGGTTCCACACGAAACCCGCCGGGTGTACCGTCAGGAACACGTAACCCTCAAACAGGATGGTCTAGAACTGGACTTCGACATCATCGACACCCCCGGGATCGCCACCAAGATCGACTATAAAGACTTTCTGGAATTCGGCCTATCAGAGGAAGAAGCCAAAGAAAGGGCTAAAGAGGCGACTAAGGGAATAATTGAAGCCATAAAATGGTTGGATGATGTTACCGGTGTGCTTTTAGTGGTGGACGCCACCCAGGACCCCCTGACCCAGGCCAACATCACCATCATGGGCAACCTGGAAGCCCGTAAGATACCCTTCCTCATAGTGGCCAACAAAATAGACCTTCCCGAGGCCTCCACCGAGAGGATCAAGGCGGTTTTCCCCCAGCACAGGGTGGTACCCATCTCCGCATTGCAGGGAGAGAATGTGGAAGACCTCTACCAGACCATGGTTAACCATTTCTAGGAGGATTACAATGGATGAAACTAACAACAGTATCAAGATGGATTTCCTCTCATCCGATGCTCTCAAAAACCGTTCCAGCATGGAAAAAATTGCCATGATCGTGGATAAGGTGAAAAATGGCGATCTCCTGGTTATGGAGGGAGGCCTCACCCCCAGCGAGGAAGCCGAACTCATCGAAACCACCATGCGGGAGATCGATGTGGAGAACTTCCTGGGCATCGATATCTACACCCTGGAGAAGGACCAGAGCACATTCTTCGGCCTGTCCAAGCGTAAAACCGTGGGCATAACCATCATTGGCCCGGCCAATGTCATGAAAACCGTTAAAAGGAAATCCAACTTCCTGTCCATGATCGCCCAGCTGGGTGGTGCCGATGCACCGGTGCATTAAGTGCCAGGCCGAGTACCAAACTTCGGATAAGCTCCTGGAGGGTTGTCCGCAGTGTGGTAGTAAGTTCTTTGAATACCACCAGGAGGGAAAGGCCCCTAAAATAAGAGAAGCCAGGGGAGATTCCATTGAGACCATCATGGTCCATGAACATGGAGTATACGAGGTGGACCTGCCCAGCCTCCTGGATGATGACTCCATCATCGTCTCTGATGAGGAGGGGAAGTACGTCATTGACCTTAACTTCCTTTTTAAAAAGAGGATGAAGGAGAAAAAAAGGATCTAATTACAATTATTTTTTTTACCTCGCCAGTCATAAAGCCATCCCTCCCTATCAGAGGATGACTGAATCACTATATCGGCGTGGTGGGGTCCTATCTGCAGGGCACTGGGGTAAATAACAGAACTAGTTATTAATACTCGATGATTATAGGGACTTTTTTAGCAAATTCGATACACAAACTCAGGTCGCTTTCCACAAAACGGGCCTTGGTGTATCCCTTTTCTTGGTTTATATCCAATAATCTTCCATACAACGGGCCGCTTTTAGCTTTGGACAATTTTTCCACAGTATTGGTTCCAGAATCTAAAATTATCCGGGCAAAGACCGGCCCCACCCATTTAACCCGGGACAGATCAGTCAGCTGGGTAAGTTCCAGGATATCCTCCCGAGGCACTCCCAACTCATCCGCCAGTTCTTCCCTATTTTGGGGAGTTTTCACCCTCCTGAAAAGGTGTAGGGTGGTTTTTATCCCCGCTTCCTCCAATTTTTTAATGGCGCCCGCATTAACCCCCGGGAATTTGGAAAGATTAACTGGCCCGGGTTTCAGACTCATAACTTCCCTCCTCAAAACTAGAAGGTAATCCTCTGGCAGTCCGGTTTGGGAAGCAAAATCACGGGCCTTTCCAGGTGTTTTCAAAGCATCCATCAGTTCCTGCAGGTTAGAAATCCCTTGCTCTTTTAGAACCTTAAACCTAGCTTCCAGGTCTTCTTTTAATATCTGCCGGCTGGGGAGGAGTTTTGATTCTTTCAACTCCCCTTTCCAAGTTTCTAGGGGGTACCTCTGGAAGTCTAAATAGTAATCTTCATTCATATAAACTGCTCCTGGCCCCTATTGGAAGTTAAGAATCTGTTTAGTCCCATAGCCTTTTCGGGCGAATTCAGAGTACAAAAATTCTATTCTGTTGACTTTTATTTTTATGATATTCATGTTGAAGGGCAGATTTCGAATCATATTCACGTTTAACCCCTTCATGGATATTATATCCTGATATTCATCCTCAGTTTCAACTAGAGAAGCTTCACCACTGATTTGCATCCCGGCCAGGTTGTTCATGGTGGTGTAATCCTCATACACCGCCACCGATACCTGGTTATTCCGGAGGAGGTTGGCAAATTTTTCCCCACCTTCACTCAACAGATAGAGATGTCCCTGGTGGTAGGTGTACTCGATGGGGGTGGACCTCACCCGTTCCTGGAAGGAGGTGGAGAGGGTGCAGGTGTTGTGGCTTTTTAGAAACCTTTCCACAGCTTCTTGCAGCTCTGCGGTGGGCATGGCTGGCAGGAGATTATCCCGAATATTTTTTAGTTCCAGGGCGTATTCTAAGACCTCTTCCAGGTTGAAAAGGTCCATATCCTCCAGGGGGAATCCCACCATCTCACTAAAAAGCTCCAGATCCCTCTGATCATCCGAGTCCAAACTATCCAGTTTTAAGGTACCGCCCAGGGCCTTCTTGGGGACGTCTTTCCCGAGGATCTTCTCCATATCCACCAATTTTTCATAGCCATCTTCAGGACTTATGCTGGTAGAGAACAGGGCAACTAACTTACCTTCCAACCACTCTGCTTGGTCTTCCAGGAATCGGGATACCGGTGGCAGGATCTTCCCACTGTAGATGGGTGACCCCACAATTACCAGGTCAAAGTCCTCATATTCCGGCTGGAATTGGCTGGTGGTACAGTATCGTGCCGGCCCCAAAACCAGTGATAAATATTTGGCCACCTTACGGGTGGTTCCATATTTAGATTCATATATTATCAGCGTTTTCAGCATTCGACTCATCCTCCAGTAACCCTCAACCCACCTTCTCCACCACATCACATTTACCCGAAGGTAACACCCGGATAATATCCTCTAGGGATACTACATCATCCCGGTTCAGGTGCTTCCTGATCTCCCGGCTCAACTCCTCCTTTTTACGGTAACCAGGCTTCAAGACCACATATTTATCTGTGTACTGGGAGACGGCCTCCCGGGGCCCGGCCATCAAACGTTCCCCCTGATAATCCACCACCCCCACCGCCACTTCCAGGGGCACCCCCCGGATGTAGTTGCGGCTGCCCCGGATTATGAAGGCACCCCGGGCCAGAAACTCCCCGGACTGGGGGGTTTTAGAAACCTGGTCCGGGTGCACCCAGTAGACATCCTGGCTGCTGTAACCCTTACCCCAGGCACTGGAAAAGGACGCGGCCAGGTTAGACGCTTCCCGGATGGTTTCTTCGGTTATTTCAGTATCCCCCCTTTTAATAACCACCGAGGGTGCTCCGTGGATGTCGCTGTGCAGATAGATATCATTACCTTCCAGGTGACGCTTCACCACCAGGTCATTGGTGGTGGCATCCCGTCCCCCCACCACCAGGTGACCGTCGGAGGATAAGAACCAGCGCATCTTCTCGAACCATTTGAACTCCCTTTTAACCCGTTTCTGGGGTATTTTCACCCGTTCCAGGGCCAGTTCTCTTTTGGCCTTCACTTTCTCCAGTTCCTTACGGGTGCGTTCGATGGCCATTTTCACCCCCGGGATCTTCCTTTTGGCCTTTTTACCCCGATTATAATATATTTCAGCATTCTCGGGAATATTTAGCCGGGGATCCAGATTCAGGTATTCACCCTCCACTTTAAGGGTGACGACTCCCATTTTATCCATGGACTCAATGATCTGGACCTCCTTAACTCCCTCCTTTTTGGCCTTCTTGAAGGTGGTGGCGATCTCCTTGAAGGAATGGTTCTGTAAAGCGGATTGTATGGTGTCGATGAGAGCCTGGAGTTGCTGGTAATGGGAGTACATTAAATCCCCCTTTCGGGTGGATTCAGCTATGGTGCGGTGAAAGCCCTCCAGGGTCTCCTCCTGTATGCGCAGCCGTTTTTCAAACTTACCCACCTCCACCTTCCACACATCTTCCTGTTCCTTCTTGATATCCTCCCCGAACTTGCTGCTGTAAAATTCATCCAGGGCCTGGTTAAAGGTTTCAAAACTTTTCTGCTCCTTCCCTTTATAGAACTCCAGATCCAGGGGCAGCACATCCTCCTTATCTCCCTGGATGATCTGGGGGTGCAGGTCCTGGTCCTTCAGGGGCTGGAATATACTGTTGATAGCTGCAAAGATCTGCTGCACTTCACTTTCTTCCAGGTCCGGACTGGGCTTCTTCTTATCCACACCGGCCCGGAGCATAACCTCCTCGGCGTACAGTCCCCCCAGGCCACTGCGGGCCAGGGTGCGGATCACATCGGAATCTGATTCTTTAAAAAGATCCTCCAAGTCCTGGTACTTTAAATCCAGGGGATTAATACCCTTTTCAGCCGGGTACTGGTACTCTTCATGGGAGGCCAGCTTTCTCTCCCGGAGCAGTCTCCTTTTTAAGGGGAGCATGATCCGATCCTCCTCATCCAAAAGTATTATATTACCCGGAGAGAAAAGTTCTACAACCAGCCGGTATCGCTGTTCTTTCTGGAGGTCCACCTCCAGGATACGGTCAAAGTGGTGTTGCCGGACCCCTACCACCGTGGCATTTTTCAGGTACTTGCGCAGTAGCATGGGAAAAGAGGGCGGGACCTGGGGATTGGGGGGAGGATAGTGGGTGGTGTGCACCCGCACCCCGGCCTGCAGGATAAGATCCACCCGGCCCTGGCCGGCTACATGGAATCTTATGAGAACAGTATCCTTATTGGGCTGGTAAGCTTTTTGCATGCGACTATCCATCAGGATGTCGTTTAATTCCTGGCATATGGCGTAAACATCTACATTGGACATGGATTTCATGGTCAAATACACCCTCATCTATATTATATGATCAAGCTAATAGTTATAAATCGGAGGTAAAAAATGGAAGTAGAAGCTAAAGTAATTACCGTACACATCATCGCCGCCCTGGTGGCGTCTTATCTGTCATTCATATTATCAAGCGGAGCCATACCGGGTGTGGGTACCAACGAGGCCCTGGCTACCCTGGTGGGGCTGGTGATCCTCTACCTGGCCGGGCAGCTATCCGAAAGGCTCTTTGGAAAGGAAGCAGTAGGAGGCTTCAAGGGCTGGCTGTGGAGTGGTATCGTCCCCTTCCTGCTGTTGTGGTATATGTTCTGGGCCATGTTCGTGAACATACTGTAAAAATCCCTTTTTTTTTATTATTCTTACTTTCAATGGGAAGTCTAATTGTTCTTCTTTTTTTCTCAGCTCAGAGCACCATAGAATATCCATATAAATGCAAATAACAGTGCCACAATTAATACCAGTGGTGCGAAGATGCGGCTCACCGCCACAATGGAGCTGATGGTGGTTACCAGTTCCGTGGCCTGGGTGGGGCCGAAGGTTACTATGTTTGACAGGCGACTGGTCTTACAACCCACTTGCACTGGCTCCAGATCATCCAGAGCTCTTCCTACGCATTCTATTATTCCTTCTGTGATCTGCTCTTTCTTCTTAACACCCAACGGATTATGGCCACCAGAGAGGGTGTTAACGTAGTGGGTGTCCGTGGTCATGACCTCCACTTCATCCAATCCCAACTTCTTCACTTCCCTGATTATTTCGTCCCGGAAGCCCTGGATCATGTTGTTGGAGTCCAGGAGTATGTAGGCCATTTTCTGCTCTCCCACCTCCACCACCATGCTCTTAACTCCACTCTGGCCCACACCATCCTTGCGGTCCAGATCCGGCAGGGGATTTTCAGCTACTCCCAGGCGTATTCCCACTTTCTTTTCCGGTGTTTTAAGTTTTTCCACCGCCCCTAAAAGCTGGAATACTTCCTTGTTACCTGCTAAAACCCGGCCGGATTCTCCTTTGAAACTGTTATGACAGTCCACCAGCACCACGTTTTCCACGCCTTCCTGGCCCTCAGCAGTCTTAATCAGTGATAATCCCACTCCAAATTCGATATCATCAAAACCATGGGGTGCGAAGGTGGCTAAAAGGAGCAAGTTACCTCCCAGGTACTGGGCCCCCAGCGTGGCGTCTTCACATTGCACCCGGAAGAACTGGCTGGCCTGGGAGGAGTATTCCATATTATCCAGGGCTTCGGTCACGGTATTTTCTATTTTTTTTATCTCCTGGGCTGATACCGGGTTGAAATCATGGGTGGATGGGCCGTGGCAGACCATGGTGAAGTACTCCATACTCTGGGCCAATACAGTGGGCATGTTACCCCCACCAATACTTCCCACTGGTCCCGGGTGGACGCAGGGGGATATTAACAGGCCCTTTATCCCATCTTTTCCCCTGAAGCTAACCACTCCCACCAGGGTGTCAATGGGTTCCCCCATATCCTCAAAGATGTTTTCCAGGGCATGGGAGCCCTCGGTAATGTGGGCGATGAACAGACTCAAAAGTTCCAGACCACCCACCCCCAGGTTACGTTTTATGGGTGATTCAATAACCAGTACAAAGGAGTAAATAGCCAGTACCAAAATTATACAGGCTATAATGGCCTTAAAAACCAGGGCCAGTATACTGAAGGGGCCGAAGTTGGTCTCCAGGCCGGTTAAGGATACCAGGACCATGACCATGCTCAGGATCAGCAGGGGCTGGGTGGCGGCAATGGGCAGGGACTGCAGAAAGCTGATGTTGCTGGTCCCCCAAATCACCAGGGTCCGGAGGGCGAAGGCCAGGGCACAGCCATATACCAGGGCGTCAATGGTGTAACTGTTAACGGTGAAAGTAGATACCAGGCTCCCAATCACGTATACCAGGGCAACCACCAGCATGGTGACCAGTGCCAGGAACAGGGACTGTTTCATCTTCATGTGCCGGCCTTCCAGGGTGTTAACCCAGGGTTGGGTCAGGGCCCCGGCCATGATGGACATCAAACCGAAGATGAGAAAACCAGCCGAACCCCCATAGACCACACTATCGAACAGGTTAACTCCGGGGTTCAAGTAGGAGGCCAGTGTCCCGGTGAGGAAACTTAAAAATATCATGCACAAAATGGATATCTCGCTCTCCGGCAGAACAACTAGATACTTGGTTAATCCCATGAGATTATCAACTGCAGCCATAACATACCTCTTAACTAATAAACAGCATAAAATATCTCTAAACTATTAATGGTCATGAATGGTAAAGATAACAATATAACCATTACCCTTTCCCCTATAAAAAGATAGACCAGGAGATAAAATATGGAGCTTAAACTCAAAACACCCCTCTCGTTGGAGGAAACCCAGAAGTTACGTGTGAAAGACACGGTATACATTTCCGGAACCATCTACACCGCCCGGGACAGTGCCCATAAAAGGATGGTGGAAGAGGGAGCTCCCATGGATCTGGAGGGGGCGGTGATCTTCCACGCCGGTCCCATCATCCAGGAGGAAGATGGCCAGTACCGGATGGTGGCGGTGGGGCCCACTACCAGCACCCGAATGAATCCCTACGAAGCCCAAATCCTGGATGAGGGTGTTCGGGCGGTTATTGGTAAGGGGGGAATGGACCAGGCTGTATCTCTGGCCCTTAAAAGAAACGGGGCAGTATTCCTAGCGGCGGTGGGGGGTTGTGCTGCCCTCTACGTGCAGTGTGTGCGCAGGATTAAACAGGTCTTCTGGCTGGATCTGGGAGTTCCCGAGGCAGTGTGGGAACTGGAAGTGGAAAACTTCGGCCCCTTAATTGTAACCATGGATTCTACCGGTGGAGACCTCTACCAAGAGGTACGTCAACGAAGGGAGAGATGAATTAGTGGATTTAACTGGATTCATAGACACCCACCTTCACACCTCCCCTGATCCCCGGCCCAGAATAGTCTCTGATGTGGAGGCTGGCCACCAGGCCCGGGAGGCAGGCATGGAAGCTATCATCATCAAGTCCCACCTGGATAGCACGGCTGGCCGGGCCCAGATGGCCTCAAAAATCGCTGATTTTAAAATAATAGGGGGAATCACCCTTAACCTTAATGTGGGGGGTCTGAACGCCCAGGCCGTGGAGGCATCGGCCCTGCATGGAGGTCGATTGGTGTGGCTGCCCACCATACACCACCAGGAAGTGAAACTGGATGAAGAGAAACTGGAAGAAGTGCTCCTGATGGTACGGGACTATGACCTGGCCCTGGGAACCGGGCACCTTTCACCCAGAGAGATATTCCAGGTACTGGATCTGGCTAAGAGCCTCCGGTTGAATCGTCTGGTGGTTAACCACCCCCTCACCAGGGTGGTGGGGGCCTCTCTGGAGGAGCAGAAGGAGATGTCCCGCAGGGCCTACCTGGAGCACTGCTACGTAGCCTGCATGCCCCTCCATGATGGTCTCTATCCTGAAGAAATAGCCGAAGCCATCCAGGAAGTGGGGCCGGATAGGTGTATCATGGCCACTGATTTTGGTCAATACCATAACCCCACCCCGGTGGTGGGCTTCCAGATGTATGTGCGGGAAATGTTGAAGCTGGGAATATCCTGGGAGGATATTCAAAGGATGTGCCGGGATAATCCGGCTGAGCTTATTTTTTAAAATGTTTACTTATTTTTCCTGAATACCCGTTCCACCACACTGGCCCCGAAGTAGGGTAGGAAGGCCAGGCCTATGATGGTGGTCATCCAGAAGGATATCAGCCTTTCTACGATGGTAGCCGCAGCGCTTATGGAGGCGGGGATGCCTGCTGCGGAGAATAGGATGATCATCAACCCATCCACAGCCCCTAGGCCTCCCGGGAGGAGGGGTATGAATCCAATCAGGGTGGAGATGATGAAGACCAGGGCAATCACCAGAAGAGGCACCTCCACCTGGAAGGCCGCAAATATGATGTAAACCCGGAGGATCTCCAGAAACCAGATGAGAAAAGAAAGACCCAATCCATAGATCAGGACGTTTTTATCCCTCCCCATGGTACGCATGCTGTTCTGGAAACCGTGAATGGCTTTCTGTGCCTTTTCTTCCAGTTGACTGTGTTCCTTCCTGGAAAACCTTTTGATAACCCGGGTTATCCATCTTGACACCCGACGTCCGAATTCCAGGTTGAAGGACATGTACAAAAGTACCAGGAACCCGGCCACCAGCACCACCACCGCCATGATGATGGAGTACAATCCATAGCGGGGCAGATTAAGATAGGAAGCTGCGGCCACGATGCTCGTCACCGCCAGCACAATGAAGGGGATGGTATCCAGGGCCCGGTCAGCGATGACCGTGGCAAATGATTTTTCAAAGGATGAACCGGTGTACTTGCTCAGTATGTAACCCCGCACCGGTTCTCCCCCACCCCGGGCACTGGGGGTGATGTTGTTAACGGCCAGGCCCACCAGGAGCATGGGGAAAAGGTGCCGATTTTTAACGGACAGTCCCACCGCCTGGATGTTAATGGACCACCGCCAGGTCCACAGGCCGTAGGTCAAAAGCTGCAGTATAAAGGCCAGGACCAGGTACCAGGGGTCAGCCATTTTAATGGCCTCCTCTATTTTAGCCGGTCCAATGAAGAGGACCAGGGCTGCGAGGATTCCAATTCCCACTAGTATCAGAGTTAAGGCTTTGTATTTCATTTTCAATCCCTGGATTTCTTCATATCAAAAAAACATTTACAGTAGGCTAAACATAATTTACCAATCCGGTGAAATCAATTTGTAATAGAAAAAAGGATCTTAAAAATTATCGATTGTAATATTGTAATACAGTATGGATATTATATAGCAGGTAAGGGGGTAATAAACTTACTGTTAATCTTTCAGGATTGTAGAAGCAGTGTTTAAACCAGAACCCATCCTCACCAGGCTGGCTATGGCAGCGGCTTCGGAAAGTTCTTCCTGGCTGGCACCGGCCTGGTACGCCAGCTTGGCATGTCTCTCCGCACAGTCCTGACAGCGAATGGCCACGGCACAGGCCAGGGCTATAACTGTTTTATCCCGGATAGATAGGGCTCCCTCTTTATGGATGGCCTGGGCCAATTCCTTAAAGGCTTCCTGCACTTCGGGGGCTAATGCTTCTAGAAAAGTCTCGGCGGGGGTTGGTTTATCCATGGTAACTACTCCGTATCCTCCTTTATAGAAATAGGAGTGATAAACCTTTGCTTAATCTAACTTAATAAAAGCAGGCCCATGGGGATGGTATCTACCCAAATAATCGCTCAATATCCTCAAATTGGTCAGTTATCCAGTGGAAAATGTTCCTCTCCCTGATTTTATCTTTCAGGCCATCCATGCGTTCTTTTTTCTCTTTTTCATCCATGGTGAGGGCGGTGTGGAAGGCTTGTGCTGTTTCGGATACATCGAAGGGGTTCACATTCAGTGAATATTCTTTTAACTCATCATAGCACCCTGCCTTGTCAGATAGGATGAGCACTCCATTTTGTTCATTAACCACCGAGGCTTCTTTGGGCACGATGTTCATACCGTCTGAGATGGGGTTGACGATCAGGCAGTCGTAGTTTTTAAAGGCAGCCAATACCAGGGCATAATCCGCTTTGAATATGTGTTCAATGGGTTTCCATCCGTCTTTAAGGTGTTTGGAGTTTATTTCCCCAATGGTTCGTTGGATCTCCGTGTGATAATCCCGGTACTCCTTTATCTGCTGCCGGGTTGGTTTTCCTGTAGTCAGAAATTTAACTTTCCCCCGGTACTCCGGGTGCTTTTCAAGAAAAAGATCATAAGCCCGGAATCCTCTTATGATATTTTTACTCAGATCCGCTCGGTCGGTGCGGTAAATAAGAATATTATCGCCTTTTAGCTCTTTTATCAATTTTTCCTTTTCCTTCACTTCCTGTGAGGCTGCAAAATTTTTTATCCCCTCATCATCCACCGAGATGGGATAACTCTTTACCTGTATCACTCGACCCTCAAATATCACCTTCTGCTGGTAATAATCAACCAGGTCCGCGTACTTTTCGCAGGTCATGAGGAAGTTACAGGCATAGCGAGGTATGTGGAACCCAACAATGTCGTTGGATAGTAATCCCCTGATTATAGCCTCCTCCATGTAGGAGGGGAGCATGCTGAAATAGTCTGGCTGGGGCCAGGGAATGTGAATAAACTGGCTTAGAAAGATATCCTCCAATTCTTGGCGGATTAATGCGGGGCACAGGTACAGATGGTAATCCTGGAGAATTATCACCGGCTCTTTATTGGTCCTTTCCACTTCCTCTAATATTTTTTCTGAAAAAAGTTTGTTCACATAAGAGTAGCCTTCCTTCCAGGCAAGGTGAATATGCTGGTCTATTTCTGGAGTGTAGGGTGGATTCCACATATAATGCTGCACAAACCATAAGAGGGGATTGCTGATAACACTGTAGAAATACTCGTATCTCTTTCGATCCACCACTACGAAGGGAACCGTGAATTTGGGATCGTCAGGGGTTATAGGGACTCGGTTTTCCGGGTACTGGTCTGCCACCTCAGCATCAACCAGAGACATGGCACTAGCCACCCAGGTACCGTTAACAGCTTCCATTAGGGGTTGTAATGTTGAAACTAATCCCCCAGCACCTCTTTTAAGTTGGATATTGCCTTTATTATCTTTTTTAAATTCCACCGGACCACGGTTGGATGCTATTATTAGGTGCTTATCCTCCAGGAATTTCCCAACTTTAACCCTAGGATCATCTTCTTTAATAACTAAAACCCCCTCTTTTTTTTGAGTCCCAAACCATTACTCCAGGCCTGAATATTTTTGGATTAGATCATTAATTTCATCTTGCAGTTCAATTAATTTTTCGGGTGACCTGGCCTCTAAATAAACTCTTACTAGTGGTTCGAATCGGGAAGGCCTTACTAAGACCACAGAATCCTCCATATCTGCTCTAAAACCGTCGGCCATATTTAATTGGCCTTTATTCTTGTAGAATTTACATAAACCATCTATTAAACCGATTTTTTGGGCGTGTTCACAGCCAACTGAGAAAATATGTCGTTCGTACTCCGGCACCTCCTCAACCAGTCTAGAGAGGGGTTTACCGCTTTTACAGATGATTTCCAACATTTTAAGGGAAGCATATATGGCGTCGAAGGATGAATTGAAACCAGGGAAAATATACAGACCGGGTTCATCTCCTCCAAAAACAGCTTCTTCCTCTAGAACGCCATTTAAAACCAGATCCACCGGGGTTTTTATTAGAACCCCCCCATTTTCTGCAACGATCTTATCTAGCGACATGGACGCCACCACGGAAGTAACTATTTTCCCTCCCGGGGTTTCCTTTAAAGCGTTTTTGGAGAAAATGGCCAGGGCGGTTTGGTCTCTTAAAATATTTCCCTGCTCATCAATGAATACTACCCTGTCTCGATCATTATCTATTGCGACCCCCAGGTCAGATCCGCTGACTTTCACCAGTTTAGAAATCATGGAAAGGCTTTCTGGGCTTGGCTCTGGGAATTTTCTGGCTTCTTCTGAACTCTGACATCCGGTCATAATAGTTTCACAACCCAATGCTTCCAGTATGACCGGGGTGAAGGGTGTCATTATGCCATGGGCACACTCTACCACTAGTTTGGGAACGTGGGATCTAATCACTTCTTGATCTATATTTGCCAGTAAATCTCGGGTGTAGATGGCTTTGTAATCATGCACATATGATAAATTTCCTATCTCGTTCCAGCGGACCCTTTCAACGTGTCTCTGTTCTAAGGGGATGTCATATTCACTGAATATTTTTATGGTGATGTCTTCTGGCCTTAAATGGGACGCGGTGATGGTTATGGTGGCCTGGGCCGCGTACAGATTCTGACTGCCATACACTATGGCAGGTATGGGGGCTTTTCCAAAGTCAATGACGTTTACCCCGGCTGCCAGTAATCCTGAGGTGATGGATCGTTTTATCATCTGAGAGGGAGCTCCCATATCCCTACCTACCACCACTTTAGTACCTACACCTAAGAAATTACCAATAAAGGTTCCTAAATTAGAAGCAAACTCATTCACGATTTCTGAATTTACAACTCCTCTTATCTCTTTAACATGCAATGACATGAAAATACACCTCCAAGAAAATTAAAATCATCATTAAAAGTGGGAAACCTTCGGAAGCCTAATACGCTTTATAGGTGCTTATTGCACTTTATATCAAATATTCTTTTTGTAGTTTTAGTTATTTAAAATTGTCCTCGGGTGGAATGTAAATCCAAAAACACGTTAATATGTGACTTTAAAGGTAAATTAACCTCATTCTGCAGCTATAAGATAATCTGAATCAATAATTGAACCTGGAAATATATTAACGGCCCGGGTTATTCTTCTGGAAGATTTTATAATGGAATTTTTTCCAATTTCTACTGCACTGCCAATAACTGCACCGTTTTCAATAACAGAATCCTTATCAATAAAACAGAACCGGTCTATTATGGAATTTTCTATAAAAACGTTATCATTAACTTCGGTGTTGGAAAATATCACTGATCCATGGATATTTACATTTTGGCCAATAACTACATTCTCGCCGAGAACGGTGCCCGAAGAAATCTTAGAACCCGAACTCACCACCACCCCATCGCCAATGACTACTGGACCTTCAATACGGACCCTGTCCCCAATCTGCACATTCTTGCCCAACCAGATATTACCTAACCTTCCAATCTCTTCTTTTATTTTGTGCCCAGGAATTTTATATCTGGAAGCCAACAAATCCCTAGTAGCCTGCATATACGTTTCCGGACGCCCCAAATCATTCCAGTAACCATCAGAAGGGTAACCGTAGATAGCTTGATCTTCCTTGATGAGTTGGGGGAAAATGTCCCTGGAAAAGTCAATCATTCTCTTGTGATTTTCCATGTAATCAAATATTTCTGGCTCAAAAACGTAGGTCCCGGCATTGGCCAGGTTGCTAAAAACATCTTTTGGGTCAGGCTTCTCCAGATAGTCCACAATTCTACCATCACCATCCAGGTTGGCAATCCCGTAATGGGAGGGATCATCCACAGCAGTTAAGACCACAGTGGCCAGGGCGCCCTTCTCCTGATGATAGCGGATAATGTCCTTAAGATCTGCATCAATAATGACATCACCACTTAAAACCACAAAGGTATCATCCACGTACTTTTTAGCCTTCTTCACACCCCCTGCTGTTCCCAGGGGCCATTTTTCTACGGTATATTTTAATTCTACACCGGGAGGGTTCCTTTTATAGTATTGCTTCACATGGTCCCACATGTAGCCAAGGGTAATTATAACTTCCTTAAAACCATCCTCTTTAAGTTTATCAAGGGAATATTGCAAAATAGGTTTATTAATGAGGGGAATCATTGGTTTAGGTCTTACAAAAGTGAGGGGTTGAAGTCTAGTCCCACTGCCCCCGGCCATTATAACCGCTTTTATCATATGGAGTAATATTTGTCCCCAAATTCTTAAATAATTATCTAGAAAAAATTATTAACCTTTAATTTAAATCTTAAAAGACTAATGGATGGATTAAAATGATATTATGGGCTGTTGATCCATTTAAAAAATTTTAGAACGTCATCCACACTGTGTACATAAAAGTCTACAGCATCCTTCAGGCCCTGGGGGATTTCATCGGAAATTACCAGAACCCCCCGCCCCTCAATCTTTCCTTTATTACTTAATTCCCTTAACTTAGAGAAGGCATCGGCATCGGTGATATCATCCCCCAGGTAGATAATCTTCTCTAGATTATTCTCATCTACTAGTTTCTCCATTATCTGGCCCTTATCAAAGCCCACTGGGGGCCGGATTTCAATAATTTTCCTGCCCTCAGTCACTTTCAGACTCTTAGCACAATCTAAGTCTTCTAGAATTTTCAAAATCTTTTCATGAGCTTCTTCTGGGCGGGGGCAGAGACGGTAATGAATGGAATAGCAAACACCCTTGTCCTCCCACAAAACACCCTCAACTGGGCAGGAGGGATGTTGCTTAATGGTATGGGCCGCTTCTTTAACCTGGGAAAGGTACTGTTCCACTTCCGGATCCAGGTAACTATCCCCATTTTTCAAAAATTCCAGGCCATGATTTCCGATGTACAGAATCCCCTCCACCCCCACCAGTTCCCGGGCATTTGCCGCGGACCTGCCACTGAGGACCGCCACCAGCTTATATTTCTCCCTTATTTTTACCAGCTCATCCCTCATATCCGGGTCAACCACCGCCTTATCCGGGGTGGGGGCTATTTTACTCAGGGTACCATCAATATCGGTGATCAGTACTGTCTGGAGGTCATTTTTAAACTTTTCAAGTTCATCCAGGTGTTGGAAAAGATAGTTAGCCATTGATGTTTTACCTCAAACTTCTTTAAAAGGTTCAATAACTCGGTAAGGGTCGTCTGCTATAACGCTGCTGCCATAAAGCTCCATGGCCCCCATATCTGCAGTGCTTTTCAACATACTCCCCCGATCAACCAGCCTCACCAGATAAGGAGTATCATCTTCTTGATTCATGGGGGGACCCATAATCGATAGATTAAAACTGGTAACTCCCAGAACATCTAAGAAGATTCTTAAAGCAGAGTATATAGTTTTTTTCACTTTTTCAGATTTATAAGGAGACTTTCTGCTCAGGATGATGAGTTCTTTTTCTTTGACCGGAGTTAAACTAGCCACCAGTCCCAACTCCCCATCGCCAGTGGCCAGTCCCACCGCCTGGTGAGCTTCATACAGATCCTGGAAATAGTCCCCATTATTCTGGTGCCGGTATCGTGCTGCTGCTTTTTTAAGAGCTCTAAACTTCCCATAAGGCCTTCTACTCATTAGTATCTGGGCATGGCCATGTATCTGTGATGCTCCTGCCCGGGGCAGGCAGTTCCATAAAAAGGTGGGGTAGGTATAGTCCGGGTCCTGCTTTTGGACCTTCAAAAACCAGGCCCACCCGGTTTCCAGATAGTCAGCCACTTCTTCTGGGGCGAACTCCAGGGGGTGGTG
This sequence comes from Methanobacterium sp. CWC-01, assembly GCF_030323845.1. Taxonomy (NCBI): domain Archaea; kingdom Methanobacteriati; phylum Methanobacteriota; class Methanobacteria; order Methanobacteriales; family Methanobacteriaceae; genus Methanobacterium; species Methanobacterium aridiramus. The sequence goes on from NZ_CP040735.1 coordinate 1,672,659, forward strand.
TCTATCAAAAAAGATGATACTGCTCCAGGTATCGTATTTAGCAATGTTAGCCCCGGTTATGCAGTGTTTACCCTTCAAGCGGCCAAAAACATCCTCGGGGGTGTATTTTTCGGGTTGGCAGAAGTCACAATCCCGGGAGCTGTCTCTAATTAACTTATGGATAGTGCTCTGTTCTTTTTCCCGTTCAGCCGCACCCATACCTGGCCTTTCTGCCCTCAAGGAATTAAACAAAGCTCCCTCCCCAGTCCAGTGGTTGTGGATATTGATTATCCGCTGCCTTTCAAGGCGATTTAACACTTGATCTTTGGATTCAATTATGTGGCCCTGTTCTTTTATTCCAAAATATTGCCAGGCCTTTTCCTGGAAGCTCTCTGGAAATTTCATATGACCTTCACTGGAATGGGCTTGAAAAATTGCACTGAAAATCTTAAATGCATCTGGATCTTCATTTTTTAATTGTTGGATCTTTTCTTCCAGCTGCAAGATACTTGCCAACAAAATCTCCCCCTACTGATTGTTTGTTATATTTTTATATGGGGCCTTATTTGATTTTTTCTTAATAAAATTAGAAAAGCTATAAGCAGTTTAGATGAGAAAGCGACGTTAGAGGTGGTGGGTGAAGATTTAAAAGAACCTTATTCATCCCCTTTCTGGAGGATACTATTCATCTATCTTCTTGGTGTAGATCACCACGTCCCCTTTTTTAAGCTGGAAGTCTTTATCTAAGTCCTTCATGGTCTTATTTTTCCTGGCCACGGCGATGGGAGTTAGACCCCGTTGTTCCAGGTCCAGATCACCCAGTTTCTTATCTTCTTCCAGGTTAAGGGAAGAAACCTGGAGTTCAGTTAAACCATTGTTAAGGCTGCAGGTTATGGGTTCTTCACCCGAAAGGGTTCTGAACATCTCGTACCGGTCGGAACGGATCTCATTGATGAACTGGTTGATATCCTCCGGGGAAAGATGGTACTGATCCAGGACCCGGCTGAAAATTTCCACGGAGGTCTCAAATTCCTCGGGTATGACCTCATCTGCTCCTAAGGAGTATAATTCCTCCATTTCGTTGATGTACCGGGTCCGGACGATGAGATACAGGTTGGGGTTTAACTTCTTGGCGGTGTCCACTATTTTACGACTTTCTGCTGGATCAGAGATGGCCACCACCATGATCCGGGCTTCCTGGAGGTTCACCTGGTTTAGAACAGTCTCCTGGGATGCATCTCCATAGTAGATAGGTTGTCCCCTGGATTTTTCTTTCCTCACAATCTGTGGATTAAGTTCCACCACCAGGTAGGGTATCTGGGCCTGGGAAGCCGCCCGGGCCATGTTTTTACCGTTTATTCCGAACCCCACTATGACTAAATGGTCTTCTGGTGGGTTTTCCTCCGGGATAGGCAGGGGATAAAAACCACTCAGTATACGGGGCGGTAATGGTAAGCGTTCCAGACGATCAGCGGCTTTTGGGGCGTTTTCTTTGAGAAAAGGAGTCAGGGACATGGTGATGATGGACACTGCCAGGAATAATTGGAAGAAGGGATTGCTGATTATGCCGTACTGCTGTCCGGTTGCAGCCAGAATAAATGAGAACTCCCCTACCTGGCTTAACATCAAACCCACCAGCACCATGACCCGGAAGGAGAGTCCTAAAAGAGCGGTGGCAAATCCGGTAATTAAAGTCTTCAACAGTATCACCCCCAAGGTTAACAGGATTATTAAAAATAAGTTGTCCAGGAGGAAGGTCACGTTGAGCAGCATGCCGATGGAGATGAAGAAGAAACTCATGAATATATCCTGGAAGGGCAGTACATTGCCCAGGGCCTGGTGACTGTATTCGGTGTTGGATATGATAAGACCCGCCAGGAAGGCGCCTAATGCGGGGGATAAGCCCAGCTGGGAGGTGGCCCAGGTGATCCCGAAGCAGATCACGATGATGGTCAACAGAAATAGGTCCCGACGTTTGTAGCGGGCGATGTAGTGTAACAGTTCCGGCACCAACCACCGGGTGCTGATGATGGTGAGGGCAATAAGCCCCAGGCCCAGACCCAAAAACAGGGGCCAGTCCTGCAGACTATCGGAGCTAGAACCAGCCAGGAGGGGAGTTAAGAAAATAACTATAACCACGGCCAGGTCCTGAAAGATGAGAATGCCCAGGGCAGTTCGTCCCTGCACACTGTCCAGCTGATTTTTATCCTGCAGCAGCCTTAAGACTATGGCGGTGCTACTGAAAGAAACCAGAATTCCAATGAAAATAGATTCAGACACAGATAGGCCGGCAGCTAAGCCCATGAGAAATACCAGAACCAGAGTCAACCCTAACTGCAGAGAACCCCCTATTAGAGCGTATCTTTTAATCTGGGAGAATTTTTCCAGGGAAAACTCCAGTCCAATGGTGAAAAGGAGAAATATAACCCCTAACTCGGCTAGAAGTTGCACTTCGGTCAGGGAACTGATAAGTCCCAGTCCCTGGGGTCCGGCTATTATTCCGCTCACGAAGAAGGCCAGGATAGCTGGTACCTTAATCCGGCTGAAAAGTAGAAGCACCACCACCGCCAGGCCCAGTATGATCACCACATCTTTTAACAGGGGTATTTCCATTTTTCCAAACTTCCTTAAAATTTAGTTGGTCAGCACTGGATTAAACTGCATTGGTTACAACTTAAGTTAAAGAATGTTAAGCTGAGGTCCCGGCCGAAATTTATGGAAAAATTTTAGAATAAAACATTTTCACTGTCGCCTAATGGTGCGGTACAGGGCAAAGATAACCAGTAAGTATGCCAGGGTACGGATCAGTATAAGGATCCATTCATTGCTGGGATAACCGCTGATCAGGGCCAGGTGAGAAACCCCGAAAAGTCCGAAGGCCATACCAATGTAAAATAGCAGGGGTTCTTCAAATTTTCGAAAACCCCAGTAGCCCATTATTAAAATTATCATACAAAATATGAAGTTAACGGCGACCAGTGGATCCGAAGTGACGGGCATATTTTTCACCTCAGTAGTATTCTATTCCTTTTTAAATTTATTATTTTTCCAGGGATGAATTGGCATATTATTCTAGGGAGGATCGATTTTTCTAGAATTGCCCCTAAATTAGCCGGGACATGTATACTCCGCAGTGAAAATACGTCACCTTTGCTGATCTTAGTTGTGGGGGCTCTGGGGAACAATTCCTGGGGACTGATTTTTGGTGATAATGGGATGGTTAATCATCCATCGGCAGATAATTTTTTTTAAAGATGGCCTCTCCAGTAACTTTTCAAGAGCTGCACTGCCTCATCCTCCCCCACATCGTACCAGTGGTGGTAGGCCTCCGCCACGGCAAAACTCCACCCCCCACGGACATTGGGGCAGTATATAGCATCAAAATCTTCTTTAAGCATCTCCAAAGCTTCCAAATGGGCGGTGGGCGTGGCCACAATCCTCTGTTTAACTTCCTGATTTTTAAGGGCCCGGAGGGCGGCCAGTAAGGTGTAACCTGAGGCCACCCCATCATCGGTGAGGATCACGGTTTTATCCTGGATATCCAGCTCCCCATACTGTTCTCTGAATTTCAGTATACGCCTTTTCACCTTTTCCTGAGTCTGGGCCAGGCCCTGGTTGATGGTGGCTTCATCCAATCCCAACCTGGTAATCAGGTCCTGGTTAAGAGCCACAGTCCCATCGAAGGCCACCGCCCCGTACCCCGCTTCAGGGTTCCAGGGAAGGGTTACCTTGCTGGTCACCGCCACATCCAACTTTAGGTGAAGTTCATGGGCCAGCACCAGCCCTACTGGAACACCACCGGAGGGTATGGCTAGTACTACAGAATCAGAGTCCCTGAATTCGGTTAACATTCCAGACAATACTCTTCCTGCTTCCTCCCGGTCCTGGAACACCCTTATACGATCCTTCAGATCGGGCAGTTCCACCAGGCCAGGGATGGATGTATCTATCTTCATTTATATCCCCCATTACTAATTTAGTGGTAGATCTTGTAGTGATGCAGCCAGGCCAGCTGCGTTGTTATAGAAAACCGAAAGTAATATGCCCACTACTTTCCCTTCCTGGATCACCGGTGATCCACTGTCTCCAGGGAGGGGAAGGGCAGTATGGGCAAAGGCCAGGTAATGATAGGTCTTGCCCAGGGTCATGATCTGGCAGTGGTTTTTCTCTTCCCCGTGCAGGGTGTAAGCCGGCCCGATCTCTGGTTCTCCCAGTAAAGAGAACTCCATCTGGGAGGAGTGGGCCCTAACTTCAATCACTGCCAGGTCGTAGTCCATCCAGATCTCCAGCACCATACCGGGCCGACCATTCAATAGGACCTTATCTCCGATAGTACAACCACCCACCTTTAAAAGATGCTGAACGGTGAGAACACAATTTTTATTCTGATACCTGATTACGGCACCAATTACTCCTGGTTTTTCATGACAGAATATGTCCTGGCCGGCTTTGATCATACCATCACCCCCCTCCAAAAAAACGGGGGTCCCCATGAGTCTATTATTATATTTAATATGTATCTGGTAGCATAAACAAACTAGTCAAGCGCAGTGTAACAAGGCGGAATAGGGAACCTAGCCCCCCCTTAATAGAATAAGATAGGTGAATAGGATGCCATCTAAGGGAATTCCTCAGGTCACAGGGCAAAAAACCGTTATGAATAAAAAAAAGGATTAGTGATGTTGAATTAGCGCTATCCTGACTCCGTTTGGGTCTTCTAAGAAGGCCAGGGTCCCCACGGTTATGGGTATCGGGTCCATGGTTATTTTGGCACCTTTAGATTTGAGTTCTTCCACGGTGGTGTTTATGTCATCCACATCCATTCCTATTGAAAATAGTCCAGGTTCGTCTACGGGATTTTTAATGATTTCTACCATGGTTTCTCCTTCACCCTTGAGTAGGGTGATGGTTCCTGCGGGGCCTAGATCGTATTGACTATCAATTTCCAATCCCATAACTTCTGTGTAGAATTTAATGGACTCCTCCATATCCTCAACTATGATGGTGGCGTATTTAACCTTCATATTTTATCACCTCATGAATAATGTTTATAATTAATTTCAGGTCTCTTGAACATTTTTTATAAACTAGGGATTATTAATTTTTGAGAACTACGCAAAGCCTAGTATTACTTCCAGGTTGTTTAGTATTAGATCAGTTTAACTTCGTAATATTAACGTTTAACGAAGTATATTCGGGTTGTTTAATTTTTTTTAATTATTTATAAAAATTTATGGTTAAAGGGCACATACAATAAACAGAACCATTAATAATTTTATTTTCTAGGGGAGGTTGGTTTAATGAACTATAAAGAACAGGCCGATGTTTTTAAAAAGACCTTTGGATTAAAATATGAGCCTATGGCTATTTCATTTACAAATGATGAAATTTCAAGTGGTAGATATGAAAAAACATCCATATGTAAAGCATTGAAACTCGCCAGTGAGGGAGAGAGCTTTATAATTGATAAAGATGTTTCTATCTGCCCGGGTGGTAGTCAATTCTGTGGTTTTAGTGAGATTCATGCTGGTGAAAAGAAAAGAAGATTGCAGAAATTTCTTACTAAGGGTGAGAAACTTACCAGTTCCATTGTTACCTTTGAGAGGATGCAAAAATTAGCAATACCCCCCGCAACTGATTTGGCGGATAGAGTTGTGATATGTCCCCTGGATAAAGCGGAAATACGTCCGGATATGATTTTATTTTTATGTAATGGTGAACAGGCTTGTCGACTAATAGCATTAGACACCTATTGGGATGGAATATCTCCAAAACAGCAAATAATAGGCGCATTATGTTATACGGCAATAGTGTACACCATAATGAGTGGAAATACGAATATGACGGTGGGGGACTGGACGGCAAGAAGTCATCAAGCCTTTAAACCAGATGTTATCTTTTTATCAATACCCTACGAACGGATACGTAATTTATTAGAAGCTATACCATATTGTTCTGCCGGAGATGCTGAAGTCTACATACCCGAAGAATTCCAAGCAGATTAAAATTATCATTACCGGACCTTTATTAGTAATCTGATGGAATTACTAATATTCCCACCCCATGGTAAAGAATAGGATCGTTTAACGAAGCAATATAACTCAGTCGTCTGGACTGGCCAGGATGGGAGTGCCTTTCATACTTCCAGTTCATCTCATAGTGAAGGTGGAAAAAAATGCCATTTAAGCCCTTTGACAGATACGCCCAAAGATACGATGAATGGTTTGATAAAAATAGGTTTATCTATGAATCAGAACTCCAAGCAATAAAAGAACTACTGCCAGAGAGTGAAAACGGCTTAGAAGTTGGTGTAGGGAGTGGTCGTTTCGCCGCACCCCTAAAGATTAAAGTGGGAATAGATCCCTCCCGGGAAATGGGAAAAATAGCTCAAAAGAGAGGTATTAAATTTATCGAAGGAGTTGCAGAATCCTTACCCTTCCCGGATTCATGTTTTGATTTTATTTTAATGGTAACTACCATTTGTTTTATAGATGATGTTCAAAAGGCACTCCAAGAAGCCTATAGGGTTTTAAAGCCTAATGGCCACATTTTAATAGGATTTATCGATGCTGAAAGTCCAATGGGAAAATATTATGAACAACGTAAAGCAGAAAGCAAGTTTTACGCCCAAGCAACATTTTTTTCAGTAAAACAAGTTACTTCTCAACTTAAAAAAGTTCATTTCGGAGATTTAGATTTCAGACAAACCCTCTTCCACCAAAACCGATCAGAACACCCTGAGCCTGTTAAGAGCGGCTATGGTGAAGGTTCTTTCATAGTAGTCAGAGGTATAAAACAGTAAATTAAGATATTTGGATGGCATCAATGAATAGGATAGGGGAGGTTCTTATGGCCAGAGATTATGGTGAACAGATCGAAAAGGAATATGCCGAAGAGGCTCTGGACCGGAATGCAAAAGCAACCATCCAATCTAATGTTTATAATTGCTCCGTTAGATGGGCCAAGCTTTTTAGAATAAGAAAACCATTAATAAAAGAAGTAACCTGTGAAAAATGTGGAAAGGTTTTTAAAACTAACCGTAAGACAAAATTATGTTTTAAATGTGAAAAAAAATAACCTTAGAATTGTTCAGTTTTAATCTATCATAGAATTGTTCAGTTTTAATCTATCATAGAATTGTTCAGTTTTAATCTATCATAGAATTGTTTAGCTTTTATCTATTCATCCCGGATTGATTCTAAATATTGCCCTCCCCCTGATACAGGTCAGGATAGTTTAAATGAAGAAAATTTTGACTCCAATAATGCAAGATCAAATTTAATTCTAAAGATTTCCTAGTACTCCCCACCCACATCACTACAAACCCAAATCATGGCTACCATTAACATCATCCTCTGCCCAGTAAGGATAATTTGGATGGCCGGATTGTTGGAGGGATCAAATGGAAATCATTCAGGAAGCTAAGAAAATGTTTTGTAAGGCCAGCGAAAAAGGTGACCATCATCAATGGGAATGGTCTAAGTTGAGTGATGATGGTATAAACCCGGAATTCAACAAGAAAAGTAAAAGTGGTAATGATTCACGAATCTTTACAGAGATAGGTTTCGTTTTATCAGGAATATCGATATGTTTATATACTCATATCGCCAAGTAAGCATGTTCTATTGGACATATCTACCTACCTATTTAGTTGGAGATGTGGGGAAACTAAAAAATAGACTTTATATGGGGTTAATATATTAGTTTTCAGAGCTTAGTTTCCCCCAAACCTCCGCATATTAGTCCTAAATTCTACATCAATTGAACTGGACCTATAGCTCCATTAAAATTAAATATAAGACTTTTCTGTCTCACATGAAAATAGTATCCTACGTTGTGTGACTTCAGATTGATAGTTTCTTCAGAGAATTAGTTTCTAGGATGCTCACACTATACATGGTTAAGGTGGATGAAAATTAAAAAAAGAAAAGATGAATGTTTTTTTTTAGGCTTCAAATCACTGCTATTAATGGTAAAATCACATGCAATACTATA